>CAYNKW010000413.1:0-3705 GCA_964397845.1 uncultured Anaerolineae bacterium
ACGTCGTATCGGCTGCTGTGCGTGATCGCCCGGCAGCGCGGCGTCGCCGTGCCCCACAACTGTACCAAAGCCGGCCTGCTCGACTTGCTGGAGGAAGCGCTGGCCGACCCCGACCGCCGGCAGGCGGCCCTGGACACGCTCTCTCCGGCCGAGCAGAATGTGCTCGAGGACCTGCGCCTGGCCGGCGGGCGTCTGCCTGGCTACCACATCGCCCGGCGTCACGGCGATTTTCACCCCTATCGTCCCTGGCAGCCTGACGCGCCATCCCGTCCCTGGGAACATCCCTCCTCGCCAGCCGAACGGCCCTACTTTTTGGGCCTGCTCTTCTGGGATAGGAAAACGCGCGACCTGGTTATTCCCCACGACCTCCTGGACTTTTACCCGCAGCCGATTCCTGGGCCGGCGACGGAGGCCCCACCGGCGCCGGCAGAACTGCCCGCAGCGCCGGCCGCGCTGCACGACGTGGCGCAGTTGCTGGCGCTGTTGGAGCGCACCGACGTGCGCCCGCTGCACGGGCTTTGGTTGCCCCTGCGCCTGCTCCGCGAGTGGGGAACGCGCTGCGCCATCACGCCCGCCCATCGCCAGGCCCGAAGCGAACTGCAGACCGGGCGCCGCCGCTTCCTCCACTACCTGGCCCAGACGGCCGGCCTGGTCGCCCTGACAGGTCCCTTTCTCAAACCCACGCCCGCGGCCTGGATGTGGTTGGACGCTGCGCCCTATGCGCAATGGCAGTCACTCTGGCAGGGCCTCGATGCCCCGTCACCGGAGCTTTGGGCCCGCTGCCGCCTCCCCGGCCACGCGCTTCTCCCGCCCAGGGTGCTCGTCGCGGCGCTGCTGCGCACGCTGCGCCAGGATGCTGCCGATGATCCCGGCATCCGGTCGCTGGGCCGGCCCCGGGATGTGGCGGCAAGATTGCTGGCCCGCGATCCCGAACCGCGAAATCACCTCGATCCCGCCCTCTTTGAGCCGGAGACCCGGCTCGGCGAGGCCGTCGCTGCCCTGCTCGCCGGGCCGCTGGTGTGGCTGGGCGCCGCCGTCATCGCCGGCAGGGATGAAAACCTGTGGCTGACGCCGTGGGGGGCGCACCACCTGGACCCGCAAGCCCACCCGCCGCCCCAGGTCTCGCCCCCGCCGCCCTTTACGCTGGAAGCCGGCCTGATCTTTACGCCGCCCGGCGCCCGCCTCGACCCACTGGTCCTGGCGACGCTGGAAAGCTGCGCCGAGCGGCTGGAAAACGAGGCCTATCAGATCACGCAGGTGAGCTGGATCCGAGCCCTGCATCGGGGCCACAGGCTGCCCGCCCTCCTGGAACGTCTGAGCCGCGCCGCGCAACGCCCCCTCACCGGCGCCGAGGTCGCCACGCTGACAGGGTGGGCCAAAGCCACCGACCGCATGTCCATCCGGCGTCTCACCGTGCTGGAGGTGGCCGACCCGGCGGTCCTCGCCCGGTTGAGCGGCACCAGGCGCGGGCGTCGCCACATCCAACGCACTCTTTCCCGCCGCGCCGTCGTGGTGGACGAGGGACGACTGCCGCTGCTGGCCCGCCGGCTGACGCAGCAGGAGGGCGTGCCGCCTCGCGTCGAGGTCGCCCCAGAAGCCGCGCCGGCCGACCCTGCCCTCGGGCATGGGGGTGCCGCCCATCTGTGGATGACAGCTCAGGTCTACCGGGCGCTGGGGGACTTTATCAGGCTGCCTGTGCGCCTGCCGTCCGGGCTGCTGGAGCACCTGGCGGCGCTGGCAGAGCCGGGTCGCCTGGCCGCCGCCGAAGCCGCCGCCGGGCGCACGCTGAGCGCTCTGCGGGACGCGTTGGACGGCCGCGCCGTCTTTTCCATCTGGACAGAGACAACGCTGCCGGTGGAGGAGAGCCTGGCTCTCGTCGAGGAAGCATTGGCCGAAGGTCAGGCGCTAGAGATGGACTACTACACTGCCGGGCGAGACGCCCTGACGCACCGCGTCGTTGAGCCGCACCGGGTGGAGCAGCGGGGGGACGTGGCCTACCTGGTGGGCTTTTGCCACCGCGCCCAGGCCGAACGCACCTTCCGCGTGAGCCGCATCCGCGCCCTGCAACTCGTCTCCCTTCCCTCCGAGCCGGCGGTGGACTGGGACCTGTGATGCCGCCTCACCCCAGAGTTGCCAACACCGCCAGTGCGCCGTTGCCCATCACCGTCCCCTTGCCCACGTGGATGAGCGATCCCAACGCTAACAGCGGGCGGTAGGGGCCAAGCTCGCCCGCGTAGGTCACCGTTCCCACCAGTCCGCCCATCTTGATCCGGCGTTTCTGCCGCCCGGAGTAGCGCTCCCAATCCTGCCAGGTGGTCCGCGCCTCGGCGATCTCTACCGCCTTCGCCCGCTCGATCCAGCCCTGGAAGTCGGCCTCCCACCGCTCGCCGCAGTGGAAATAAGCCAGCGAGGAGACGCGGTCGAGCAGTCGCCGGATCAGCACGTGAAAGGGCGGCCCTTCCCACATCAAGTCGCCCCCGTGCCTGAGCCGGGTGGGCGTGAGGAAGCGGACAGTGAGAAGGCCGGCGGGAAGCTCGGCGGCGAGCGACTCCAGGGCTGCCGCTCCCAGATCGAGGTCGCTCTCCCGGATCGAACCATTGACGACGTCAAAGACAGGTGCCTCCTCGCCGGCCCCCAGCGCCGTCACCTCCTCCAGCGTGAAACGGCCTCGACCCCGGCCCAGCCCGGCGTTCTCCAACTGCTGGAAAGCGAGCACAAAGTAAGGCAGGTAAGCGATGCCGTGTCCGATCAGCACGACGTGAAAGACCAACCGCTCCCCCGCTTTGAACGTCTCGCCGGCCTTCAGCGGCGGCTGGATGACGAAGGGGCGTGTCACGGCAGTGAGGGTGCTCAACACCTCGGCGTCCTCCGGCGGCGAGGTACTGAGCAAGTAGCCGTAGGCGCAGTCATTGCCCAGGTTGCACTCTCCACACTTGGCCCCGGGGTGGTAGCAAACCAACCGCTTGAGAGCATGGCCAAAGCCGCCGCGCAGGGTGCTGCCCGGGTGCTGCGGCAGGTAGATCGGCTGCCGTGGGTTCAGCGTGAAGCGATAGCGGGCGACATGGATATCGGGGAGATGGATCACGTCATCCACTCAGCGTATCACCTCCGCCAGTTGCAGGCTGATGCGCCGTCGCTCCAGATCCACGTCGAGAACCCGCACGCGCACCCGGTCGCCGGCCTGCACGATCTCCTCCACCCGCTCCACAAAGCCATCCGCCAGCTTGGAGATGTGGATCAGCCCATCCTTCCCCACGCCGATGTCCACGAACGCGCCATAGTTGACCGTGCGCTGGACGGTCCCCTCCAACACCATCCCCTCCCGTAGGTCACCCAGACTGCGGGGACGTATGTCCCGCGGCTCTCGCTCCGGAGGCGCACCCACGGCGGGCATCGCCACTTCAACGGCGACCGGCTTTCTCTCGGCGTCGAGGATCGCCAGTTCGGCCCAGCCGAGGGGAAAGCCGCCGGCAGTGAGGCGGCGTGACCTTGGCTGAGGCGCATCCCGCAGACCGTAGGCCACCGTGACGCCGTCGCGTCCGCTGCCCCAGGCCAGCCGCACCAGGCAGGCGTGGTCGGGCAGGCTCTCGACGTGGGCAGCCAGGGCGTCGTAGGCGGCCGCCGTCTGCGGCAGATCCCGGGTATAGTCCCGCTCGGCCGCCAGGTGCGTGCCGTAGAAGTCACGGCCGGCGGCCAGCACCGCGC
>CAYNKW010000414.1:0-3692 GCA_964397845.1 uncultured Anaerolineae bacterium
GCCACGATGCGATTCACCAGGTGTGCCAAATCGTTGGGCGGCACGCGGGCCATGAGACGATGCATGAGCAGATGGCCCACGATGTCGTAAAGCTCCTCCTCCACGCGGGCGCGTTCACGCAGCGTCAGGGCCTGCGTTTCTTCCAGATACGCGCGGTGAGCTTCGATGGCCTCCAGCAGAGCTGGTACGCCTTCTCCTCGCGTGGCGATGGTCTTGCAGATGGGTGGTCGCCATGCGGTGGCGTCGTTGGCTGGCTCTGCTGGGCTTTCGACTTGTATCAGCACGCCGTGGTGCAGCGCGGGCCGGTTGGCGTGGTTCATGTCCAGCATCATCTCCAGGGCCATGACAGTGTGCTCGACCCCTTCGCGGTCGGCCTTGTTAACAGCAAAGACGTCGGCAATCTCCAAGATGCCAGCCTTGATGGCCTGCACGTCGTCGCCCAGTCCCGGTGCTTCAACCACAACCGTTGTATGGGCTGCTTTGGCAATCTCCACCTCCGATTGTCCCGCGCCGACGGTTTCCACCAGGATGATCTCGTGGCCAGCGGCGTCCAGCACCTTGACGGCGTCGGAGGTGGCGCGGGCCAGGCCGCCCAGGCTGCCTCGTGTGGCCATACTACGGATAAAGACGCCGGGGTCGCCAAAGAGGTCTCTCATGCGGATGCGATCACCCAGCAGCGCACCGCCGGAGAAAGGGCTGGTCGGGTCCACAGCGACGATCCCCACACGGGGAGCGAGGTCTTTTTTGCGATAAGCTTTAGCCAGTTCGTTGACCAGCGTACTCTTGCCGGTGCCCGGCGCGCCGGTGACACCGACGATGTGGGCCCGGCCGGTATGGGGATAAAGCGCCGCCAGCATCTCGCGCGCCTCCGCGCCGTTGTTCTCGATGAGGGTGATGAGCCGGGCAACAGCGCGGCGGTCGCCACTCAGCACTTGGAACGCAAGGTCTTTTGGCATCTGTCTTTTGATGGCCTTTCTCGATATTTGCTTCAGTCGGTCAGCAATACACGCAGATCAGCTATGGGCGAGTGGTAGTTGGCATGCTCAGTCATCTGTCGTAGCAAAACATTCGCTTCCTCCACAGCCAGCAGACTCATTTCCATCGCTCTGACCAAGATGCCCAATGTACCCGACACTTCTATGTTCCATTTTCGCGCCATCCGTCGTGCCAGTTTGTCATCGGTCAAAAAGGCCCATTTTCGTTCCCGGGCGATAGCCAAGCAAGAAGCCTTTCCTCGGTGCAATCGTTTGGGTATCTGACCAAATCGTCTCAATTCCTCTTCTCCTGCCAGCGACACTAACTCTATCCATCCGTCATCAGCGAATGGGAAGATTAGCTCATCAATGCCTTCGTAAAAGATGTATCCTTCCTCCAAGCCGTTTAGAATTTCTTCATAGACCTCAGTGGAAATATACAGCCGTCCCAACAGTGAGCGGAGCAGATCCAGGCGATTGACAGCAGCGAAATTGGAAATCACCGTGGTGTTAGTCAACGTCTTCACGGGCGATCCTCCGCATTGCCCTCACTTCTTCCCTGGCTTCCTCCAGGGTTTCTGGTCCCAAGCGGAGTTGCACTCCTCGACTGACGAGAATATCTTTCATGCGATCAAAGCTAACGCCAGCCATGCTGGCCGCTTTGGCCAGAGAGATTTTCTCAGTCTGGTAACGGTAGACAGCCAAGGCGATACGAACCTGGGGTTTCTCCTGAAAGAGCAGGCGTAGTGCATCCTGGATGGCTGCGCTTTCGCTCTCATATAGGCCAGCGTTCACCAGGTCTTTAGTTTCCAGTGGGTTCATTTGCAAATCTCTCCTTCATGGGGCTATGCCCGTTCGGTGACGGCCTGGCGGACGAAAGAGATGATCTCTTGGGTGGATGTGCCTGGGCCAAAGATGCCCTTCACACCGATGGCGTTCAGCCGGGGCACGTCGTCGTCGGGGATGATGCCGCCGACGGTGACGACTATGTCGTCCAGATCGTTGGCTTTGAGGCCCTCCACTACCCGGGGCACCAGCGTCATGTGTGCCCCAGAGAGGATGCTCAAACCGACCACGTCCACATCTTCCTGGATGGCCGCCTCGACGATCATCTCTGGCGTCTGGCGCAAGCCAGCGTAGATCACTTCCATGCCGGCGTCCCGCAGCGCGCGGGCGACGACTTTGGCGCCCCGGTCATGCCCGTCCAGGCCAGGCTTGGCGATGAGCACGCGAATTCTCTTGTTGGTCATCAATATCCTCCGAACTGCAGTCTGCAAATGTTGGCCATATAGCCTCACGTCCGGCACGCGGACGAAGCCGATTTGGTCAGGTTCACTTCCTTTCCCTTGCGCCACCATTGTACAATGATGCGGCAGTGGTGTCAAGCGATCCGTGTGGGCGTTTCATTGACAGGATAGCCCCGCGGTGCTATAATCGCGTTACGCACCACACGCAACACTCAAAGGAAGATTTATGCGTTCTCGAACGTTAGTGGCCGTTGCTATAGCTGCACTGGCGCTGCTCGCGTCGTTACCGGGGTCAAAAGCGGACGTGCAGAGCCAGACCGTTAACCTGTTGTTGAATCCTGGCTTTGAAGACGGGTTCAGCACGCGCGGCGCAGGGGAAGTGGAAGTGGCAAACGGGTGGTTTCCCTGGTGGATGCAGGGCACGCCCGATCAGACTGAGGTGGGCTACCTTCGCCGGCCGGAGTACAAGCCAGAGAGTGCGCGCCTGTATGGCTATCGCCGCGTCCGTGGCGGCGAGTTTGCACAGAAGTACTTTACCACCTACTCCACCCACGTTGGGGGGGTCTACCAACAAGTGACCATTCCTCAGGGTTACCGGGTTACTTTTTCCATCTGGGTGCAGGTCTGGTCCAGTTCGGGCGACAATCCAGACGACATAAAAGACCACGGCGACTATAAAGTGTCTGTCGGCATTGACCCCACCGGCGGCGTGGACGGAAGTTCTCCCAACGTGGTCTGGTCTGAGCCGGTGAAGGAATACAACCAATGGGTACAGCTCAAGGTGACAGTCACTGCCCAATCCTCCAACGTGACCGTGTTCACGCGGGGTGCGCCGCTCTACCGCGTCAAGCACAATGATTCTTACTGGGACGACGCCAGCCTGGTGGCCTCGTCGCCACCCCCACCGCCATCTACCCCTCCCACGTCCACCCCCAGGCCGACGCCGACGTACACTCCCTGGCCCACTTTTACGCCCACGCCGGTCACTGGCGCCATCTGCGTGGTGACGTTTGAGGATCACAACGGCAATGGCGTGCAAGATCCGGCCGACGGGCGGCTCTCCGGTGCGCTCATCACCGTCTCGGACGAGCGGGGTATCGTGGCGGAGTATCTGACCACCGGTTTTGATGAACCTTACTGTTTCCGGGGGCTGCCGCCGGGCCACTACTTTGTCTCCGAAGTCAATCCTGGCGGCTATCGCTCCACCACGCACGACGATTGGGCCGTTTCGGTGGTGGGTGTGGCCGGGGTTCACGTGGCCTTTGGCGATTACCGTCCCCGGGAGGGGACGCCGACGCCACACCCTATACCGACGCCACTGCCACCTCCGCCCACCACGTTGGACAGCCTGCTGGAGGCGCTATACAATGCCAGCGGCATCATCTCCCTCTCGTTGGCCGTGGTGCTGGCCATTGTGTTGCGCGCAGCCGCTGCTTCTTCAGAGGAGCCTAGGGAATAGATGGGAGGACAA
>CAYNKW010000415.1:0-3692 GCA_964397845.1 uncultured Anaerolineae bacterium
ATGGTTTCGCCTGGCTGGGAAGTTTTCTCCGACAAACTGCTAGACATCTTCATATGCTCGATCTTTGACCTTTGACAAACAAGGCAAGATTTTGGACGTCGACGAGCCATTGGTGAAGGCTGTAGAAATTGAGACACAAGTAGCCGATTACCTGGGCTGCCTCCCCTTCCCCGAAGCTTGGGTATATGAACAACTCAAGCCCAAGTGGGATATGGAAGAGGCCCAGCGTTGAGACCTTGACACTTTCTCGCGCTGGTTTCCCCCTGCAATGACCCTCAAAACACAAAAACGCCAACCCCAGGGCACTCGCATGCCTCAGATGGTTGGCGTTCTAATCCGAAAGCCGGCTTGCTCAGTTGAGCGGAACTTCCTCGTTACCCCCTCCCCGGATTATTATGGCAAGTTATAGACTCACACAAGTAGCGCATAGCTTTCTTCCCCACGAGATCATGACACTGGCTTTTATGACAAGCGAATTATACCTTGTGTCAGCCAAAAAGTCAAATTTACTCATACCGCAGCGCGTCAATAGGGTTCAACGCCGCTGCGCGGGTGGCAGGATAGATGCCAAAGAACAGCCCCACCGCCGCCGCAAAGCCCGTGGCCAGCAGTACATTCTGCAGCGACATCACCGGGTTGATGTTCTCCGTCAGGCTGGCGATGATCCGCGAGCCCGCAAAGCCCAGCCCAAGGCCGACAAGTCCCCCGGTCGACGACAGTACCATTGCCTCGATGAGAAACTGCAACAGAATGTCTCGCCGCTTGGCGCCCACTGCCTTGCGGATGCCGATCTCCCGCGTCCGCTCGGTGACAGAGACCAGCATTATGTTCATGATGCCAATGCCCCCCACCAGCAGCGAGATAGCCGCAATCGCGCTCAGGAAAATCGTCAACACTTGCGTCACATCCTGGGCAATGCTGACCACGTCAGCTTGGCTAAAGACGGAGAAATCATCGTCGTCGGCAAAGGCGATGCCGTGGCGTTGCCGCAGCAACTCCTCAATCTGGGTCACGATGGAGTTCAGCGTCTCCTCCTCGTCATCGGCCACCTGTACGTAGGCAACGGAGATGCGATAGTTGCCGTGCTTGTCGCGACTGCGAGAGATGCGGCTGAGAGCCGTGGTCAACGGGACAAAGATCGTGTCGCCCTGGTTGCCCAACATGCTCCGGCCTTTTTCCTCCATCACCCCGACGACGCGAAACGGGATATTGCCGATGCGGATCTGCTGTCCAATGGGATAGCCGCCGTCGGGAAACAGCCGCTCCGCCACCGACTTGCCCAGCACCGCCACCCGCGAGCTGCTATGCATCGCCTCCTCGGTGATGAATTCACCCTCTTCGACGAAAAAGTTGCGCACAGCTTCGTACTCGGACGTCACACCACTGATAGTGCTGTTGGTCTCCTGTTTGCCGTGCACCACGAGCTGGGTACGGCTCACCTCTGGGGCCACGGCCAGCACGTCCTGGATCAATAGCGGGTCGGCGATGGCCAGGGCGTCCTTGTAGGTCAGGTTAGCCGGGCGTGGTTTGCGGTCCGGGTTCTCCTCCAGGCTGCCCGGCACCACAAACACCAGATTGGAGCCGAGCCCCTGCAACTGGCCGGTGACAAAGCTTTCTACCCCTTCCCCCACCGACATGAGGGCAATCACCGCGCCGACGCCGATGATGATGCCCAACATCGTCAGCAAGGATCGCATCTTGTTGGCGCCCAACGCCCGAAGCGCAATCCACAGACTTTGGCCTACATTCATTCGTTCTCACTCTCGCCTTCCGCCAACATCGCCTCCGCATCCCATGGGTTTCCCAAATGAGGGAGACCACCCACTAATGAGGCGGGCCGAAAACCTCGCGCAGCCTCTCGCGGCTGGAGACGGTGTGGATGACCACTGTATCGCCTTCGTCTAGCCCGCTGAGCACCTGGCTCACCTGCTCGTCCCGGAAGCCGGTTTCAACCTCCACCTCTTGCGGCACGCCCAGCACCAGCTTCTCGGCGTACACCTTGCCCCTCTCCCGGTCCAGGCGCAGGGCCCGGTTGGGCACCACCAACACGTCCTCCAGGCGCTGGGTGACGATGTTGGCCGTGGCGCTCATCCCCTCGCGCACCGGCGCGTCGCCCACCTTCAGACCGATGGTGACAAAGTAAGAGACGACGCCGCCGCCCTGGAAAGCGGTCGGTGCAATAGCTTCCACCCGGCCATCGAGTTCCACGTCGGGCAGGGCATCCAGCGTGACTAGCACCTCCTGGCCTACACTCACCTGTCCCACGTCCAACTCGTCAACCTCGACCTCCATGTGAAAGCGAGAGAGCTCCACCAACATCACCGCTGTAGCACCCGCCGGCGCAACTTCGTCTTCCTGGACGTTTACCTGGGCCACCACGCCGTCAAAAGGCACGACCAGACGGGCCTTTTCCAGTCGCAGTTGTGCCTGATCCAGCGCCACCTCGGCCTGGGCCACCTGGGCCTGCATCGCTTCCACCTGCTCCTGGCGCGGGCCGGCCAGCAGCAAAGCCAGCGAAAGTTCAGCCTGGCTCACTTGTGCCTGAGTCGTTTGCACGCGAGCGCGAGCGGCGTCCACCGCTGCCTGGGCCACTGCCAGGTCATCTTCCGAAGTCGGCGATTCGATCTTGGCCAGCCGCGCCTCGGCCTGCTGGACGGCGATCTGAGCCAGGCGGATGTCCCCGTCACTCATGCCCTCCTGGGCCTGCTGGTACTGCAATTCCGAGATGCGCGCCGAAAGCTCTGCCGCACCGACAGACGCCTCGGTGAGTTCTTTCTGGTAGCCGGGCACTGGCTGTGTCTGAATAGCATCGCGGTTCAACTGGGCCTGCCACACGCTGTTTTTGGTGATTTCCCAACCCAGTCGGGCGATTTCGACCGCCCTCTCGTCCGGGCCAGCCAGCAACTGTGCCAGTCGCACGCGGGCTGCTTCCGCGTCCAGTTGAGCAATGGTCAGATCCTCGTCGCTGACGACAGCCTGAGCCTGGGCCCGCCGCGCCTCGGCACTGGCAAGGTCGGCTCGAGCAGCCGCCAGACCCGTTTTGGCAGACTCGATGGCCAGCTCCGCCTGAGCGATTTCTTCCTCGCGGGGTGGGGCCGTAATCTGGGCCAGGCTGGCACGTGCCGCATCCAGTGCCGCCTGGGCCTGCTTCACAGCCAGTTCTAAATCGTCAGTCTCTAACTGCGCTAGCAGGTCACCGGCTTTCACCACATCGCCCCGCTCTACCCACACTTTCTCCACCACGCCGGGCGAGCTAAAGACGAGGTTTAACGATTTCTCGGCAGCGATGTTGCCAGTGACGCTGATGGCGACCACCAGATCATCGCGAGCGACACGTACCTCCTGCCACGCAGTGTCCTCTTGTCCTTGGCTCCTTCGCCAAGCGAGCAGGCCAAGCAACGCCGCTCCAGCCACCAACAGCACTCCGATCACAACGATGGCTCGTTTCATGACTTTCCTCTCCCTGAAAACAAGTCCTGCCACGGCCCCACACGATGAAACCGGACACACTTCCCAAGGGCCAATGACGGACGTGATGACCATTATACCACATCTTTGATAATCTGCGAAACTTGAAGCAGTACAACGAAAACCCTCCCCCACCGTCCATGTACCTATACGCGCCGCCTCTCCCCCTAGACATCTTCATATAACCGATCTTTGACAAATGAGGCGAGATTTTGTCTGTCATG
>CAYNKW010000416.1:0-3690 GCA_964397845.1 uncultured Anaerolineae bacterium
CCATTTGCAGGTATTGGCTGAGCATGGCCCAGCGGACTGACACACTATTCCGCGAAGAGCCACTAGATTTCTGGGGCCACAGAATCAGCGAGTATTGGCAGCAGCGGTGCCATCGTGGCTACAACCATCCGGACTGCACTCCCAGGCAGTGGCTGTGACCTCTGGTGCGAGTGGCGCTTGAAGAGTCAGCCCGGCCCTTGCTGAACCTGTTGTTTGTGAGCACAGCGAAAGTCTCCAGCTTGTGCTGAAGATTTGGTTCAATGGTTACGGTGGGAGGCGTGTACGAATGCCGGACTTTATGGTTCTTTCCTTTTGCCAGCGAGCGGGCAAGTTAAGCCTATCACTAGCGCTGCTTGTCACCGTTCTAGGAGGCTGCACCACCCCGCCAACGATGCCAACTGTTCCCCAGGTGAGCACGCCGACTAGACTAACCTTCGCCTGCCCTATGGACGACAAAATGATCTATCAGGCCGTTGCTGATACTTTTCACGAGGCCCATCTTGACATAGAAGTGCAGATTGTGCCTATGGAGGAATCCGCTTCCCCACGACAACTGGCCTCCAGTGCCGATACCTTTCTCTGCCATGAAAACTGCGTGGAGGGTGAACCGGCTGGCTTATTACTCGACCTGACGTCGTTTCTTGAGGCCAGCCAGGAGACAGACGAGAGAGATTTCCTCCCTGGCCTCGTGGAGCGCTTCAACTGGCAGGGGGGACTATGGGGCCTCCCGGCCGGGGTAGATCTGCTCGTCATCTTCTACGATTCAGTTGCTTTCGACGACGCGGGGGTGACGTATCCCACCGCCGGCTGGACCTGGGACGACCTCCTGAGCCAGGCACAGCATCTCACGCAACGAAAGGGAAAACAGGTCGTGCGCTACGGCTTTGCCGACCTCCTGGGAGGAGGCCTCGAGTCGGTGATCGAGGAGCAGGGAGCGCAGATCGTGGACACCTCGGTGGAGCCACCGTGCCCGACGCTAGACGCCCCCCGCACAGTAGGGGCGGTAAAATGGTACACCAACCTGGCCCTAGCCCGGGGCGTGATGCTCAACCCAACCCACGCCGAGGGGGAGTCACCCTTGTCACCACTGTCCGAGGGCCGGGCAGCAATGGCAGTGGGTTTCGCCAGTTCGTGGGCTGCGGCGGTTCTGAATCGCCCCTCCCTGCAGATTGCACCCTTGCCGGGGAAAGGCCCATTGATGAACGTACAGGGTTACTTTATCAGCGCTGGCACCGCCCATCCAGAGGCCGCTTGGTGCTGGTTACAGTTCCTCAGCCGACGGGCCACCCCTCCGGACCTCCTTCCAGCCCGGCATAGCCTAATCCCGGAATCCGCCTTCGGCGCCACAACCGCGAAAGATGCCCTGGCTGCCTTTCAATATGCGGTGGAACACGCCCGGCCACCCGTCCGACCGGTCGTGGCGCAAGTGTGGCTTTTCCAGGCCCTTGATCAGATTTGGGCCGGTGAGGCGGTGGAAGCTGCGCTGTCCACTGCCCAGCAGAAAGCACTGACGCAGGCAACTCTGGCTGTGGGGTCTGGCATCGCTTCTCCACCGACGCCAGTGTCACCGGCAAAGGTTACGATCACCTTCGTTACATTTTGGAACCAGCCGCAGTACGAAGCTCTGGCTCAGGCCTTCCGTAAGACCCACCCGGAGATCGAAGTGGCGGTGCACGCCACGAAAGAGTTCCCTGCTCACGGCTATAGCCCGGCAACTATTATTGCGGCCAGTCACGCCGATTGCATCCTCACTACTGCCTTTAGCGCCGAGGAAACATACCAGATTGTACTGCACCTGCAGCCCTTGATTGATACCGATCCTACTTTTCCTCTCGGTGATTACGATCCCCTGGTATTGGAGCGGGTGCGCCATCAGGGCGATCTGTGGGGACTCCCCTCCCAGGTCGCCGTGGATGTCCTATACTACGATAAATCGCTCTTCGATGAGGCTGGTCTCTCCTACCCAACAGCGGGCTGGACGTGGGACGATTGGCTGGCAGCGGTCAGGAAACTGAGCGGCGGGGAGGGCACTGAGCAGCGCTATGGCACCGTCCTATGGCCGGGCACTAAATTGGCGACACAATTGGAAACGATGGCAGGGACATTGGTGGATAACTCAAGAGTACCGACTGCCTTCCGCTTCAACGCCCCGGAGGTGGTGACGGCTGCACAACAATTGACCGATCTAGTGGCAGATGGCGCCGTCCCTGTCTTGAAATTCGAATCGAACGACTCATACAGTTTGAACAACAACCTGATCCGCGGCGGAAGAGTTGGAATGTGGACCCAAACATCCATGTCGGTGGGGATGGAGTGGGCCACGTACCACGAGCGTCGTATCGGTATTGCTGCTCTGCCCAAGGGCGGTCGGCCCATCACTCCCCGCACGGTCATGGCCTATTACATTGCTGCCGACACCTCTCACGTCGAGGCTTGCTGGGAGTGGCTAAAGTTCGTCTCAGACCATATACCGAAGGAAGGTCTCCCAGCCCGTCGCTCGCTGGTAACCTCAGACGAATTTCGAGAATATGTAGGGGAAGAAGCACAGGCCGCCTACCTGGAATCGTTGGCGTATCAGCATACCCACGTCTTCCGCGACCTGGAAGGTCTGCCTGGGTCCAGAAGAGCCTATACGTGGCTGATACAGGCCGCCGTGGGAATTGTCTGGCACAACGCGGAACCACATGCTGCGCTAGATGAGGCACAGCAGAAGGCCGAGGCCTACATGGACTGCTTGCGCCAGCGCCCCAACGAAGATGAAGCTGGCGCTCAAGCCTGCTTCCAAGCTGTGGATAAGCCGTAAGCAGCAGATGGTGTTTCTCTTCAGCGATTCGAGCGGTGGTGAAAGGGCACCTTCTCCTGGGCCATAGTGCGCGCCAGGCCCGGGGCCAAAGCCGCGCCGTCCCGGTACTGGAAGGGCCACATGCTCTTCATGTGGAAGAAGGCCACCCGGTCACCGTCCTCCAGGGGGTGATCGAGATCCGGCTGAAGGCCAGGCATGGCACTGAGGCGGCGATTGATAAAGGTGATGCCCCGCTCCTCGGTGGGCAGACCCAGGTGTTCCAAAAGATCGCGCAGCCGGCTCCCGGCCGGCAGTTCTAGTTGAAGGTTGGCGTGGCTCTTGCTGGCCGTCTCTCCGCCGTAGCGAGCCAGGGGGCCGTAGAGCCAGACCTCCACGGTGATCGTCTCCATCTAACCTCCTCCAATGGGTGGGAAAATGCCCACCTCGTCCCCAGGGATCAGACGGTAGTCAAGGGCTTGAGCCCGTCTGTTGACAAAGGTGATTTTCACTTCCTCCCTTGGCAGAGCCAGGTAGGACACCAAATCAGCCAGGGTGCTGCCTACTGGCAGTTCCACCTCCAGGGGAGAGCCCGCGCGAATCCCTTGGGGATGACTGGCCAGAACAGCCCCCGAGACGCTTCGGGCGAGCGTGGCAAAGAGTTTGACATAGACTTTCATGACTCACCTCACGGACAGCGAACGATGTCCTGGGTCCAAAGACAATCGGCACAAATGGAGCCATTCTCCCTCATAGCAACCTTGGGCATCTGTCTTCCCTCCCAAAGGGCAAGGGGCAGAACCCCAAACCGAGGCCCTGCCCCTGCTAGTTAGTTTCCGGTGCAAAACTGTTTTTGAAGGCTCCCAGCCCTCGTCCCCGAGGGCGTCAAAAGCGGTCGTTCACTGCATGGG
>CAYNKW010000417.1:0-1183 GCA_964397845.1 uncultured Anaerolineae bacterium
TAGCCAGTGCTTCTCTTGGAGACAAATGTAGTAGGGCTTACGGTTCCCCTGCCGGTGTACCACTGGCCGCTCATCGCGTTGAGTCAGTCAAACCCTACCAGGTTGTCAGATCGTCCAGTTGCCAAACATTGAGTCCAACCGTGTGAATTCCCGCCATCTTTCTTTTACAGCATCTACGCCAAGTAAATCTTGACCTTTTCGTACGATTGTGCTCTGATCTCTGGTAATATTATATCATAGTTTATCTCTTTTGACAAGACCCATCACCTTAAAATTTAGAAACAGAACGCCGGATGGAGTATCTCCCAGACACATCGGCACGCGCAACGCCGCCTCCGGTTGGCTGGGATAGTGGTCTAAACTGTTGTCGTTCAGGCGGATGAGGCTGTCAACGCGGGTGGAAAGGCGCAGGTTCTCGGCCCGCAGGCGAGGGTCGTAGATGGCGGGGACCGTCGAGGGACATGGCGCACAGGTCGGGCTCGGCCTCGACGATGCGCGGCCGCGACGTCACGCTCAAATTACTGACGGCGGCAGCCAGGTCAGCCCCGGCGGTCACCGCATGGCCGCAGCGGGCGCACTCGCTGGCCGCCGGGGGATTGCCCCCCGCAGGCCGGGCAGGGACGCACGGCCTCCGCCGGGGTTTCGCAGCGCGGTGGCGAGGGCTCTGGTTTTGGAGGAGTTCTTGGCCGTTCCAGACGTTCGTCGGGCATGACTTGTGCGACTCTGGAATCTGGGTTATAATTCAAAGCAGAAACACCCATCGCCACACACGAGGGAGGGTAGACAAATGCTCCAGGAACTTGTTGTCACAGTCCAGGACCTTCATAAACGGGTGGATAGCCAGCCGCTAGTCAGCAATGCCACGCTCTTTGACCTGGGCGACCTGGGCTACGCATTGACCGCGCCTCTGTTGGTGACGCTAGAGATGTATCCTGAGGAGGTTGTGGCCCGTTTCCCGGCAATTGATGCCTACGGCTCTGGCGAGACAGAGTCCGAAGCGTTGGAGATGCTCAAAGAGAGCATTGTGGATACCTATGAGTTTCTGATCGCCCAGCATCCCGAACGGTTGGGCCGACTGCCGCGAGCCTGGCTGACCACCCTCCGCAAGGTTATGCGCAAGAATGAGCCGGATACGATTTAGCCAACCCGAGGTTGAACGAGCCGTCCGAAAGAAACTACGAAC
>CAYNKW010000417.1:1283-3689 GCA_964397845.1 uncultured Anaerolineae bacterium
GGATGCTGACGATTATGCTGCCTTGATGCGACAAAAGTTCGGTCTACAAGACGAGAGCGAGAAGCCCTGAATTTTCTCTCCCAGTTGCCTCCACGCCGACGAGACACGCCGGCGTGTTTTAGTACGTCACCATCTTTACCCGCCGGCCGTCTTTTTCCAGTGCCAGGTGGATGGGCACCGGCCTGCCACGGGGCGATCCGTCGGCGTTGAGGCGGTCGAAGAACAGCTTGCGGTACTCTGGCTCTTCCCGGTCCACCCGCCGGAAGCGATAGGTCACGCCGTATTCGGTCGCGTAGCGGCGGCCGGTCTGCAACCAGAAATCGGGTGAACTGCCGCGCTTGTCGGCCATGTCGCGTTCGTGGGCGGTGAGTGTGGCCAGCCAGAGTGCGCGGTCGTCGGCTACGATCTCCTGTAGGGTGTTTCGACCACCTGGCGTGGCGAGAGGTCTTCCAAGGTCAGTGGCACATCGGTCGGGTTGTTGGACGTCATGGTCTGTCCAGAGAGATCGGACGGGCTCTTGTAACGCCATGTCACCTTGGTACTTCATCCCGAAACACTGGTGCCAACATCTGATCCACCGGGGCGTACTGATCGGTCAGCATCACAACGCGCCCCTCGGTCAGTAGGGCGTCGATCTCCTTCTGGCTGATCATCTGGCGTGCCAAGAACGGGTCACCGTCGCCGGCATCTATGGTCTTGAGAGCGACCAGGTCCAGAGGTGCGTCGCTGGCAATGAGCACGAAGGTGCTGCGCGGCGATTGGCGCCAGGACTCGATGGTGGGGGCCAGGTAAACGTGACGGAAGGTCTGGCGCAGGGTGTGGGTGTAGGCGCGCAGGAAGTCGCCCCGCGGGCCGTCAATGATGTTGACGAAATAGAGGCCATCGTCTTCCAGCCAGGCTCGAACCCGATCGTTAAACTCTTTCGTGGTCAGGTGGTAGGGCACCGAAAAGTCATTGAAAGCATCGCCCATGACGAGGTCGTAAGCTTCTGTGGGCTTTCGTTCCAAGAAGATCCGGGCGTCTTTGTTGTAGGTCACGATCTTTGTGTCCCGGCTGAGCCCCAGCAGGTCGTGCGCCACCTGGGTGACGCCGGGATCGATTTCGATCACGTGGATGTCGCTGTTCGGGTAGACTGCTTCCATGTACCGGGGAAAGGTGTACCCCCCACCGCCGATAAAGAGGGCGCGCAAGTGATCATCCCGTTGTGTGCGGAAGGCTGTGACTTCGGCGTACATGCGCTCGTAGCCGTAGACGAGCCTCGTTGGGTCGTTCAGGGAGGTGTAGCTCTGGACCAGCCGATCCAGTATCAGCACGCGCACCGGCTCGCCGTCCCGCTCTTCCTCTTGTACTTTGATGCAAAAGTAGTTGGTCTCGCGCGTGCAGGGGCCGCGCAGCCACCCCCGGCGGAAGGCCAGCATCGATCCGCTGGCAAGGATCAGAGCAAACAGCAGCATCAACTGCCAGCGGCCACTCAAGAGGAAGAGCAAGCCTAGGGCCAGGAGCACCAACGCCACGCCCCAGACGATAGTGTGAGTGCCGAACCACGAGATCAACAAAAAGCCCGTGGCAAAGGTGCCGACGATACTACCTGCGGTACCGGAGGCGTAAATCTTGCCCACGGTGCTACCCGTCTTGGCCAAGTCCCGCACGGTCAGTTTCGCCACGACGGGCGAGATAGTGCCCAATATGACACAAGGGACGAGGAACAGAGCCGTGGTGAGGACCAGGATCTCGACGACGATGGGCCAGTCCCCTGGAGTGACTCTGCCCAGCACGTCAACGGCCAAGATGCCGAAGGACAGCAGACCGCCCAGCATAAAGATGCCCCCCAGAAGGCGCAGGGAGGCCCAGCGATCGGCCAGCCGCCCGCCCAAATAGTTGCCCAGGCTGATGCCCGCCAACACCACGCCGATGACACTGGTCCACGTATACAGCGACACCCCGACGTAGGGAGCAATGATCCGGCCGGCCACCAGTTCCAGGATCATGATACAAGCGCTGGAGGTGAACACGATTAGGTTCGGTTGCCAGAGCCATGTGTGCCGCATAGAAGCAGGTTTGGCTTCTGGGGCACGATCACCAGGAAAAGCACGTGCGGTGTCTGTGGGGGTAGGTATTGATTCCATAAGCCCTCCAACAAAGTATACTTCTTTGTCCAAACTCCCAGCCGAGAATCGAGTAATAGAGTCGCGGTTGCAATGTCATCGCAGTACCTCCTGACACGCGCGTCGTGCCTTAGCATGTACCGCATCCGCTGAGGAGAGAGTCCGCGGGAGCAGTAGGCTCAGCGATCAGGCGATCAGAGGCTTGAAGCGACGAAGGTCAGAGAGAAACATTTAGGAGCTTGGCGACGACATGATACCTCCGGTGGCTGTCGGGATGGGGGTATTATAGCACCAGCCAGCG
>CAYNKW010000418.1:0-3678 GCA_964397845.1 uncultured Anaerolineae bacterium
GGCCAGTCCTCCATCGCCCCGGCCAGCAGGCCGTGCACAAAGCCACGTATCTCCTCGTTGATAGTCATCTCTGGCGCGCTGCCGTCCAAAAGCTTCGGGGCCAGCCATTGGGCCACAAAGAACTCCCCGAAGCTCTTGTGCACGAAGCGATAGTTCCCTTCGGGATCGCGGCTCAGAAACGAGCAGGTGCGGATGTCGTGCTCAAAATAGTCAATCTCGTCCGCCTTCTCCAGGCGGAAATGCGCCCGCACCCGCTCCGGCAACTGTGAGTAGTGGATGCTGGATTCCTGGCGGCGCAGCATCTCCAGGGCCAGTTCCTGCATGAACAACCGCTTGTCGGCGCGGGTGATGAGCGTGCGGCCCTTTTCCTCGTCGCGGGCCAGCCACAGGTCGGTGTAGGCCTCGTACAACCGCGCCGCGTTGACCGCCTGGCCGGGCTTTAGCTGGGGGAGGGAGCGGGCGATCATGTCTAGCAGCACCGGCCTCTGCGCCAGTTCCGCCAGGTTGTAGGTGCTCTCGATCTGCTGGTAGTAACTTGCCCACTCGTCGGGGAAACGCGCCTGCAGCATGGCCTGGATGTCCGCCTGATCGAAGGGCAGGAGGCCCACGATCTCAAAGTTGGGCCGGCCGGTCAGGTCAATTGCTACCCTCAAGACCTCGGAGGTCTGGCTATGCAGCAATTCCTCGGCCTCCTGGCGGGTGCGAAAGTAGGGCGTGCGACAGGTGAGGATCACCTTGCTGCGCGCTTCGGCCGCCCGGGCCAGTTCCTCAAAGTTATCCGCCGTGGTTTGGTAGTCCACCCTTTGCGCCATCTCGTCAAAGCCGTCGAACAGGAGGGCCAGCCGGCCGTCGGCGTTGAAGCGGCTGAAGGCCTCGTACCCGGCCTGGATGCCGTAGCGGTTCACCAAAAAGTCGGTGATGAGTTGCCGTAGATTCATCGCCTTGGCGTAATCGCGCAGCGAGATGAGGATGGGGATGCGGCTGCGGTCGGGGTCGGCCAGCCAGCGGCGGCCCAGTTTGGCCGCGTACTGGCGGCAGAAAGAGGTCTTGCCCGTGCCGTAATCGCCCAGCACCGAGATGTGGTTGCGCGCCGGGTCGTCCAGCCAGGCGTCCACGTAATCGTCCATCGGCTTGTAGACGCTCCCGTCACTGCTCCGGCAGCCCAGGTCCACATAGTAGGTACAGAGTTCGTCGTCCTCGTAATCGGCCACCAGCGCGCGCACGTAGGGCTCAAAGTCAATCAGCTCGCGGTAGAACGCGTCCAGTGTAAAAGCCCGCACCGCGCCGTCGGTTTCGGCGGCCCGCTCCTGCGCGGCAGGCGAGACGCGGGTGTGGGTCACCAGCACCCCGCCGCCCAGGTCTTGCGCCTTCACCTCGGCGATCATTGCCTCCACGTCGCCCCGCTTCACCGTACCTTCTTTGCACACCACGGCCACCGGGCGGGCGAACGCGCCCTTGCGGGTGCAGGCCAGCCGCACGCGGCCGGCGGCGACCTGGTGCTCCTGGCAGGCAAAGCCCATCACCGTGAGCAGCCCCTCGACGGTTTCGGCCAGCGCGCCGGCAGGGGTCACCGCCTGCGGGGCCTCGGAGGGAAAGTAACGCTCGCGCACGCCGAGGTGCTCGTCCAGCAGCCGGGCCAGGTCGCCCCTGGACCAGATGAGGGCAATGTAGTCGCCCTTCCTGCTCGTCGCTTCGAACTTGGTCCGCAGGTCTTCGGTGGGCAACGTACTGGTGATGAGCAGGTAGCGCTGGACATTGTATTGATCCATCACGTCACGGTAGTTGGCGACCTCACCGAAGCCTACGGCTCTTCCGCTCTGTGCCTTGTGTTTGCACTGGACCAGCGTCTTGCGCTCTTCGGTGAGCCCCATCTTGTCTCTGACGATTTCGCTGACGATGAGGTCTTTGCCACCTTCCGGTCCGCGTGCGGGCTGTTGCACGATGGTAAAGTCCATCGCTTGCAACAGGTCTTCGCAGAGCAGTTCGAATTCTTCGCTGGATTCAATCCGGGTAAAGTCAATGGGCATGGGTTCGTCTCCTGCTACCTTCCTTCCACCACCGCGATCTCTTCCTCCGTCAGCCCGTACAGGTGGTACACCACATGGTCAATCAGCCGGTCGGTGGCGGCGATGCGCGCCAGCAGCGGGCGCAGCGCCTCCATTGAGGTCTCCCACGCGGCGCGGATCCTGGCCGCCGGCGCGTTCTTGTAGGCCTCCACGTCCAGGTCCACCCTGGGCAGTTTGCGCTGGTTGCGCTTGAGGACGCGCTGCATCTCGGCCCAGTCGTGCTCGTAGTAGCGGCGCAGGTTGGTCTTGAGCACCCAGTCGTCAACGGGCAAGCCGGTGTACTCGGCCAGCCAATCGAGAAAGCCGCGCACCTCGGCCTGTTTCGCTTTGTGCAGCTCGATCATCCGCCCGGCCAGGTGGGCCAACAGGTCGTGGACGGCGTCGGCCTGCTCGGGCTCAGCCGACAGGCGGGCGTGCAGCCAGTGGCCGGGTTTTGAATCACTGAAGGCACTGAAGGTCACAGAGGCCACTGAGCGCCCTTCAGTGTTTTCAATCCACTCAGTGGCCTCAGTGATTCCAACCCCCACCAGTCGCTCCCGCTCCTCCGGCGGGGTGGTGAACTCGATGCGACGGATGGGGAGCTTTCGCAGGTCAGTCAAGGTTACTTGCGGGAAGTCATCGCGTGACGCTACTGTAGACTGGGCAATGTAAAGATACGAGAACAAACGACTATTTAGCAGCGCGAGCAGAAAGAGTGATCTGTAACCCTCTCCTGTGACCAAAACATTATAGAGATCCTTCTTGTTGACGAACTCCTCCGAGACCCCTGTGGCCATCAGTCGTGCTTGCCTGCTAATAAGTCGCCTGACCAGGATCCGAGGACCAGTAAAATAATGGTAGCCGCTGGGCATCTCCCGCAGGCCAGATCCATACCTGACCCACGTCTTTGGCTCCCAATTCAATTGGTAGCGGTACACGTCTCCATCGAAGTACGGTTTCCAATCGGAGTTAAGTTGGTCAGTACTCAAATCCGTCTTACCGGCTAAGATTCCACGTGCAGTATCCGTGATTTCATCCAGTGGGCTTGAGATTATCTTGGTCAATGCCTTGCGCAACCTAAGCAACCCTCTATCCGTTACAAATCGAAGCTGCGGGTCGTCTAACCAATCACCCGAGTTAAGCGGTTGATAGACAAGACCAGCAGGCAGCTTGGATGCGGCTTTGTCACGCTTGCCGAATTCGTACACTTGCACAGGACAAGCAAGCAGCCCAGATGCTTCTTCAAAAGCTCTTTTCTTTTTCAGCACATAGACACTTGTGTCAATATAGGCATCAGGAAACACATCGTAGGGTAAATTGATGATCTGTGCAATCTGGCAAGTTCGCAAAGAATACTCGCGAAAATCGCGGTGCGCGATGCCTGTCTGCCAAGAAGTCGGAGCAATGTAGCTCAGCATAGTCTGTCTCTTTAGGAGTTGGATGCCTCGCTCCAAAAAAGCAATATAGAGATCAAAGCTGGAGACTGCTCGATAAGTGCTAGAAAGGACTGTCTGAATGGTCTTATCTGCTATGAAGCCATACGGCGGATTTCCCACCACCGCATCAAAGCCCGCCGCCTCGCCCTTGTGCCGGCCGTACTCGTCGAAAAAGACCTCCGGGAACTCGATCTCCC
>CAYNKW010000419.1:0-3672 GCA_964397845.1 uncultured Anaerolineae bacterium
GCCCTGCCGAGAAAGTATATGAGCAAAGGAGCATCGTGAAAGCATGCAACTCTATTTTATACGGCATGGCCAATCGGAAAACAATCTGCTCTGGGTGCGGGCCGGCTCCAGCCAGGGGCGCAGCGAGGACCCAGATTTGACTCCCCTCGGCCGGCAACAGGCACAAAGGATGGCCCAGTTCCTGGGCCAGGCCGATTCGTCCACCGCGGTCAATCTCCGAGGCCATGATTTTCAGAACGCGGCTGGGTTCGGCGTCACCCATCTCTACGCCAGCCTGATGATCCGCGCCGTTGCCACGGGCACCATCATTGCGCAGGCGCTCGGTTTGCCTCTGACCGCCTGGAAAGATTTGCACGAGACGGGCGGCATCTACCGCAAAGACGAGCAAACCGGCGAGCGCATCGGTCTGCCCGGCAATAATCGTGCTCACTTCGAGGCCCATTATCCCGATCTGATTCTGCCCGACGCATTGGGCGAAGAAGGTTGGTGGAATTGCCCTTTTGAAGAGTACGAGCAAAGGCCCCTCCGCGCCAAACGCTTCTTGTGCGATTTGCGCGAGAGGCACGGCGGTGCTGATGATCGGGTTGCCGTGGTCAGTCACGGTGGGTTTTACAATCACCTGCTGCAGGCCATCCTCAATTTGCCAGGGAGAGAGGGCCTTTGGTTTGCCCTTAACAACGCGGCGGTAAGCCGCATTGATTTTATTGATTCTGACGACGAGAGGATCGTGCTGAGTTACTTGAATCGCGTGGATTTCTTGCCAAAAGAGCTGCTCACGTGAGCCAGCTCACCGGCTGCAAAAATCTAGCACCGTCTCTGCAAAGACCTGCACCCCCTCGCGGAAGGCATCCACCGGGATGCGCTCGTCGTGGCCGTGGATCAATTGCATGAACTTGAGCCCTGCTGGCAGGCGGATGGGGCAGTAGCCGTAGTAGATTACCCCCCGCGCGCCCAGGAAGCGTCCATCCGTCGCGCCGGTGAGCAGCATCGGCACCACCACCGCCTCCGGGTCGTACCGTTTGAGGTTGCGGGCCATCGCCTCAAAGAGCGGCGTGTCGAAGCGGGACTCGGTCGCTGGCGAACCCAGGACCACTTCCAGTTCGATATCGCTCTCGTGGCCGACGATTTCCCTGATCTCGCGTATCAAGTCTTCGACCGTCTGGCCGGGGATCAGGCGACAATCGAGGTTGGCCTCGGCGCTACTGGGAATGACGTTGTGTTTGTAGCCAGCGTTCAGCCCGGTGACGGCAACTGTATTGCGTAACATGGCCTGGAAGGTGTTGGCCTGTTCCTCAGGGAGTAGTCGCAGCAACTGGTTGCTGAGAGTGGGGGATAGCATCCCCCGCAGGGCCAGGCTGCGGGGGAACGATTGAGCGCGGGCCATGCTCTCGATCATGGCGCGGGCCGTGGGCGAGACGTGCATCGGTAGCGGCGTCCGGCTCAATTTGGCCACCGCCTCGCTCAGCCGCAGGGTGGCCGAGTCGGTGTGGGGCATGGAGCCGTGACCGGGCCGCCCTGCCGTGCGCATCTTGAGCCAGGCGATGCCCTTCTCGCCCGTTTGGCACAAGTAGAACCGCTGGCCGCTCACTTCCATCGAGAACCCGCCGAACTCGCTCAGCGCGTACTCGGCGTCCAGGAGATCGGCGTGGTTGTCTAGCAGCCACTTGATACCCATCATGCCGCCGGCCTCCTCGTCCGCCGTGGCAGCGTAGATGATGTCTCGTTTGAGGCGCACGCTGGCTCGCTTGAGGGCCAGCATCGTCGCCAGTTGGGCGGCCACGATGTTCTTCATGTCCAGCGCGCCCCGGCCCCAGATAAAGCCATCGGCCACGACGCTCTCAAACGGCGGGTGGGTCCAGTGTTCCGGCTCGGCAGGCACCACGTCCAGGTGGCCGAAGAGGAGTAGGGGGCGTTCGCTGCCGTCGCCTTCCAGGCGGGCGATCACGTTGCCGCGTCCGGCCGCCGATTCCAGCAGCGTCGGCTCGTATCCGGCGGCGCGCAGTTCTTCGGCCACGAACTGCGCCGCTGGCAGCTCGTTGCCGGGTGGGTTGGTAGTGTCGAAGCGGATAAGCGCCTGCAACAGGCGCACGGCCTCGTTTTCAATGGTGGGCTGAATAGTGGGTTGAATGGTGGGCCAATCTAATTGAACAGTCATGGTTTCTCCTCTCTTCTTCGCATAGTCATTTACCTTTCCATCCACCCGATGTCACCAGCCCGAACTTGCAGTCGGGTAGGAGATGGGGCAGCGGTGTCCAGGGGATGGACAGTTCTGATTGGCGGCCGGTCATTCGGTAGAAGGTGGCGATGAGGCGGGGCAGATATTTAAAGCCATCTACAAGCATTGTTTTTCGATCTCTCTTTCGCATAGTCAGTTAGCTATCAACCCCCGCCCGGAGCGCCAGCCCAGCCACCACACCACCAAAAACATCTGACAGCACAACCTTTTCCGGGCCAAAGATGCGGCTCAGCATCTCAATGAAGCAGGGGATTTGGGCCGAGCCGCCCGTGCGAACGACGGCGTCGATATCGCCGGGTTGCAGGCCAGAGCGATCCAGCGTGTTCACCAGGCACGCCTCAATGCGATGCGTCTCGCCGGCGATGAGCGACTCGAACTGGGAGCGGGTGAGGGGCTGCCACACGTCTATATCCTCCTCGGCGAGCCGGATGAGAGCAAAGTGCGCCGACGAGAGGGCGATCTTGGCTCGCTCCACCTCGTCGAACAGGCGGACAGCATAGTTGTTGACCAGCAGCGATTCCAGTGCCCTGACCCGTGCTGGATGGCTACCGTTGATCTGCGCCAGTTGGAGAAAATGCAGCGTCTCCGGCCGGTTCAGTTCTGGGACAGCCTGCCAGTTGACGAGGGCGTCGGTGTACTGGCTGGGGAAGGGGGTCGCACCCTCGCCCGAGGCTTTGCCGCGAGGGCCTGTCCTGAGTGGGGAAGGCGAAGGGCCTAGCCGGACGGTGGAGCCGCGTCCAAAGTGATCCAGCAGCAGCGCCTCGATGGTCCGCTGGTCGAAGGCATCGCCAGCGATGCCCACGCCGCCGGTGGCAAACACTTGTCGCTTTCCCGGCTCACCGATGTGCATCACCGTCACGTCCAGTGTGCCACCGCCAAAGTCAAAGACGACGACGTTCTGCGGCTTGCCGGTTGTCAGCTCATAGTACAGCGCCGCGGCCACCGGCTCCAGTTCGAGGGTGACCTCTCGAAACCCGGCTCTTTCGGCAGCGCGGCGCAGCCGGTTCTCGGCGCGCTGGTTGTCCGCCTCGCCGCTGCCCCCGACAAAGTTCACCGGCCGGCCCAGCACCACGCCCTCCACGGTCTGGCCTGTCTCTGCCTCCGCCCGCCGGCGGATCTCTCGCAGGTAGGTGGCGATCAGGTCCTCCAGTTCATAGTAGCGGCCAAAGATCGTCGTCCCCTCGTAGCCGGTGGCCAGTCCGCTCTTGAGAGAACGCAGCAGCCGCCCCGGCGTCAACTCGTCCACCAGCACGTAGACGTCCCGCACGAAGGTGGGTAGCTCGGCAAAAGTCATCTCGATCTCACCGACATACCGGCGCACCATCTTGCTGGGGCGGCCCACGTTCTGGCGGTAGTAGGTTTCAATTGCTTCCCGCCCGATAAAGATTTCGTGGTCGCGGGTGACATAGAGCGTCGAGCGGATCACGGTGGGATCG
>CAYNKW010000420.1:0-3672 GCA_964397845.1 uncultured Anaerolineae bacterium
ATCCCCTACGAGCCGACCCTGGGTCAGTACATCACGGCCGAAGAAGCCGAGGCCCGTTACGCGAACCTCCAGGAGTGGTACCGCCGGTACGGTCACTTCTGGGTCAACACCGGGCCCTTCTACCTGCAGCGGGCCTTCCCCGTCGAGGGCACGCTCATCTTGCAGCACAATCCGGACTACCCCGACCTGGCGACCAGGTGGGATCGTTTCACTGCGGCACCTGTCCCTGAGGTTATGGTGGATGGGCCGGGCAACGTCACCATTGGAGACGAGGCCACGTATGACGTCTTTGTCACCTTCCAGGGCGAGCCCTATGCCATCGCCGACATCATGATGGTCAAGTACCTGGTGTTCGATGCCACCGGCGAGCTCGCTTACGTCGGCGAGGTTGCGGCCGTCGAGGATGGCCTGTGGCAGATTGTGCTCAGCGCGGACGTGACAGGCGCACTCGAAGCTGGCTCGAACCAGTTGGTGGCAATTGTCGTATCCAAGCGCGCGCTTTTGCCCATGACAGACTCCATCCAGTTCGTGACTCAGTAGTTCGAGTTGCTGACTGACCGTCTCGGAGAGATGTTTTATAATCTCTCCGGGATGGTACAATCACGAAAGACGTAATGGGGGCGAGAGTGCCACCTCGCCCCCATTAGTACAAGGCATATGTAACCATTGGGGGAGCGAGCGCCGATTGAGCACCTGTCCTGTACCTTTTGTCCCGGGGCCCTCCTCTGTCCACTTTGTCCCTGGGCCAAAGCCCTCAGTCCTTGGGCCTGAGGACCAAGGGGACCAGGGGCCGGACAGGTACAGGGTAGCGAAGCGTATCGAAATCAAGCGAGCGACTCTGCGGGCAGCCTGCTTGGCCTTGATGCGTCGCTTTGCTCACTTTGACAGGCTCAGTACAGGCCTACCCGGCCGGCGCTAAACGTGTTTCGTTCTCAACGTCCCCCAACTTCTACATGCCCCCATAGTACAATATCGAGCACAGAAAGCGAAAATCATCATGGGCGATGCAGCCTTGAGTATGGATATGGACGTTGCGCCGGAAGAGGAAAAAAAGACCGGCTCCAGCACCTTCTCCCGGGTCGCCAGGTATACGCTCGTCAGGATGGTGATGTTGTTCCTAATGGTCCTCGTCGGTGTGTACCTGACCGTTCTCGTCGCCAACATGGGCGGATACGTTGACGAAATCCGGCGGGGGTCGATCCGCGAACAGGTATCAATACGCATCTTTGGCGATGAGAGTGCGGAGATGAAGCGACTGAGCGCTGAGGATAAGAACCGGCTCATTGAGCAGCAGGTCGCACTTGAAGAAAAGCGATTGGGCCTGGACAAGCCGTTCATTGTGCGCAGCTTCGCTTTCCTCAAGGACGCCATTATACTCGACCTGGGGCATGCCGATATGATGTTCAGCGACAGTGGGTCGAAGACAGTGCGCCTGATTCTCCTGGAGCGGCTTCCGCCTACCCTGGTCTTGTGGGGTTTGGCGAACCTCGTTCTTTTTTTCCTGAGCCTCTTTATCGCCCTTTTCCTCTCCAGAAGGTATGGCAGCTCCCTGGATAGGCTGGTCATCGCATTCGCGCCAACGTCCTCTGCCCCGGCCTGGTTTTATGGCCTTTTCCTGATTCTTGTCTTTGCCGCGGTGCTGCAAATTCTGCCCTTCGGCGGGATGGTCGATGCGCCGCCTCCCGAGTCCCCTGTGGCATATGCCCTCAGTGTGGGCAAACACCTGATCCTGCCCGTCTTTGCAATTCTCATTAGCGCGGTCTTTTTGAATGCCTACAGGTGGCGGACCTTTTTCCTGATTTACTCCAGTGAGGACTATGTCGAGATGGCCAAGGCCAAAGGACTGTCCTCCAGGGAGATCGAGCGACGCTACGTTCTTAGACCGACCCTGCCCACGATCATAACTTCCTTTGCCCTGCTTCTGATCACCCTCTGGACAGGGGCCATCATCCTGGAGACCGTCTTTAACTGGCCAGGGCTCGGCCGGGCCCTTTTCAGGGCCATCGGTCTCTACGATACGCCGGTGATTGTGGGCTCGACCGTCATCTATGCCTATCTACTGGCGGTCACAGTCTTTCTCCTGGATTTCATTTATGCCCTGGTCGACCCCAGGGTCAGAATTGGAGGTGGGGGTAGACGCGTATGAAAGGGTTACTGAGAGCACTCAAAGACATTACAAGCTATCCATCTGCCGTGGTCGGTCTGGTTATCATCCTCGTTTTGCTCGGTGTTTCGATATATACGATAATTGCCATACCCTATAGCGAAGCGATCCGACTATGGCGTGGGGGGGAAGATGTCTGGTACGACAGCCCGAAAAACGCAGCGCCAACATGGTTCAACCTCTTGGGGGAGGCCAATCTCCCTGAGACGATCGTCATGAGCAGTCAGGATGACTCGGTGGACAAAAGCACCGAGGTTGTTTCGGAAGAGATGACGGATATAACGTTTTCATTCACCTTCGACTACTCATACGATGGTTTCCCACGGGAAATCTCTATCTTTTTTGATGCCCAGTACGAAGAAAAATTTCCGCACGTTTCCCTTACCTGGCTAACGCCTGATGGTAGAGAAATCAGGCTTGGAAATCTTTCGCTAGAGAAGAAATCCCAATCGTACCGCGCCTCCCAGGACGTCAAATTACAGCGCCGGCTCAATGGGCAGCTTCCCCACCAGGGACTGTTTGCTGACCCGACCTCGGAGGAACCGGTTGCCCTCAAGGGGAGCTATACACTGCAGGTCAGTGGGCTCGTGTTCGAGGAGGGTGCCGACGTGGACGCCGAGCTCGTGATCTATGGCCAGGTCCAGGGGCTGGCAGGAACCGACCACCGTCGCCGGGACTTGATGATCGCCTTGCTGTGGGGGACGCCGATTGCCCTGGCCTTTGGGTTGCTGGCAGCCGTCGGCACCACCATCACCACTATGACCATCTCTGGCGTCGGCACCTGGTTTGGCGGGTGGGTGGATGAGATCATCCAACGGATCACCGAGGTGAATATGATCTTGCCCTTTCTTCCTATCCTCATCATGATCGGCACCTTCTACTCCAAAAGCCTCTGGGTAATGCTGGGCGTCCTAATCCTGTTGAGCATATTTGGCGGCGCGATCAAAACCTACCGGGCTATCTTTCTCCAGGTGAAAGAATCTCCGTATATCGAGGCTGCGCGGGCTTATGGCGCCAGCGACTTGCGCATCATCTTTGCCTACCTGGTTCCGCGCATCATCCCCATGTTGATCCCGCAGTTAGTTATCTTGATCCCCACCTTTGTGTTCATTGAGGCGTCACTGGCCGTCCTGGGGCTGGGCGATCCTGTTCTCCCCACCTGGGGTAAGGTGATTAACGATGCTCGCGTCAACGGCGCCCTGTACAATGCACAATACTACTGGGTGTTAGAACCCTCTGTCCTCCTAATGATTACCGGACTCGCCTTTTCCTTGCTGGGCTTTTCCCTGGATCGCATTTTCAACCCCAGATTAAGAGGTCTGTAAACCAATGTCAGAATCCAAACTGTTACGCGTCAAAGACCTGGTGCTTTACTTCCGTACCACCCAGGGGGCTGTTCAAGCGGTGGACAGAGTGAGCCTTGATCTCGATTACACCGAAGCCGTGGTGATCGTCGGCGAATCCGGCTGTGGAAAGACCTCGCTGGCCAGGGCCATCCTGCGGCTCCT
>CAYNKW010000421.1:0-3649 GCA_964397845.1 uncultured Anaerolineae bacterium
TATAATGTAGCAGTGAGGTGCGCCATGGATTACGAAATCAAGGGTCTATCTGAGAGTGAAGTTATCGCCCGACGCCAGTGCGGCCAGGGAAATGACGTCCAGTTTCAGACGAGCCGATCTTACCTTCAAATCCTCAAGAAGAATGCCTTCACTTTCATCAACACCGTCCTCTTTGCCATCGGCATCGTCCTGGTCCTGATGGGGCAGATCGGCGACGCGCTGGTCACAGCCGGCTTGGTACTGCTGAACGTCATCGTCGGCGTTTCCCAGGAGGGGCGAGCCAAGCGCAAGCTGGAACAGATCGCGCTGTTGGCGCGCCCCAAAGCCACCGTTGTGCGTAGCGGACAGGAGAAAAGCATTGATCCCGGCGAAATCGTGCTGGGCGATGTGCTGGTCGTCCGTCCCGGCGATCAAATCGTGGTAGATGGGCAGGTCATCGGGGACGGGCGCGTGGAGGTTGACGAATCGCTGCTCACCGGCGAGTCGGAACACGTCCCCAAGCAGGCCGGCGATGCGGTCTATTCTGGCAGCTTCTGTGTGACTGGCACGGCGTTTTATGAAGCACAGAAAGTTGGCGCCGACAGTTTCGTCAACCAACTGACGGCCGGCGCGCGGGCCTTCCGCCAGATCAAGACGCCGCTGCAGCGAGACATCAACTCTATCATTCGAATTCTCGTGTTGCTGGTCACTCAACTGAGCATCCTGCTCGGCATCTCTTTTGTGATGCGAGAGGTTCCGTTGGTGGAGGGCGTGCGAGTGGCGGCGGTCATTGTGGCGCTGGTGCCCCAGGGCCTCTTCTTTATGACCACGGTGGCCTACGCCATGGGGGCTGTCCGGGTGGCGAGCAAAGGGGCGCTGATTCAAGAGGCCAATGCCGTCGAATCAACGAGTAACGTCAACCTGCTGTGTCTGGACAAAACGGGCACTTTGACCACGAACCGCATCAAGCTCCACGCGATGAGCCTCGTGGGTGATGCCTTGGATGGCCATGAAGTGAAGCGTGTCTTGGGGGACTATGCGGCTAGCACGCTGGGCGGCAACCGCACCATGGCCGCCATCAAAGAGGCTTTCGGGGGGGAGGTGCGTAGGGTTAAGGAGGCGGTACCGTTCTCTTCGGAGCGCAAATGGAGTGCGTTGGCCTTTTTTGACGACTCAGACCTGCGTGATGTATGTGTCCTGGGCGCGCCAGAGGTTCTGCGTGGCTACCTTCAGTTCAACCCAGACCTGGACTCGCAGATAGACGAATGGGCCGATGAGGGCCTGCGCGTGCTGCTCTTCGCCTATCGTCCTGACAACACGTCCCTGCACGATGCCGCGGGCGAGCCACAACTGCCTTCAGGTCTGATTCCCTTGAGCCTGCTGAGCTTCAGCGACGAACTGCGCCCCGAAGCACAGGAGACGCTCAGGCACTTTGCAGAACTGGGCATTCGACTCAAGATCATCTCCGGAGACAACCCGCGCACCGTGGCGGCGCTATACAGGCAGGTGGGATTCGCAGAGGACATTCGCGTGGTCTCAGGGCTGGCCCTGGAAGGCGTGGACGACGCCCAACTCGAAGAGGTGGCCGAAGAAGTGACCATCTTTGGCCGCATCACGCCGCAGCAGAAAGAAAAGCTGGTGCGGCTCTTTCGAAGCAAGGGCTACTATGTGGCTATGATCGGGGATGGCGTAAACGACGTGCTCTCGCTCAAGCAGGCTGATGTGGGCATCGCCATGCAGAGCGGCAGCCAAGCGACACGCAGCGTGGCCGACATCGTGCTGCTTGGCGATTCCTTTGCAGCCCTGCCGATTGCCTTTCGGGAGGGGCAGCGCATCATCAAGGGTATGGAGGACATCGTGCGCCTGCTGATGACGCGCACGTTCTACGTGATGCTTCTCGTCATCGCCACCCAGGTTGCAGGCGCGGCGTTTCCTGTGACGCCTAAGCACAACTCTGTCATGGCCCTCTTGACAGTGGGCATCCCCATCCTGGCTATCGCCGCCTGGGCTCGGCCTGGCGCGCCGCCGCGGAGCGTGATCCGCTCGACGAGTCGCTTTGTGTTTCCGGCCGCTTTCACGGTGTCCGTAGTCTCGCTGGCCGTCTACCTGGCCTTTCTGGGAACGACCGGCAACCTGGAGATCGCTCGCACCGCGGTGACCACTGTCACGGTGCTGTGTGGGCTGGTGTTGATTCCGTTCGTCGAACCCCCGACGGAGTGGTGGGTGGGAGGCGACGTGCTGAGCGGTGACCGGCGTCCGACCCTCCTGGCGCTGGGGATGCTGGGGCTGTACGGGGTGATCATGACCGTGCCATCACTGCGAGCCTTCTTTGAGTTGACACCGCTGCGCGGATTTGACTATCTGCTGATTGGTATCGTGGTGGCAGTGGGGGCGCTGTTCCTGCGCCTCATCTGGCGCGCGCGACTCTTTGAGCGCCTGTTGGATCTGGAGGTGAGTTGAGAGGAGAAACCCTCCAGTCAAAGCAGCATCAGTCAGAGGCGAGTTGTACTCCTGGACTGGTGGTCTCTTTTGTGCCTTGTGAAACCCAGACCAGACTGATCAAGAACCCAATGAACATGATCACTGAGCCGCTGAGATAGGGGTAGTTAACGTTGACGTCAAAGATAGAACCGGCCCAGATGGGCCCTGCGATGCGGCCCAGGCTCATGAAGGAGTTGCTCAAACCCATTGCCACTCCCTGACCGCCGGTGGCCCGCTTGGAGATCAGGGAGAAGGCCGCCGGGCGTAACAAGGTCTTGGATAGGATGAAGAAGCCTGTGGCGAGCAGAATGGTGGGGTACGTGTTGGCCAGCAACAGGACGACGAATCCGACCGAACCAGCCAGCAAAGATGCTTTGATGACCGTGGCTTCTCCCCAGCGCTTGGTGGCCGGTCCGGTCAACGTGCCCTTGCCGACGGTGGATACGACCGCAACCACCATCAGGATCGTCCCCACCCGTTCGGGGCCGTAGCTGAATTTCTCCAGGGCATACAGGCCAAAAACGGCCTCGAAATTGGTCAGCGCGAAACTGAACAGAGCAACCATGAACAGCAAGACGCCGATGGGACTGAATAGAGCGCGCCATAGTTCGCCCAGTTGTACGGTGCTCACCTTCCCCTCGGTCCGTTTACGGGCTTCGGCGGGCAGTGACTCGGGAACCAGGAAGAGGATCAGCAACAGGGAGACCAATGACATACCGGCAGCGATGAAGAACGGCGTAGAAAGGGAGTCGCCGGCCAGCCAACCGCCGAAACCTGGACCCAGGATGACGCCCAATGCCATTGCTGCCCCCAGTATGCCCATCCCGCCTCCCCGATCTTCCTCAGACGTAGTGTCGCCGATGTAGGCCATTGCAGTTGCCAGCGTGGCGGACGAGAGGATGCCCGACAACGCTCGGGAGGCGAAAAGCATCCACAATTGTGTGGCAAGTCCAAACAGCAGCATGGATAAACCGTACCCCACCATGCCGATCATCAAAATGGGCTTGCGGCCGGTTCGGTCGGAAACGCTGCCCCATATTGGAGCAAAGATAAACTCCAACAGGGCGGAGGTCGCTGCGAGCAAGCCCAGTTCGGTGCCGCTGGCGCCCAGTTCTTTGATGTAGAACGGGAAGATTGGATAGACTATGCCAACCCCCAGCATCACCACGACCAGGGCGAAGGATAGGAT
>CAYNKW010000422.1:0-3620 GCA_964397845.1 uncultured Anaerolineae bacterium
AGTTGGCTGAGCAATGCCCGTAGCGCCGCCGGGTCGGTGACCGGAGGACGACAGGCAAAGTCAACGCAGACGTAAGCCGTGGCGCGACTCTCGATCTGGCCCCGATCCTGCAAAAGCGGGATGGCGGATGCTTCGGTGTCAGGGGCGCCTAGCGCCACGACCTGATGGGGACGGTAGCCGGCGGTGCAGGCATCCAGCAGGGCGCGGGTGTCGGCTTCCTTCGCATCGCCCACGATGGCGATCTCGGAAGGTTGCGATAAGGCATAATCCAGCGCGATCAGCCACTGAGCAAAGCCCAGCGGATATTGAGCCAACAGCAACTGCACCTGGCTCAGGCTGCGCTGCGCCAACTCGGCATAGTGCGGCTCAACGGCCAGCCCCGCCAGCCGCAACAACACAAGCGCTGCCATCGCATTGCCGGAAGGAACGGCGTTGTCCTGCAACTCCCTGGGACGGGTGATTAATCTTTCATGGTCGTCGCTGGTATCAAAAAAGCCGCCGTCGGGGGCGCTAAAATGCTCGATCATGCCCTCGGCCAGCTCTCGGGCAGCAAGGTACCAGCGCGGATCGAAGGTGGTCTGGTACAGTTCTAACAGCCCTTCGCAAAGATGGGTGTAATCCTCCAGATAGCCATTTATTTTGGCCTTACCCGCTCTCCAGGTGTGCCATAGGCGGCCTGTGGCGAGCCCTTCGGTGAAGTCTATCCCGATCAAAGCCGAGGGGCTCAGGACAGGCCCTACCGAACTGCCGTTGGGCCTACAGAGTTCGCGCAGCAGAAAATCGGCGTTGCGTTCGGCGACTTGTCGGTAATCGTCGCGGTCCAGTACCCGCGCCGCCTCGGCAAAGGCGGCCAGCATCAACCCATTCCACGAGGTCAGAACCTTCTCGTCTCGTCCCGGGCGCACCCGCCGCTCGCGGGCGGCAAAGAGCTTGCGGCGCGCGCCTGCCAGCTCTGCGCGCAGGCTCATATCGCTGAACAATTCCAAGATATTCCGGCCCTCAAAGTTGCCTCGTTCAGTGACACCATACGCGGCCATAAAAGCGTCCGCTTCCCCTCCTAACAGGTCGCGGATTTCAGTCGGCGTCCAGACAAAGAATTTGCCCTCCTCACCTTCGCTGTCGGCGTCCTGTGTGCTGTAAAATCCACCTTGTGGATCGGTCATCTCGCGCGCGACATAGTCGAGGATCTCCTCGGTGATGGTACGGTAGAACGGGGCACCGGTCACCTGCCAGGCGTGCAGATAGACGCGAGCCAGCAGCGCGTTGTCATAGAGCATCTTTTCAAAATGAGGCGTCAGCCAGTGGTCGTCAACGGAGTAGCGATGGAACCCGCCGCCGAGTTGATCGTACATTCCCCCATAGGCCATCTCCTCCAGGGTCAGGAACGCCATGTGCCGCGCCTGCGGGTCGCCCGTGGTGTGGTGATAGCGCAGAAGGAATTCGAGGGTCATCGGCTGGGGAAATTTCGGCGCGTCACCCCATCCACCGTGGACATGGTCGAAGCGTTTCAAGAGATTCTGGAAAGCGGATGCCAACGTTTCACGTTTCAGGTTTGCGCGTTTTGCGTCCTCTCGCATCTCACTCTGCCGTTCGATGGCCGCCACCAGACGATGGCCACTTTCCGTAATCTCCTGTCGCCGGTTCTGCCAGGCGTCGGCTACGGCCAGCAGCATGTCGGTGAACGCGGGCATCCCGTAACGGGGTGTCGGCGGGAAGTAGGTGCCGCCGTAGAAGGGATGGCCGTCGGGCATGAGGAACACCGACATGGGCCAGCCGCCACTGCCGGTAATCGCCTGCACCGCGCTCATGTGGATGCGATCCAGGTCGGGCCGCTCCTCGCGATCTACCTTGATGCTGACGAAATGCTCGTTCAGGATCGCCGCTGTCCGCTCGTCCTCGAAGGACTCGTGGGCCATCACGTGGCACCAGTGACACGCCGAGTAGCCGATGCTGAGAAAGATTGGCTTGTCTTCGGCCTTTGCTTTTTCCAGTGCCTCCTCGCCCCAGGGGTACCAGTCAACGGGGTTTTCAGCGTGCTGGAGCAGATAGGGGCTGGATTCGTTCGCCAGGCGATTGGGCATGTTCTCTCCACCCTTACTTTAGCATCCACAAGCTAAGCGACATCACCACCATCCCCACAAAGATGCCAACGATGCTCAGGTGCTCTTCTCCGTAGGCGCGGGATACGGGCAGCAATTCATCAACTGAGATAAAGACCATGATCCCCGCCACTGCTGAAAGCAACACCCCCAATATGACCTCGTTCAAGAACGGCATCAAGAACAGCGCCGCCAGCAATGCCCCGACCGGTTCGGCCACGCCGGAGAGAAACGACCACCAGAACGCTTTGCTCCGACTGCCGGTCGCTGCGTATACAGGCGCTGAAACGGCCAGCCCCTCCGGGATGTTGTGAATGGCGATGGCAATGGCGATAGCGATGCCCAGTTGAGGGTCACTCAACGCGGTCGCAAAAGAGGCCATGCCCTCGGGAAAATTATGGATGCCCAGGCCAAGCGCCACAAACAGTCCGGTTTTGAGCAGGCGGCTTTTCAGGGCTGCGTCTTGATCATTCTGCATCTCAGTGTGATGATGTTCGCCCATATAGTCGTGCGGAATCAGTTCGTCAATCAGAAACATGACCACCATGCCGCCAAAGAAGGCCAGGTTGGCCGGCGCGAACCCGATGGCCTCTATCCCGCCAGGCAATAGCTCGACAAACGAGACCAGAATCATCACTCCACCGGAGAAACCCAGAGTCAGCGTCATCAAACGTGAGCCGGGCTTGCGGACGAACAGCGCCAGCACGCTACCGATGGTCGTAGATAGTCCAGCCAGGGCTGAAAGCAATAGTGCAAACCCAACCTCGGACATCACGTTCCTCCCTGATTTCGTCGGCTCTCACTCTCATATCCAGGTCGGATATCCACCCGCCGCAGCAAATTCGCGTTGGTGACAACGGTCACTGAGCTGGTGGCCATGGCGATCTCTGCCAGCACCGGGTGCATCATACCCAGAATGGCCAGCGGGATCATGACCACGTTGTAAAAGAAAGCCCAGAACAACCCTTGCATCACTTTGTTGAACGTGGCCCGGGAGAGCTTGACCGCGCTGACCACGCCGGAGAGATCGCCGCGCACCAGTGTAATGTCAGCCGCCTCAATGGCAATGTCCGTCCCGCTGCCGATGGCGATGCCCACGTCGGCCTGGGTCAGGGCCGGCGCGTCGTTGATGCCGTCGCCGACCATGACCACCAACCCCTCTGTATCTGCTTGCAGCCGCCGCACCTCGGCCAGCTTCTCGTCCGGCAGCACCTCGGCCAGCACGTGGACGACGCCCACCTGGCGGGCGATGGCCCGCGCCGTGCGCTGGTTGTCGCCGGTGATCATGACGGTCTGCAAGCCCAGTGCCTGCAGCTCGCGAACGGTGGCCACAGCGTCGTCTTTGAGCGTGTCGGCCACGGCCAGCAGACCCAGCAGCTCCCCATCCACTGCGACCAACATCGCCGTCTTGCCCTCGCCCTCCAGGTGACGCATCTCATCTTCCAGGATTGCTGCGGTCACGCCGTGTTCCTCCAACAACGTCCGGCTGCCCACCAACACACTCTTTCCGTCCACCACGCC
>CAYNKW010000423.1:0-3603 GCA_964397845.1 uncultured Anaerolineae bacterium
GCCCCAGCGCCTCGAGGCCAAAGACGGCGGCAAAGGAGAGGGGTAAAGAGACGCCCAGGGCCAGTGTCACGTCTCGCACGACGCCGCCGAGCACGCCAGAGAAGCCCCGGGCCAGTGCTTGCGCCAGCGACCACGCCCCCATGAACAGACCGGCCCGCTCTGCTGTGCTCATGTTCATCATCAGTGACAGCCCGCCGACGTTAAAGAACCCCAAAGCCAAGCCCAGCGCCACGATACCTGGATGCAGCAGGATTTTCCACTGCCCTGCTGCGCTCAAGGTCAGCAACGAGAACGCACCGACCCCCATGGCGATGCCCATGGCCGTGGTCTTCTTTTTGCCCCACTTGTTGGCCAGGAACTGCCCGCTGAGGAGCATCCCAGCCAGCACGCCGACCATCTGATAGGCGTTGAAAAGGGTGGTCTCGCGTACCTCCAGGTCAAACACCTGGCCGCCGAACGGTTCCAGCACCACTTCTTGGGTGAAGAAGAAAAAGAGAGCCATCGTCAGAAAGGCAAAGAACCGCCGTGCCTGGGGATTGGACGTCACCAGCCCCATGGCCTGGCGTAGATTTCCCCTGGCTCCCTGGGATTGCAACAATGCTTTGCCCTGCTGATCCAGCCGCTTCTCCATGCGCCAGAGCGCCGCTGCCGTCAGCAGGGCCAGCACTACGCTCATGCCGCCGAAAATGGCCGTGAAGCGGTTCTCGTCATAGTGTGCCATTGTCATTGCTGTCAGTCCGGCTCCGGTCAGGATGCCCAGCATCATTAATGTCCAGATGATGGATACCACTTTGCCCCGCTCCTCCTCAACTGTCAGGTCGGTGACCAGAGAAATGTAGGCCGTGGCAGCAACATAGATCCCCGCGCCCATGACCAGGAAATAGACTGCCCCCAGCAGCGTCGTTGCCAGAGATGTACCCTGGCCAGCGATGTGCAGCGCCAGGAATGGCGCCAGGGCTGTGAGAACAGCCGTGAGAGCCGCGCCGGCCACGATGTAGGGCGTGCGACGATAGCCAAAGTAGGAACGTCGGTCGGAGAGGTGACCGATGGGCAGGCTGATGGGTGCAGCAAAATAGTGCGCGCTGACGATGAAACTGGTCGCTGCCAGGGAAATGCCCAACTCGATGACCATCACCCGGTTGAGCAATCCATAGTTAAGCAGCGAGAGCATGCCCAGGCAGAACTGGAACAAGCCCAGGCGAAGGACAGTTTTCAGGGACATGACCGCTCCTTTCTCAGATGATGCGCGCTTCTATCCCTGTCTCCTCGGTGATCTCGGCAGCCAGTTTCTCCAGGCCGGCCAACTGGAAGCGGCTCTCCCCACCGGCGGGACGGCCCAGTGCCACCAGGCTGACACCTTGCTCGACGGCGGCCTCTTTTAGCGCGGTGGCCAACTTGCCGTGCTTGATGCAAGCGGTGGCTTCCACGCCCTGGTTGCCTGCCCGTTCGCAAGCCATAGCCAGCAGGAACTGGCCCATGTTCTCCATTTCCGTGGCCACCACATCGGGCCGGACGGCGTATTCGGTTCTGCTGATAAAGGCGGTATCCACGACGTAGAGGAACACCAGGGCATCATCCCGCTCCTGGGCCAGGACAATGACGGCATCCTGCGTGCGGTAGCTGGCTTCGCCACCTCTGGTGGCACATAGAATCTTGCCCATGAGGTTCTCCTCTCTTGCTGGTAGAACGAGTTGTCAACTCGTTTTACATCAGCGTGGAACGAGTTGTCAACTCGTTTTACTTTGCACTAAAAGAATCGAATGAACAGCCACCCAACCCCTGCGAGCACGGTCAGGATCGTAGCTGGCAGGCCGACTTTGATAAATTCGACGTAGGTAATGCGATAGCCTGCTCGTTCGGCGATGCCGGCGGTCACCAGGTTGGCCGAGGCGCCAATGAGCGAGCTGTTGCCGCCCATGGCCGATCCGATAGACAGACTGTAGAATAGGGCCTGGTTCGACGCGCCGGGCACGGTGGCGGTGAGAAAGCGCACCACCGGCAGCATGGCTGCCGTGAAGGGGATGTTGGCGATGATGCCCGACAGGAAAGCCGCCGACCAGACCAGCACCAGGATGGAGGCCGGCAGACTGTCGCCCACCAGCCGGGCGATGCCATCGGCGATGATGCTGATGAGGCCCACTTCCTGAATGGCGCCGACGACGATGAACAGGGCGATGAAGAACATCAGTGTCGTCCAGTCCACCACTTTGAGCATCTCCTCGATGTCTGGCGCGACCCAGAGGAGCATGGCTACCGCGCCAATGATGGCCGTCACCGCTGGCACCAGGTGGATGCGCTCGCCGGTGACGAAAAACGCCAGCATCACGGCAAATACAATGCTTGCTTTGGCCAGCTTTTGCGGTTGGGTGATGCGTCCACTTTCCTTCAGTCGTTCCAGTAGCGCCTCCGACAGCCCGCTGCCCCGGGTGATCAGTTGTTTGCGATAGTAGACGATGGCGTAGATGATCAGGATGACCATGGCCAACAACACGCCCGGCGTCAGGTTGCGGAGAAAGTCATTAAAGGTGAGGTTGGCATATGAGCCGATGAGAATGTTGGTCGGTGTGCCAATGAGGGTGCTGATGCCGCCCACGTTGGAGGCCAACACCTCCGGCAGCAGCAGGGAGAGGGGGTCGATGCCTATCGCCAGCGCGATCTGGATGGTCATGGGCGTCATGAGTAGCATGGTAGTCACGTTGTCCAGCAATGCCGAAGCCACTGCGGTGATGATCATGAGGATGATCACCAACAGCCATGCTCGCCCGCCGGAGAAGCGATAGGCCTGGTAGGCCATCCACTGAAAGACGCCAGTTTCTTCGATGACGCCGACGACGATCATCATGCCCATTACCAAAAAGATGACGTCGAAATTCACGTATTCCAACGCTCGTTCAAAGTTGAAAATGAACAGGTTGTGGTTGATAGCGCCGCCCACAAAACTGGTGCCTAACACCACTGCCACGCCCAGCAGCGCGGCCATGGTGTTGTGCAGCTTCTCCAGGGCAATGAGCGCCAGGATGCCGGCAAAGGTCAGCGTGGCCACCCAAAAGCCGGGCGTGATGCGCCGGGCCAATTCGATGTCTGGCAGCCGCAATGACTCGCCAGCGTTGAGGCGCGTCACGTCCTCTGGCTCCAATTCTGTCTCCAGAGACTGAAAGTGCGGGCGGTCTATTTTGATGATCAGAGGGGGAGAGAATTGCCCGGCCGGCAGGTCCACGACGAAAGTGCCGTCGTGCTGGCTCTCGGCCTTGGCGATGAGTTCGTCGCCGACCCCCTCGCGGACGAGCACCTCAGCGCCGTGCACCGGCTGGCCCTGCGGATCGAGCAGCCGGCCCGACAGGCTCACCGGTCCTTCGGCGCGGACCACTGGTGCTGAATCTCTGCCCGGCAGCACCATGATGGCTCCCAACAGCAGAGTGATTAGCAAAAGCCACCGCTGACCGCGAAGGGTCAGCCAATGGTTCTGAATTGCATCAATGCTAAACCTCTGACTCACGATTTGTCTCCTCCCGTTCAAGTTGAAGAGAATCTACAGTGAGAACAACATGTAACATTGTAACGTCACATATACAATCGACGGATGTTTGATCTTTGACAACTGCA
>CAYNKW010000424.1:0-3568 GCA_964397845.1 uncultured Anaerolineae bacterium
TTGAGGGTTCGAGATATGGACGAATTTGCGTTGAAAGAACATCACTATGACGTCGTCTGCGTCGGCAGTGGTGGAGGGGGTATCACCGCTGCCGTGACAGCAGCACGGGGCAGGGCCAGCGTAGCCCTGATCTCCAAGGAGCCCATCGGCTACGGCAACACTCGTCTCGCCGGTGGCGGAATGACCACCACCGACGCGCCCCAGGGTCTCTTTGAAGACATCATGACCAGTGGCCAGGGACTGAGCCGCCCCCAACTGGTCCGAGCGGTGGCGGAGGGAGCGGCAGAGGCGATGGCCCTCCTACAGGACTACGGCCACGTCTTTCTCACTGCCCCCGACGGAAAGATGGTGGTGCGCCGCCGGCCCGGTCACCGCGAGGCACGAAACGTGAAATGCGCCTATCGCGGTAGGTCCCTGGGCCAGAGCCTGCGTAGTATCGTGGCCAAGGAGGACATCGACGTTTTCGAGGAGATGATGGTCGCCAAGCTGCTGACCGCTGACGGGGCTGTCTGCGGGCTGTTGGGCCTGGATCTGATCAGCGGACAATTTCACTGGTTCCACACCCCGGCCATCGTCTTGGCCACCGGCGGGGCTGGAAGGTTGCACTACCCCCATACCGACTGTGCCAAATCGGCGGTGGGAGACGGTTTCGCCCTGGCCCTGGAAGCGGGAGCCGAGGTCATGGACATGGAGCAGACGCAGTTCGTGCCCTTTGCCGTGACCCATCCGCGAGCCTACCAGGGAATCTACTGCGGGGAGCCCGGTAAACTGGCCGGGCCTGAGGGCCGACTGTTGAACGTCAAGGGCGATCTCATCCTGGATCGCATGAACAGACGCACCCGGCACGAGGTGAGCAATGCCATGTGGCGGGAGATTGCAAACGGTCACCCGACGGAGCACGGAGGACTGCTCCTCGACATCTCGGGTAATCCCGAGAAGGGCGCTCGGGCTATACGGGAAAAGATGGGCTCCATTTATGAGATCATCCGGTACGCCTACGGCCAGCGGGCCTACGAAGGCCAGGAGCCCTTGGAAGTGGCCCCTACGGCGCATCATTCTCTGGGGGGCGTCAGAGCGGATGAGTGGGGCCGCACGCGGGTTGAGGGATTGTATGCCATCGGCGAGGTACTGGGGGGCTTGCACGGCGGCAACCGACTGGGCGGGGTGGCCCTGACGGAACTCTTTGTGCTTGGCAAGGCAGCCAGCCAGGATGCAGTTGCCCGGAGGAGATCTCTCCCCACTGTCAAAGTGAGGGAGGAGGTGTCAACGTTTCTGGCCGACATCTCTCAGGTCATGGTCCGCCAGCAAGGACCGCGGCCCATCACCTTGGTGGAGCAGATCTTTGACATCGTATGGCACAGTCTGAAAAGTATTCGCAGCGAGGAGAGATTGCGACGCGGGCTGGAAAAGTTGGGGGCGGTGCGCAGAGCGCTGCCACAATGCCGTGTTTCGCCCCTCAAGAGGTACAACACGGAGCTTTTGGATTACCTGGAGCTGCGCCTGATGCTGACTACGGCCGAGGCCATGCTGATCAGCGCCCTGGAGCGGCGGGAATCGCGGGGGACCCACCTGCGAGAGGATTACCCGGAGCCGGACGGAGAACACGGAGCGCGCAGCATCGTGCTAGAGATGAAAGACGGGAAGTTGATCCATCGCTGGGTGAATAATTGAGCAGGGAGGTTTTCCATTGAAGACCGTTAGACTTTACATCCGGCGCACCGATGAGAATGGCAACGACGTTGGCTATCAGACGTACGAGATCCCCACCGAGCCCAAGGACACGGTGCTACAAGCTTTACAGTACATCTACAGCGCCGTGGACTCGACCCTGGCTTTTCGCTACAGTTGTCGCTTTCAAGGTTGTGGTCTATGTGGGGTACGGGTGTCGGGCCAGTCGCGCCTGGCTTGCCTGACCCCGCTGCAGGATGGGATGAGGATAGAGCCGCTGAGCAACTTGCCTGTGATCCGCGATCTGGTCATTGACCGCCGACCGCTGTTCGACAAGCTACAAAGTCTGAAGCTCTTTCCCATAGCTCAAGGAAAGATCGAAAGGTCTCCGGATTACCTGCCCATGTACTACAAGTTATCGAGTTGTCTGGAATGCTTATGCTGTCATTCTGACTGCGCGGTGGTGGGGGATGGGACGGCCTTTGCTGGGCCCTTTGTGATGGTCAAGCTGGCCCAGATGCACTTTCATCCTCAGGACAGGTACGACCGACGGCGACAGGCCAGAGACCTGGGCATTGAACGGTTGTTGGACAGTCAAGACTGTCTCTGTCCGTATGGCATCAACATCCCCCAGGATGTCGTCAGGCCCCTGTTAGCCTGAAGGGAAGCCTGGACCAGGGCACCTGGCAGCAGCGAAAGGCACCGTCGCCCCCACCCTCTGCCGAGCTGGTAGGTGCCTCGACTGAGGTGCTCATCAAAAAGCTGTATCATCAATTATGAAAGCGTCTCTGCTACCTCAAACAGGTGTTCCTATCCTTGCATCACTTCTGGGGTTAACCATACTCCTGGTTGCTCAATTGGTGTCAAGAAGGAAACGAACGGTGTTGAGCAATGCTGGCAAGGGTTCTCAAATTGGCTTTTCGTTGATTGTTGGTTGGTTTGTAGGCTTGTGTATCGCACTAGTCCTCGTGTCGCCCAGTTCCCCTGAAAGATTGCTTATTCTCGCTTTGGTTTGGCTGATAGTGGGCCTGTTCGCATCACTGTGGTATTTCTCAAAGGTGCGTCTGGGCTGTGTGTTGCCCCTCAATCTTTTACATGTACCACTTCTGGTCCGCTATTGGGTTTGCTACGTCGAACGTCCGGCCATCATGAAGGGAAATAACTCCTATTCGCTTAAACTTGGGTTTACTGAACATTGGTTTGACATATCACTGCCAGGTGGTTTTGATCCATCTACCCCCGATGACAAGGAGCAATTTGAGAAGTTGACCAGTGACCTGCGCGTTCTCTCCTTGCCGGAGTTTAAAGAAGAGGCGATGGTTGAGAGTGGAAACTTGCTCAGCGACCGCAGAATCAAAATTGTCATCAATGCACCTGCTTTTTCTTTTGATTCGGAAGAGTATGAAGTCAATGTCGACGATCTTGTCACAACTCCTCTCGATATTCCTTGTTTGCCCAAGCAGAGAGAAAGTCATCATATTTCCTTCGATTTTTACGATCAACAGGGTCAACGTTGTGGTGGAATTGTAGTACCTGTTGATGTTAGCGAACGGGTACCGTTTCTAACCGGGCGAGTGACTCGCATTGTCCAGATCATCGGAGGGGTCATCGCCCTGGTTTCAGCGGTACTCATAATTCTCGAGAAGGTGTTCACTTTGTTGTAATGCTCACGCCTGGCCCCAAAGTGGGCCGCTTCCTGAATGCTGAAAGTCTCCTCCTGCCCCAGTTCTGTGATCGCTTCCATTTGTACTCTTTATCCTGCCTGTCTACTTGACCCAGGTTTCGAGTGCCACCATGTTAGCATCTCTCGCTGTGGCCGGCCAACCATTGTCTCTGCCGGAGCGCATCACGGTCAAGCGGGCAATAGAGTTGGCGGGGCTCTCGTTCGGGGCGGGGAGAG
>CAYNKW010000425.1:0-2252 GCA_964397845.1 uncultured Anaerolineae bacterium
GAGGTCGGCGTCATCTTTGGCCTGTTCTCAATCTCGAGCGTGGTGGGCAGCATGTTCGGCGGCGCGCTGACCGATCGCCTGGGGCGGAAGGGGATGTTGCTCTTTGGGCTGGTGGTGAGTGCGTTGTCCAGCCTGTTGATGGGTCTGGTCAATGTGATCGAGCTGTTCTTCGTTGTCACGCTGGCCGTGGGGCTATTAACCAACGCCGGCGGCCCGGCGCAGCAGGCAATGGTCGCCGACCTGTTGCCGGAGGAGAAGCGTGCCCACGGTTTCGGCATCCTCCGCGTTGTGGTCAACCTTGCCGTCACCATCGGCCCGATGATTGGGGGGTTATTGGCAGCTCAATCCTACCTGTTTCTCTTTATCTGTGACGCGGTTGCCAGCTTGATCACGGCTGGCATTGTCTACCTGGCGTTGCAGGAGACCCGGCCCGCTTCCCGCGAGGGCGAGCTCGAGCAGACAATGGCCCAGACCTTTGGTGGCTATCTGGACGTGGTGCGAGACGGCGCTTTTGTCTGGTTTTTGGGTGCTTCTGTGTTGATGGTGTTGGTGTACATGCAGATGAACACAACACTGGCTGTCTATCTGCGGGATACCCACGGCATCTCCGAACAGGCCTTTGGATACATCTTGAGCCTCAACGCGGCGATGGTCGTCCTGTTCCAGCTCCCGATAACGCGCTGGATCAGCAAGTATCGTCCGGTGATCGTTATGGCCGTGGGCACGCTGCTCTATGCGGTTGGATTCGGAATGTATGGTCTCGTTTCGACCTATGTCCTCTTTCTGGTGGCGATGGTCATCATCACCGTCGGGGAGATGTTCGTCAGCCCGGTTGGCCAGGCCATTGTCGCCCGGTTGGCGCCGGAGGACATGCGGGGACGATACATGGCAGTCTTTGGTTTTAGTTGGGTAATCCCGTCAGCGGTAGGGCCACTTCTGGCTGGGCTGGTCATGGACAACGCCGACCAGCGTTGGGTCTGGTACGGTGCCGGGGTCATAGGTCTGATCGCGGCCGGGGTTTTTGCTCTGTTGGAACGGTGGGTCGGACGAGCAACTTGGGCGGCAATTGACGAGCGGCTGAATATAATCCAGATGCTTGAGGAGAGAAAAATCTCGGCGGACGAAGCAGCCAATTTGCTGGAAGCGGTAGAGAAGGGGAGCTGGGCCACGCTGGCGGTGTCCAGTCCGAGTGGGGAGAGGCGACACCTCCGCATCCGCGTCAGCGACCTGGCATCGGGCACAATAAAGATTGACATGAGCCTTCCGATGGGTTTGGTGAACACGGTTCTATATATGGGGGGACGGTTGGCGGCCGAGCTCGACAGCTTTGACCTGCAAGAGCTGAGGGAGCTGATTGCCAACAGCACAGCCAGTGAAAGCGTAGAGACGATGGAAACGGACGACAACGAACGGCTAGAGATTTCCGTGGAATAGTATGAAAATGAAAACCCTGGTTTGAACAAAGAGAGCTACAGTGAAGACGATTTGGAAAGCGAGTAGAAAGGAGTGCTGACATGAAGCTATCGGGCCTGCACCTGCTCTTAACGTATCAGTGCAATCTCGAGTGCGATCATTGCTTTGTCTGGGGTAGCCCGTGGCAAAGTGGCACGATGACCCTGCGGAATGTCCGGCATATTCTGCAACAGGCCAAAGACCTTGGCACGGTCAAATGGTTCTACTTTGAGGGCGGGGAGCCCTTTCTCTATTACGCCATCTTGCTCAAAGGTGTCCAGGAGGCAGCCTCTAGGGGCTTTCAAGCCGGAATCGTTTCGAACGGATACTGGGCCACCAATGTGGAAGACGCCCTCGAATGGCTGAGGCCCTTTGCAGGATTGATCCAGGATCTCTCAATCAGCAGCGATTTGTATCACTGGAGCGACAAGCTCAGCAAGCAAGCAAAGAACGCTTGCGCGGCGGCAGAGCAACTGGGCATCCCCCTCGGGGTCATCAGTATCGCTCAGCCCGAGGTGACGAACGCAGCATCGGCGGTCGGCCAGCTTCCGGCGAGTGAAACGGCCATCATGTACCGCGGGCGGGCCGCAGAAAAGCTCGTCCCACGAGCCGTACGGTGGCCCTGGGGACAGTTCACAGAATGTCCATACGAAGACCTACGCGAGCCAGGACGGTTGCATGTGGATCCATTCGGGAATCTACACATTTGCCAGGGGATCTCGCTGGGTAATCTCTTTCACACGCCGCTGAGCGAGATTTGCGAGACGTATGACCCAGATTCGCACCCCATCACGGGCCCG
>CAYNKW010000425.1:2352-3538 GCA_964397845.1 uncultured Anaerolineae bacterium
AAATACGAGACTTTGCTGCTATCCAAGAAAAACGTGATCGGCGTCGGCATTGGCTTCAGAGAAAAAGACGGGCAGATGACAGACCAGATGGCGCTCATCGTTTCAGTGTCGAAAAAGCTGTCCACGAGCGAGGTCAGTGCCGCAGACTTTATCCCGATCGAAATCGAAGGCGTGCCGGTGGACGTGAAGGAAGTCGGCGAAATCCGGGCGCTGAGTTAGCGGATAAAAAGCTTCTTTCAAGAAGGGAGAAAAGACAAATGGCAATGAACGCAGCTTTGCTCGGCGCGATCAACCTGGCGCGCAACATCAGACGAGAACACATCGAGTTTCTGTTCGGCAAACCGAACGTCGTCACCTGTGGCGTGGGCTTCAAGGAGAGCGAGGGCGCCGTCACCGACGAGCCGTGCGTCGTCGTCGGCGTGACGAAAAAGGTGCCCCAGGCGCAACTGACGACCCAGGAACTGCTGCCCAAGGTCCTGTCACAGGACGTCAAGACCGACGTTATCGAGGTGGGGCGGATCCGAGCCTTCCAAGAAGACCCCACGGATCGCTGGCGGCCGGCGCCGGGCGGTGTTTCCATCGGCCACTATGCCATCACCGCCGGCACGTTGGGCTGCCTAGTGACCAAGAACGGCCAGACTTACATCCTCAGCAACAACCACGTGCTGGCCAACTCCAACAATGCCGAGATAGGCGATGCTATCCTTCAGCCTGGCCCGCACGATGGAGGCACGATGGCCGACCAGATTGCCACACTGGCCGAGTTCGTCCCCATTGACTTTGGCGATGCCCCCCCGGAGTGCGGCATCGCCACCGGGGTGGAGGTATTGCTCAACGCCATCGCCAAGGCCATGGGATCCCGGCATCGCATCTCGGTCTTCCAGGAATCGCCGGGCACAAACCTGGTGGACTGTGCGATAGCTCTACCCACGTCGCCGGACATCGTGAGAAAAGATATTCTGAACATCGGCGTGCCCCAGGGCGTGCGAGAGGCGGCGCTGGGCACGGCGGTGCAGAAATCGGGCCGCACCACCGGCCACACGACCGGACGGATCATCCAGATTGACGTGACGGTACGGGTGGCCTATGGCACGCGCATAGCGACCTTCACTGACCAGTTGATGGCCGGTGCCATGAGCGCCGGCGGCGACTCTGGCTCGGCCGTGCTTGATAACGAGGGCTACGT
>CAYNKW010000426.1:0-3522 GCA_964397845.1 uncultured Anaerolineae bacterium
TACAGCGGCTTGAAATTGAGATTGGGCGCTTATCAACGTATCAGGAACAATCGGCTCGATTTCAAACTTCAGCTCAAAAGTGGGATGCATTGTATTTCTCCCTTTTCAGAATTCGAATTGCTTTGCCTTATTTTATCATATTAATTGGAATCAAGCCAATGAGACCGCCGCACTACCTGGGCCATTCGCAACCTCTGCAAGATGTTTTCAATTCAGCGTCACCTGGCCGGGATTGGGCGTGTACTGCTCCCCAAAGTCGGCGCTGCAATCGTCGGTGTCGCAGTTGGCGGGCTTTCGCTCCAGCGAGTGTCCCCACCCGACGCCCGGATGCGGCGTGGCCCCCGGATAGCTTCCGCTGCCATAGACGACGACGTCCACGTCTTCACCGCTCGCGTGGCGCAGGATGGCCTCGTCGCCGCCGTTGCCCCAACCGATGCGGCCATTGATCAGCGTCATGTCCGGCACTGCCGGGTCGCTAACCTTAAACTCGAAATCCGTCGCCAAGCCATACGTGTTGCTGAACACCTCGGCTCGCTGGGCGATCACGATCACCCCGCCAGGCGCGATGCTTCCGCCGGGGAAAGCCGCTGTCCCGTCGCCATGACTGTTACCATCGCTGAGACTGTAGCCGGTCAGGGTGACGGTGATGGCAGTGGGGTTATAGATCTCGATCCACTCCCCGTCGGCGTCGGCCACATCAGCCGGGTCGTAGAGCAACTCGCTGATGACCAGGTGATCGGCCGGCGGCACGCAATTGCGGGCCACCAGCGGCAGGTAGACGTGCGTCAGGCCGGGCGCGCTCTGCCAACTGGCCTGCCAGTCGTAATCGAAAACGTCCTTCAAAAAGTCGTAGGCCGTGTTCGACTGCACCTGCAAAGCCAATCCGCGATTCACTTTGCTGGCGGCTTCGCTGCCGTTGATGCTGCCCACGTGGATGTACCCTTGCCCGCCGATCCACGCCAGCACCATCTTGTTGTGGATACCCTCGCCGGTGGGGTTGCCCAGCCGCGCTTCCAGGTCCAGTCCCTCACTCTGAGCGATGCCATTGACGTAATCCGCCGTCCCCCGGTTGTCCCCCTCGTCGTAGCGGCTGTCCAGCAGGAGGTGCACCGTCGCGCCCCGGCGAGCAGCCTCGATGTACGCCGCCAGGCGGGGGTTAGGGCCATTGGCTGTGTCGCCGCCCCAGAACCGGTGCTCGTAGAGCTGCTCGACCAGGATCGTGTCACCGCTGCCAGCGTGGGCCAGCAGGCCCAGCAGCGCATCCCTATCCCGCAGGCTGTTCTCCGGCGACTGGATCGCCTCAAAAGCGAATTCCCCGGCCAGGCTCAGCGGCTGGCTGAAGCGCGCCGTGTAGGTCACCTGGTTGATGCTGTAAGTCGGCGTGAAAACCGCCGGCGCAGTGTAGCCATGACTGCCCCAGGGCACGATGTCGCTGTGAGCGTTGTCCAGGTCACGGTCAAAGATGGCCTGCGCCCGCGCGACCACGCCGGGCGCGTCGGTGGCCACATAGACGCCCCGGTGGCCCCACGTGCCGTCGGTCTTGTCGTCGGCCGGCATCCCGCCAGGGCTGAAATTCTCCGAGCCGATGAGCACCCACTGGCCATCCACGATGATGAACTTGGCGTGTTGGTAGTCGTAACGGTCAAAAATCTTGGCCCCGGGGTCGTTGTGCATAAAGTAGATGTTGGCTCCGGTGTCCGCCATCTGCCCGCAGGCCCATAGCTCCTGCTCGATCGGCCCACTGGCCGGTTGGCCCTCCAGCAGCATCGTCACCGGCACGCCGGATCGCAACAGGCTGGTGATGACGCCGGCCAGCTCGGCGCTCTCAAAGGTGTAGCCCTCGATGAGGATGCTGCTCTGCGCCTGTTGCAGCAGCCCCGCGATCCCCTCGTACAGCCCATCCGGCGCGACCCACACGGTAAGCGCTGCCGTCTGCGTGATCTGGGCCGGGAAAAAGAACTCTTCCAGGTCCCAGCCGGGGTAGCGCACCTTCTTGCCGTCAATATCATCGTCGCCCGCCTGCGCCCAGTCGGCAGCCGTGTCGGTATCGGGCACGGGCAGACCGGTGACCTGATCCAGCTTGCGGTAGAGGATCTGCCCATTACCGAACCCGGCGCGGGGGTAGGGCACGGCCGCGCTGTTCCAGCCGGTTGTAGTGGTGACGCCATCGCCGTAGACGAGTGTATCCACCGGGTGAGCAGCATCGTCGTAGAGAATCGCCTCGTCGCCATCGTTGGCAAAACCGGGCCACTTGCCGTCCAACAGCGGAACGGTGTGAGTCACACAGGTGAGGGCCGCGTCTGCGTCGAAACCAAAGACGTGGTAAAAGTCATCGGCGTCGTTTGTGATCCAGAGGATACCGCCTGGAGGTAGCTCCGCATCGGGCAGCTTCGGGTCATTGGGCGCGAGGTCCCCATCGCCGAGTCGCCAGCCGGTCAGTGTGGCCGTAACCGCCCCCAGGTTGATCAGAGCCACGGCTTCGTCGCCGGAGTGAAGCGCCCAGGGATGCAAAGCGTAGAGGCGCACATAGGGCACAACGGGGGTGCCCAACGCCGTCGTCAGCCAGGCCGTGTTGTTGGCGGCCTGCGCTTCGGTGACGCCGCTGGTGGCCGTGACGACGTTGACCAAGCCTTGGGTCTGCCCTGCATCAACCTCCACTACAACGGTCATCAGAGAAAAAGTGGTGCTCACCGGCAAGGCATTTGCCGTCCAGATTAGTGTGTCTTTTGCTGGCCGGCTGAAAGTGAGAACCGAGGTCTGAGTGACAAAGGTGACGCCGGATGGCAACGTGTCGGTCACAAGAAGCCCTGTGGTTGTGACGTTGCCGGCGTTGCGCAGGCGGATGGTATAGGTGAGGCGGTCTTCCGGCTCCGCTGTGGCAGGGCCGTCTTTGAGTACCACGAGATCGGCAGCCGGAGCAGTGGCAGAGTTGCGACACTTGGGCGTACCGTTGATCGGATTACCGTCGGCGTCGTGGCCGCTGCGCGTGGTGCCGTCGTTGGTCGCCCAGTTGTCGTCGGTGTCGGGGGCGGTGGGGTCGATCCGCTCCATGGTGGCCTTGGTGCCAATGTCTCCTGCCGGCCATTCCTCCCCGTCGCCGTTAGCGGTGCTTATGATAATGCCGGTGTCGTCGCGCAGGGTCAACGTCTCGCCAGAGTTGCCCATGTTCCCGCTATAAGGCTGGTCCGCCGGAACGTCGCTGATGGTGCCGTCGTCCGTGCGTTCCAGAAGGAAATAGCCTCCAGCCGGGATGACGCCGCTCAGCGTCACGCTGATGTCTCCACCGTCGGAGAGCGTCCAGCCGGTCAGGGTAATGGGCTGATCGGCCGCGTTGCACAGTTCGATCCACTCGTCAGCGGTGCTGGCCTGCGTGCCCATCCAGGCCACCTCGTTGATGACCACGGTGCCAGACACAGTGCTGGTCAGTGGCTTTGCTGGTGGGGCAGCTCCTCTCGCCACGCGCGCTCCTCCCCAGGCCCCCCAGGCCAGCACCAGGGCTGCCATCGCCAAAGCCAGTCCCAC
>CAYNKW010000427.1:0-3518 GCA_964397845.1 uncultured Anaerolineae bacterium
CCGGCCGAGGCGCTGCACACCGACGTGGACGCGATGAAGGAGAACCTGTTCATCGCCATTGGACGGAGTGATCCCAAGCCCGCGAGAACGATCATTCAGGTTTCCGATGACCTGCATTACTACGGGAGCAATCGCTACGCCCTGCTGGCTGCCTGGGAGGGTCGCAAGGATCTGATGACGGCTCTGGAAGCGGCCCTCATCGCTCGCGCCCGTCAGCCCGCTTCTCAGAAGGTGGGCCTTTTATCCCATCCCGCCGAACTGCTGCGCGAGTTCTATCGCCGCTACCGCGCCCTGCCTGATTACGAAGCCCTCTGCCGGGAGGTCGGCCCGCAGCAAGGTTGGCCGTATGAGGACCTGGTCAACCGTTATCAAGAGCAAGAGGCTTGGGAGCAAGTGCTGACCTGGGCCGAGGATGGATTGGAGAAGCTACCGGCCGAGAGTCGCTGCCGCCTGCTGCTCCAGGAGGCGCGCGGTCAGGCGCTGATTCACCTGGACCGGTCTGCCGAAGCTCTCGACGAGCTGCAAGCACTGTTCCAGAAGCGACGATGGGAAGCGCCGGTCTACCTCAAGCTGCGCCAGGCGGCGCAAGCTGTCGGTCAGTGGGAGGCGCTGTACCCTCAATTGACGGCTGAGATGCAGGCGCACGTACTGTCAACGGATTGGCCGTCAGGCTACCCCGTCGTTGTTCTGACGGAGGCCGGGCTGCTCGGCTACGCCTACCTGCTGGAAGGGGACTGGGAGAGGGCCGTCGAGTGGGCCTCCACCCCGGACGTTCAGGCATGGCGGACGGACGACGACCCGGCCCACATCGTCGCCACCGGCCTGCTGCGTATGGGACTGGTCGCCCGAGGCGAGCCGGGCGACGAGGCGCTGGTGCAGGCGTTGCGCGACGCTCCCAAAATCATCCGCGAGCACGGGGAACTCTTGGAGCCGGTGGCGCTCACACTGCCCGCCGCTCCCTTGCTAGATAGTGCCGTGCAACTGTACGAGCGGTTGGTCGAACGGGCCATCGGCGGCAGGGATCGCTCCCACTATGCCAAGGCCGGCGCGTTCTGCAAGGTGATCCGCGCCATCCGGCGCGTGCAGGGGCGCGAGGCCGATTTCGAGCGCTACTACCAGGGCTTGTTTGCCACCTACCGCCGCTTTTCCGCGCTCAAGGACGAACTGCGTAAGGCGATCAAAGAACCAGAGCGCTCTGCCAGGTAGAAGAACTGATTCTTTGATGAAAACGTGTGAGAATAAGGAGAGAAACCAATGGAGACCCCAATTGAGTGGACGCAATGGACACCACCTTACGATCCGCGTCAGGTGAACGGCACAACAGTGACCGAGGATGAGCACGGACGATGGATCGAAACTGCCGACTGCGGTCAGCGCTGCCCTGGATGCGGCATCTGTTGCGCCGGCTACCGCGACGTGATCACCGCCGAGTACGCCGGTGAGGAAGAGTTTATGGGTAATCTCGAGCTGGCACGCGGCGGTCTGGCCCAATTAGAGGGCGGTCTGTGGTACCGCGTCTCTGCCTGTGGCGAGTCGTGTCCAGGCTATGGGCGCTGCTGCCGGCCTTTTGGGCAGCGCCAGCGCCCAGAGACGGTCGCCGACGCGCGTCGCGTTCTGCTGGAGGAAGATGCCAGCCCACGCTGGCAGATGCAGGAAGCGATGCTCATCCTGGCCCACGAAGGAACAACTGAAGCGGTTGACGTTCTGGAGGCGTTCATGCCGCGGGCCCACACGCGATTGGCCGGATTTGCCGAGTGTGCGCTGGACGAAGGACGCTATTTCGCCACCATTCCCCATAACGCAGAGGGGGCACGAACAATGATGAAACGAGAGGTACTACAGGCGTGGGAAGATCGAGCCATCAGCGCTCAGAGCAAGATCGAAGAATCGCTCGAACCTGAACTGGAGCGCTTGTGTTACGAGCTAGAGATCACCCAGCGGCTGCTGACCAAGGCACAGGACGAGGCGGCGCGGGAAACCTGGCAGACCCAGGTGGACGTGCTGCAAACGATGCTCGGGATGACCGAGGGCGATCTGGTCGAGCAACAGGAAGAGTTGGCTCTGTGCGAAACGATGATTGCCGAGATTGAGGCCGACCTGATCGTGGATCAGCCGGCGTGAGCACTCGGCTTATGGAATGCGCTCCAGCGTCTGGTAGACCTGCGCTCCATCCTCAAGCACACCCCCACCGGCTACGAGTTCGCCGTGGAAGCCTTCCCCCGCGTGGTGGCCGGAACGATGACGTTGGAAGACATGCTGGAGGTGTTGGTCGAGGACTATGCAGAGGAACAGGCTAAAGGGGAAGCATAACCGATGACAGAAGAGGAATTGGCTCGTCTCATCGCCGAAGGAGAAGGACCTTATCTGGAGTTCAAGGCAGCCAGAGTGCGGCCGGCTACGCTGGCCCGCACGTTGGTTGCCTTCGCCAACAGTGGCGGGGGGCGGATCGTCATCGGGATTGACGATGCTACCCGCCAGCCGACCGATATCCCCAACCGGGAAATAGCGCTGGATAGCATCTACCGGGCGGCCAGCCTCGACTGCTGCCAGCCGGCCGTCAGCATCTCTGTTGAGGAACGCACGTACCAGGGCCAGCCAGTCTTTGTGGCCGCCGTCCCCTATCAGCCCCGCGAGATGTTCACTACCGACGGCCGGGTGCTGGTGCGCCGGGGGACGGAGAACGTGCCAGCCTTGCCCCACCAAATCACTGCCCTGGCAAGCCGCCGGGGGCAGTTGCACTATGAGGCCGAGACGCCGCCTGGGGCCACACTGGGTGATCTGGACCTGGGCCTGTTGGAGAACTATCGCGCTACCTATGAGAAAAAGCGCGGCCGGCGGCTGATGCTCCCCGATCTCAAACTGCTGGAGCATCTGGGGGCCGTCGTCTATCGCGACGACAAACCCCATCCCACTGTGGCCGGACTGCTGGTCTTTGGACGAGATGTCTGGCGCCACGTACCCCAGAGCCGGTTGAGTATCGTCCGCTATCCAGGCCCAGCCATCACCCGCAATCTCCTCGATGCACGAGAGTTCGAGGGGCGCGTACCTGATCTGATTGACCAGGCAACCGACTACCTGAGTGAGCGGATGCAGGTGGGGGCCATCCGGGATGTACGACGCTTCGGCCCCCGGCGTGAGGACGTGCCCGAGTATCCCCTGCCGGCGCTGCGGGAAATCACTACCAACGCCCTGGCCCACCGCGAGTACCAGATACGTGGCGCACGAGTCATTCTCAAATGGTTCAGCGACCGCATTGAGGTTAGCAACCCCGGCGAATTGATGGAACCCATCACCCCGGCTACCATCTACACCACTCGTCCCGTGCACCGCAATCCCCACCTGATGAAAATGCTCTACGGCTATGGCTACGTCGAGGGATACGGCGACGGTCTGCCGATGGTACGGACACTGTTTGAAGAGCACCCCCTTCAGCCACCTCTGCCCCGCTTCGAGGAGGTGCCCGGTAGCGTCATCGTCACCCTCTATGCGGCTGACCTGAGCAAACTGGCTGAGGAGGA
>CAYNKW010000428.1:0-3472 GCA_964397845.1 uncultured Anaerolineae bacterium
TCAGGAGGACAAATGTTGAGACGCCTGATACAACTGGTTATCACCCTTGCCCTGCCCGCCTTCCTGGTGCTGACCAACGTGCGGCTGTTGACGAGCCAGGCTTACCTGCGCTACGAGTACGGCAAGCCCAGCTTCCCCGAGCCGGCGCGGTTCACCCTGGAGGAGCGGAGGGAGTTTGCCTGCGCATCGGTGGCCTACCTCCTGACCGACGCCAGCATCGAGGCGCTGCGTGACCTGGCCGACGAGGGTGGGCCGATCTACAACGAGCGCGAGTTGCGCCACATGGAGGACGTCAAGGCGCTGACGAGCAAGGCGTTCCCCTTGCAGGTGATCCTGGGCCTCTTTTTGTTGGCTTTGGTTGGAGGGATGGTCTACCGGAGCGGCGAGTCCCGTCGCGCCGCGCTGGGGGGGCTAACCGGCGGCGCGGTCCTGACGTGGGTGATCCTGGTGGGACTCACCTTGCTGGTGGCGTTCAACTTTGACTGGTTCTTTACCCGGTTTCACCTGATCTTCTTCGAGGGGGATACCTGGCTGTTCTCGGCTACCGATACCCTCATTCGTCTCTTTCCGCCGCAGTTCTGGTTCGACGCATCGCTTCTCACCGGCGTGCTGACGCTGGCCCAGGCGGCCATTGTGGGTGGCGTGGCCTGGTTCTTTGGACGCAGAATAGCATAGGGACGATAAGGAGTTCAGCCCAGATTGAGGCCCTTCAACCGCTCCATCGCCTCGCGCAGCGTCTCCGTAGGCAGCGTGAGGGTGGCCCGCACATAGCCTTCGCCTCCCTGGCCGAAAAAGACGCCCGACGAGAGCCAGACCCCCGTCTGGTTCAGCACCATCCTGGAGAACTCCAGCGAATCCTGATGGCCCTCTGGAAGCCTGGCCCAGACATAGAGCGTCGCTTTGGGATACGGCGCCTTCAGGCCGGCAGCCCGCAGACCCTGCACCACAATGTCCCGCCGCTCCTGGTAGACTCTGTTTCGTTCGACCATCCAACCCTGGTCGCCGGTCAGCGCCTCGATGGCCGCCGCCTGGACGGGGCCAAACAGTCCCATGCTGGTGTTAAAGCCCGCCTGGGCCAGCGCTGCCAGGGCTCCGGCGTTACCCACCGCCATGCCCACCCGCCAGCCGGCCATGTTGAAAGCCTTGCTCAAGGTGTTTAACTCAATGCCGATCTCTTGAGCGCCCTCCACCGCCAGGAAGCTGGGTGCGACGTAGCCGTCGTAGGTTACGTCGGAGTAGGCGTTGTCGTGGCAAACCAGGAGGTGGTGCTGGCGGGCGAAAGCGACGATCTCTTCGAAGAAGGAGAGAGGCGCGACAGCACCGGTGGGGTTGTGGGGATAGTTCAGCCAGAGCAAGCGCGTCCGGGCCAGCACCTTGGCGGGGATGGCCGGCAGATCGGGCAGGTATCCGTCTTCTTCCCGCAAGGGCAGGCGATAGACCTCGCCGCCGGCGAACTCGGTGGCGCGGGCATAACTGCCGTAGGCGGGGTCGGTTACCAGCGCCACGGCGCCCGGCTCCATGACCGTCAGACCCAGGTTGCCAATACCCTGCTGTGACCCGGCCAGGGGGCAGACCTCGGTTTCGGGCTCCAACTCTATGCCAAAACGGCGGTGATACCAGGCCGCCATCGCTTCGCGCAGTTCGGTGTGGAAGCTAAACGGGTAGCGGTGATAGACCGGGTCGAGAGCTGCCTGGCGCAGCGTCTCTACCACGGCCGGTGGCGTCGGCAGGTCAGGGTTGCCCGAGGCCAGGCGAATGACCTTCACGCCCTCGGCTTCCTTGGCCTGGATCAATTGCCTGACGGCGAGCCAGTGGATGCTTTTCTGGGCCTGCAATCGCCGTGCGAATTTCATTTGTCTGACGCTCCCTGTTCCAGGCCCAGGGCCAGGATGGCTTCCCGGTCGGGCCAGCGGTACTCGTGGCTGCAAACCGCGTCGAGGATCACCGGCGTCTGGGCGTTCAGGGCCAGCGACCGGGCCACGGCGTCCGGTAACGCCTCTGGCGACTCGACGCGGACGCCGGCTGCGCCGAAACTTTGGGCAAAACGAGCGAAATCAATCCACCCAATTTTGTCGCCAAAAGAACGCCCGAATCGCCTCTGCTGCAAAGCCGTGATCATGCCGTAGCGGCTGTCGTTGAGCACTACCACCAGGACGTTGGCTCCCGCCTCCACCGCCGTCACAAAGTCGGAAGCGGCCATCAACAGCGATCCGTCGCCCGTGATGACCACCACCTGGCGCCGAGGATAGACCAGTTTGGCGGCGATACCGCCGGCCAGTTCACCCCCCATCGTGCCCCAGGGGCCCTCCTGGATAAAGCCCTCGCGGTTGCGGATGGGCAGCATGATCCTTCCCCAGACGTTGTGGTTGCCCACTCCAGAGACGACGATCGCGTCTTTGTCCAACTGTGCGGCCAGTTCCTGGGCCACTCGTCCAAAGTGCAAGGGCTGTACGTTTTCAAAGGGGGCCATGTGTGAGGCCAACCCTCTTTGGAAGGCCTGTCTGTGCCGGGCAATGCGCGCTTGAAGGGACGGATCGATGGGACGCCTGAACTCGCCGGCGTGGGCCAGAAGGCGTGAGAGGAAAAGGCGGCTATCGCTGGCAACGACAGAGGTTATACCTTTCATGGGACGCAGCGTGTGCGATTCGTCCAACGCCACAAAGATGGTGTGTTCCGGTGCGTGTTGGGCCAGAATGTCGGTCATGCGTGTGTCCGACCTCATGCCCACGACCAGCAAAAAGTCGGATTCTGCCAGCAGTTCCCAGGCGAACGAGTTTCCCCACCACTCGCTGAGGTTGCCCACGGCCAGTGGATGGTCGTCGGTGATGGCGCCATTGCCATAGGTGGAGCAGAGCACCGGCGCGGAAACCGCTTCGGCCAGGGCGATCAGTTCCGCCTCGGCGCGGTGGACCAACACACCCCGCCCGGCACAGATCATCGGTCGCCGGGCCTCTGCCAGGGCCTGCCGCACCTGGAGCACCACATCCTCCGCCGGCGCTTGCTTTTCTACCGGCGATGGCTGGTAAGGCGCTGCCTCCACGCCCTTGGCCCGAACGACGTCCACGGGAATGTCCACGTGGACCGGTCCTGGCCGCCCGCTGACAGCCAGGGCAAAGGCGCGCGACAGGATGCCGGGAATGTCCTCTGCCCGTTCAACGCGCACCGACCATTTGGTGACGTCAGCGAACATTTTGTGGAGGAAATTTTCCTGGTCCACGCCGTGAAAGATCTCGTTGCCGGCACCCAGTGGCACGTCACCAGAGATGTGCACCACCGGCAGAGATGAGGCATACGCCTGGGCCACGCCGGATAGCGAGTTGGTGGCCCCCGGTCCGGCAGTGACCAGCACCACACCCGGTCGTCCGGTCAAGTAGCCATACATGCCGGCCATGAACGCTGCGTTGTTTTCGTGCTTGACTACCACGTGACGGATCTGAGGCGCATCGGCCAGCGCGTCGTAAATCGCTAGCAC
>CAYNKW010000429.1:0-3465 GCA_964397845.1 uncultured Anaerolineae bacterium
CTTGCCCGACTGGATGAGATCCGTCTCCAGCGAGTAGCCGGAGGTGACCGTCACGTCGGCCAGGGCCGGCACCGCCACACCGTAGAGCCTGTGAAGACACTTGACCAAAAGATGAAAATCAGCGACAATACGGTTAGACATGCTATCAGTTTCATCTTTCACCCCCAGTGATATGATGGGTTTGCTGATAGTATGCCGGCAATTATCTCAATTGAGTCTGGCTAAAATGGCTTGGACGACCCTTGCGAAGGTTTCAAAGAGCCATTGAAATGGGCATTTGCTCGCTGACAGAGGCAATTTCGGCCCAGAGTATCCCACTAACCTTCGCAAGGGTCAGGTTTCCAAGGAGAGAAGCATGAAGCCCATCAGCATCTTTAATAACGTACTTGGCCCCGTGATGCGCGGACCGTCCAGTTCGCACACTGCCGGGTCGTATCACATTGGTGCCCTGGTCCGCGCACTTTTGGGCGACGAACCTGCGTCGGTGACGTTCGTCTTTGACCCGGCTGGATCCTTTGCCCAGGTCTATCGCCAGCAGGGCAGCGACCTCGGTTTTGCCGCTGGGGTGATGGGCTGGGCCATGACCGATGAGCGGTTTGCCCAGGCGCTCGACTGGGCCGAGGCGCAAGGTCTCCAGATAGCCTTTGCCATCGAGCGATTGCCTGGCGCAGACCACCCCAACACCGTCGAGATCCGAATGACCTCGCGGGGCGGACGGCGGTTGCGCGCTGTGGCGCAGTCCATCGGCGGTGGGGTGGTGGTCTTGACGCAGGTGGAAGGCTGGCCGGTGCACTTGACCGGCGACGCACACGAGGTGCTGGTGGCGATGGAACTGATCGCTGAACCAACCGTGCGTGAAATCTTGACGCGAGATGGGCAGACCTTATGCCAGCTAGAGCGCCAGGCGCAGGATGGCCAGGTGCTGCTGCACGCCCGGCGTCAGTCGCCGTTGGAGGCTGGCTTGCGGGCCGAGGTGGAGGCGCTGCCTGGCGTACATCGCGTCTGGATGGTGCCCGCAGTCTTTTTTGTGCTACGCCAGTCGCCGCTTTTCTCCAGCGCCGCCGAAATGGTTGCCCTGGCGGAGGAGCGCGATTGCTCGCTGGGACAGCTCGCACTGGCCTACGAATCGGCGCTCCTGGGCCTGCCGGAAATCGAGGTGCTGGCCGAGATGGCCCGCCGCTTCGAGGTGATGCGGGCGGCGGTGCATCGTGGGTTGGAAGAGGATCCCCCGCCGATGCAATTGCTCCAGCCGAGCGCCCGCCACATCTACGGGGCGGAGGCAGAAGGGCGGGTGGCGATAGGCGGCATCCACACCCGGGCAGCGGCGCGAGCGATGGCGGTGATGCACGTCAACGGCGGCATGGGGGTGGTATGCGCGGCGCCGACGGCGGGCTCGGCCGGAGTAATCCCTGGCGTGATCGTGACCCTGGCCGAAGAGAAGGGACTGAGTCAGGAGCAGACGGTCCTGGCACTGCTGGCGGCCTCGGCAGTGGGGCTGGTGGTGGCGATGCGGGCGACGTTTGCCGCCGAGGTTGCGGGCTGCCAGGTGGAGATCGGCGCGGCTGGGGCCATGGCGGCGGCGGCCGTGGTGGAAGCGGCTGGCGGCAGCGCTCGTCAGGCGGTTGACGCGGCAGCCATTTCCTTTCAGAACACGATGGGCTCAATCTGTGACCTGGTGCAAGGCATCGTCGAGGTTCCGTGCCACACGCGCAATGCGGTCGCAGCGTCGGGAGCATTTGTTTGCGCGGATCTGATCCTGGGCGGGTACATTAACCCCATCCCACTGGACGAGACGATTGACGCCGTGTACGCCGTGGGCCAGATGTTGCCCCGCGAACTCAGGTGCACCGCGCTTGGTGGGCTGTCGGTAACTCCCTCGGCGTTGGCGATGCCGCGCCTGAGGTGATGAGACTGGGGTGCAGGTTTGCTTCTGCTTTGCCGCCGTGCTATAATACCCTCAAAGCTCATCATCGGCTTACACGGGGGGGGGTAGGGATATGTTGGCCAAGATCAGCAGTTGTGCCGTCGTCGGGTTGGAGGGAACGGTCGTCGAAGTGGAGGTAGACACGTCCCGGGGCCTTCCTGGCCTGCTTCTGGTGGGCCTGCCCGATGCCGCGGTGCGCGAGTCGGCCGAGCGGGTGCGGGCGGCCATCAAGAACAGCGGCATGGTCTTTCCCGGCAAACGCTTTACCGTCAATCTGGCTCCTGCCGACCTGCGCAAGGAAGGCCCGGCCTACGACCTGCCCATCGCCGTCGGCGTGCTGGTCGCCTCGGAGCAATTGTTTCCGCCGGACGAGAAGGCGATGTTCGTCGGCGAACTCTCCCTCGACGGCAGCTTGCGTCACGTCAGCGGTGTGTTGCCTATGGCCACCCTGGCTCGCGAGCAGGGCCACAGCACTCTTTTTGTGCCGGCCATTGACGCCCCGGAAGCATCCCTCGTTCAGGGCGTTGACGTTATCCCGGTGGACAGTCTGGCCTCGCTCATGGCTCACCTCAATGGCTTTGCACCCGTTCCCCCCTTTGAACCGGATTTGAGCTACGATTCCGATGACCTGCCACCCTACGCGGCCGACATGGCCGAGATCAAGGGCCAGGAGCACGTCAAGCGGGCGCTGGAGGTGTCGGCTGCCGGTGGCCACAACCTGATCATGACCGGCCCGCCAGGCGCAGGCAAGACGCTGCTGGCCCGATCCATGCCCTCGATTCTGCCCCGCCTCACGCTGGAGGAAGCGCTGGACATCACCCGCATCTATTCGGTGGCCGATATGCTGCCGCCGGACATGCCGCTCATCTGGCACCGGCCCTTCCGCGCGCCGCATCACACCATCAGCAACGCCGGGCTGGTGGGCGGCGGGCGGTGGCCGCGTCCCGGCGAGATTTCCCTGGCCCACCGGGGCGTCCTCTTTCTCGACGAGTTGCCCGAGTTCGGCAGTCGCACGCTGGAAGTGCTGCGCCAGCCGATGGAAGACCACGTCGTCACTATCTCCCGCGCCGCCGGCACGCTCTCGTTTCCGGCCAACTTTATGTTCATCGCTTCGATGAACCCCTGCCCTTGCGGCTACTATGGTGACCCCGTTCAGGAATGTACTTGCAGCTTGAGTATGGTCAGCCGCTATCAGAAGCGCATCTCGGGCCCGCTGCTGGACCGCATTGACATTCACGTGGTCGTGCCGCGCGTCGAGTACGAGAAGCTGTCCGACGACCGCCTGGGCGAGCCAAGCGCCGCCATTCGGGGACGGGTGGAGGCCGCGCGGGAGCGGCAACGGGCGCGCTTTGCGCATCTGGAAACCCGCGGTGGCTTGTCCCTGCAATGCAACGCCGACATGGGCCCGGCCGGGGTGCGCCAGATGTGCCCGGTGGACGGGGCGGGCAAATCACTGCTCAAGGCGGCCATGCAGCAACTGGGCATGAGTGCCCGCGCCTATCACCGCATTCTCAAGCTGGCCCGCACCATCGCCGACCTGG
>CAYNKW010000430.1:0-3450 GCA_964397845.1 uncultured Anaerolineae bacterium
GTCGCTCCGCTCCTCAGAATGACAGATTGCAGCGCGTTTAGATTTACATGCGATTGCCCTATTTGTCAAACAAGCAAATGGATAGTTAGGAGGATTAGTAGATGGCTTATAAGGCCGATCCCATCACCATGCAAGTTATCCGTTACGCCATGGAGCAGGTGGCCGACGAGATGGGCCGCACGCTGGTGCGCACGGGCCGCTCGACCATCATCAAAGAGATCGAGGACATCACCTGCGCCGTGTTTGATAGGTACGGCAATACCGTGGGCCAGGCCCACCACGCACCCATGCTGCTGACCGGTTTCGAGTTACCCATGCGCAGCTTGCGCCAACGGTACCGCGACGAGGAACTGGACGAGGGTGACGTCATCATTTTCAACGATCCCTATGCCGGGGGCCAGCACGTCATGGACCTGATAACTTTTGCTCCGGTGCACTATGAGGGCCAGTTGGTCGGTTTCGTGGGCTCCATCGCCCACCATTCCGATATGGGCGGCGCGGCACCCGGCGGTACGGCCGGTGGTCTGACCGAAATCTACCTGGAGGGCCTGCGCTTTCCTTTCGTCAAGCTGTACAAGAAGGGACAGGAAGACGAAGAGTTGTTCGGCATCCTGCGTAACAACATCCGTGTGCCCGACAAGACGCTGGGCGACATCCGCGCCCAGGCTTCGGCTGACTTTGTGGGGGTGCGGCGGATGCAGGACATCCTGGCCAAGTATGGCATTGACGTCGTCCAAGAATGCCAGGCGATGTTGCTGGACTATTCGGAGAAACGCATCCGCGAGGGACTGAACCGTATCCCTGACGGCACCTACAGCGGTGTGGACTATGTGGATGACGACGGCCAGACCGACACGCCCATCAAACTTCAGGTCAACATCCACAAGAAGGGTGACGGGTGCGTGGTGGACTTTCAGGGCACTGCGTCGCAGGTCAAGGGCAATATCAACTGCCCGCTGGCCACAGTGCACGCGGCGGTTTACTATGCCCTCATTGCTGTCATTGATCCCCACGTCCCTCCCAACTCTGGCTGCTATCGGCCTTTCCGCATTGAGGCCGCCAGGGGAACCATTGTCAATCCCAACCCACCGGCGGCTGTCGGGGCGCGCACCAACACCTCCCAAAAGATCACCGAAGCCATGATGTTAGCCTTGTCCCGGGCGGTGCCCGATAACGTGATGGCCGGCTCCCACGGCCAGATCACCAACTGTGGCTTCAGCGGTTACCATCCGGTCACAGGCAAGCGTTTCGTCTACATTGACATTCAAGGGGGCGGCGCCGGTGCCCGGCCGACCAGGGATGGCCGCGACGGGCAGGACTCTCACCTGGCTCGTTTCAAGAACACGCCCATTGAGGCTGTGGAGCTTGAGTACCCGGTGCGCATCCTGCGCTACGAATTCATCCCCGATTCGGGCGGGGCGGGCAGGTATCGGGGCGGCCTGACAGTGCGCCGTGACATCGAGATGCTCGTTGATGACATTACCCTGGCCCGCTACGGCGACCGGCAGCGTTTTGCTCCCTTTGGTCTCTTTGGCGGCAAGGAGGGAAGCAAAGGGAAGTTCGTCCTCGACCCCGATACCCCCGAGGAGCGCCCGCTCAAGTCCAAGGGAATGGACGTTCTGAAGAAAGGGAACGTGGTCAGCCTGCGGCTGCCCGGCGCGGGCGGCTACGGCGATCCACTGGAGCGCGACCCCGAACTGCTGCTGGCCGACGTGCGTGATGGCAAGGTGACGTTAAAGAGTGCGAGGGAGGATTACAAGGTGGTCATTGACCCCGAGACACTGACCATTGACGAGGCGGTAACAAAGTCCTGAGCCCTTCGTCTTTGCTCAGGAGGCACCTGTCGAAGGGCGGGGAGGATAGGTTAGAAAATGAACCAGGAAAATTCAATCCTTGACGGCGTGCAGTGGGATGCTGATAGCGGGGCCATCACTTTCAAAGACGTGCGCTACATGCTCATCCGCCCCGACACGGTGGTGGACTTTCAGAAAGCGGTGGAGGCCAAAGTGGGGCCGGAAAAGTGCGCCCAGATGATGATGGCTGGCGGCTACACCGGCGGCTCCCGCTCGTCCAAACGTTACAAAAAAGTCTTCAACTATACCGCCGAGGAGATCGTGGCCTTCATGTGCAAGATGGGCGGTGAGATCGGGTGGGGGAAATTCAACGTGATCAAGCTAGACGTACCGGGCAAGGAGTTCATCGTTGAAGTGGAGAACTCTGCCTTTGCCGCTGCCTACGGGAAATCGGATCGGGGTGTGTGCCACATGATCCGCGGGGTGATGGCCGGCATGGCCGTCGGCATCTTTGGCGGCGACGTGGTCTCCGAGGAAACCTTGTGCCGTTCCAAAGGCGATGACCGCTGCCGGTTTGAGATCCGAGGAGTAGATTTCTAGTCGGGTCGTCATGGGGTAGTACCCCATCACGATGCGGATAAATCAGCCACACCCAAGGGAACGACCAAACAGCATCCAAGGCAGGAAAACGGTCTCTCATACCCGGGACAAGGCGTCTGGAAGTCAAAAAGCCTCGTCTCGCGACGCGCAGAAACCCTCGGGCGCGTCCCAACCCGTTGAGCAAGGCGCTCAGCTCCTCGTTTTCTCCCTGGTGGCGCACTCCGCCCTGGGCCGCGGTCACCTCCTGTCGCCACGGTGGTACTCGGAACAGCAGAAACTCTCCCATCGTCCACACATGGTCAATGATACCTGCAGCCACACCTGCACTTGTAGTGCAGGTACAAGTGTGCCAGGCGTTCTCGGTATTCACTTCTTGGGCGAACCATTACCCTTGGTCGGTATTGGTCTTGACAACGCTTCTCGCAGAGACAGGTGGGGCAGGCACAGGTTGTAGTAGCCCATCACCGGTCGCAGGCGCAAGTAGCCCATCCTTCGTCTTGGCCAGTCCTTCTTCTCGTCGTCCCAGTCCAGGCACATGAGCTCGCAGGGTGCGATTTTGCCAGATCAATATCACCATCAGGCAGACCTGGATCATGCTCTGTACGGTCATTTGCCCCCCGTGGCTTTTGGCTCTGACCTTACAGCACTTTCCTGATCCTGTCAATTATCCGCATCGTGATGGGACACTACCGTTTGCCGTTGCAGCACGATGAGCTGCTGGCGCAATAGTGCGTTCTCCAGCACCAGTTCCGCCTTGCTGCGTGTCAGGTCTCAAGGGCGGCACCCTGGTCCTGCCCTGGTCGTGTCTGACCAGGACAGTGTTTAAGACCAGGGCATGGTTATCGGGCTTTGTCCAGTGGTGCAGACGCCGTTTGACAGCCTGGCAAAGAGCATCTATACTGTGTCGGACGAAGGAAAAGAGGGGAATGTCCATAGCCTGCCTTTCTGATTAGGGTCTGGAGGCTATGATTCTACCACACAACGAGATTTCGGGACACTGATCTAGTACTACAACGTTACTTTCCCCAAAATGTCATTCTGAGCGACCGAAGGGAGC
>CAYNKW010000431.1:0-3448 GCA_964397845.1 uncultured Anaerolineae bacterium
TGGCGGGCCAGGTCCCGGTAGCTGCCCAGCTCGTAGTCGTAGCAGGCAAAGGTGACCGTCGTGCGCTCGACGGGCGGGGACGGAGCGGTCGTCGGCGACGGCCCCGGCCGGTCTGGGCCGCCACAGGCGGTCAACAGGACAACCAAAACCAACAGATACATTGATAGCCTCTTTGCTACAGTCACGCCTCCTTTGTCTTCGGGATCATCAGCAGCACACACCTTCTTCTTCATTGCCTTGGCCTCCTTCGCCAGATTTCCGCAGGCCCACAGCCACGCACCGTCCGCGGCAATTCGTCGTTCTCGCAAAGATGACCTGCCATGAGACCAGATTGTGAGATGGAGCCTCCCGGTTGCGAGAGGCTCCATCATCAACCAGCGCCTCAAAATCTGACAGCGGGAGAGTTCCAGACACCCTGCGCCCATTTATGAAGAACGTGGGCGTGCCCGTCACACCGTACTCCTGCCCCGCCGCAATATCCTCGCGTATCCTGACCTCTGCATCGTCAGAATCCAAACAGGCAGCAAATGCAACTTCATCGACCTCTGGCCCGGCAGCATAACCGAGCAGGTCGTTCTCACTCAAAGTCTCCGCATGGGCGAAAAGGGAGTCATGCATTTCCCAAAAGACGCCCTGTTGAGCAGCACACTCTGCGGCTACTGCAGCCCGGAAGCCATCGGTGTGCGGCGGCCCCAGAGGGAAATGACGAAAAACCAACCCGACCTGACCCTCGCGCACTACCAGCAGTTCCTTCAGCGCAGGTTGAACCATGGCGCAGGCCGGGCACGTAAAGTTTGAGAATTCCACAATGGTAACGGGTGCGTCCGCAGATCCTTTGTACGGTCTGCCCTCGGTCGCTACGTTCTCGACAACCTCCTCGATCCGCGATTCTGGGCCAGTGCCGACCCCAAACAGGTTGTACAGTGCTTGCGTCTGCTGACCAATAATGCTGATGCGCAACCCCGGCGTTGTCCCTGGATGGGCTTCAGAACGCCGGCGCGTTCAAGACATCATGGCGCCACGACGACAGTCAAAACGCCTCAGGCCGGCCTGGCCTGAAACCCACTCCCCTCAACCAGTATTATACCACCCCTCCCTTATTTTGTCAAGAAACCTAGTCGCTTTTGCGTATGACTTTTACCTTGTGTTCGAAAACTGTCCGGTAGTAAGGCCCTGAAAAAATCCGAACCACCAACCACTGCCCCAGACCAAAGCCAGCGCCGCTGCCAATATCGAGAAATTTGTCAAGCTGTTTCTCTTTCTGAACACCCTTGCCTCCAACAAAGTGGGCTGCAGGAATTGTACTCGATTCAGGTAATTGGGGCAAGTATTTTAGATGTCTGCGCAGAAGCACCGATTTTAACCGAACCCTCGTTGGGAAGCCATTCTGAGGAGCGAGGCAACGCCTACCCTGAATCCTGTGCTGAGCAAAGCCGAAGGGGGAGCCGAGGGGAAGAATCTGCGCCCGCCAGGCAGACCCCGAGGTGATGCTGCCGGGTGAGTAACCCGCTTCTGCTCTTGGTAAACTGTACCCGGTTGCCCAAGAATGGCAAGACCTCCGAGGTTTCTGAAAACCCCGGAGGTCTCGAGTTCTCCTTGCGTGCCCGCTGCTGCTCTACTTGCCCGAGTTATCGGAAAAGAGTCCCTTATACATCTCCTCTGCGTCTCGCTGTGCCTCTTGCAGGGCCTGTTTCAGTGCCATCCCCTCCTCGGCTTTTGACATGGCTTGTCCAAAGCAGTACGCCGCTACACTGGCGTACTCGTAGTAGCGCAGCGTTTCAGCATCCATGTTCTCCACGGACGGGATTGGGGTCCAGTGGGCTGCCATGTCCTCGACCACGGCCAACATGGCTTCGTCAACTTGTTGGTGAGGAGCGTCACTCTGCAAGTTGGACCAGCGCACCGGAACGCGGCAACCCCCGGCCTGAGCGTGATCGCTCAAGTAGCGAACGAACATCCAGGCAGCCCGTGGATGTTCTGTCTGCGCCGAGATCACCGCCGTTCGGACTTCGACGGGTGTCACTCCTTCACTTCCCCGAGGGAGTGACACAATGCCCATTTCAAACGGCCATTTGTCTCGCATCTGGCAAAATTCGTCGCTGCGTCCTATCCACATGCCAACGCGCCCCGTGCGGATAAAGCCGTACCAGCGATCGCCATTTTCCTCTGTGAACAGCCCCGGTCCATAATCCTGGTTCAAGGTCACCCATTGGCGGCCGATCTGCTCCACGTCGAAAGAATCGAGCAAGAAACTCGGCGGGCTCGATGTCATGTCCACCAGGGGAGCTTGCTTGGCAAAGAGGAAGTAGAAGTGACTGGTACCAGAGCTATCGGCGAATCCAAAGTAGTCTCTTTCGTCCCCTCGAACGGTAATGGCCTCGGCTTTCTCTATCAAATCGTCCCACGTCCAACCAGCTACAGGAGGACTCACCTCTGACTCGCCAAAGAGCATTCGATTGAAATAGGCCACTTTAAGTTTGGCCGTCAGTGGAATGCCCCACACTTGTCCCTGCTGAAGTGGGCGGGCGGGGGAGATGAAATCGTCCAGCGGAAAATGGTCGGACGTGACAAAGGGCGTCAACTCGAGTAAATATTGCTGCTCTTTTTCGGGCAGCGTGCTTGAAGCTGGACCGGTCAGCATAAAGACGTCGGCCTCCTGGGCCAGCATTTCCGTCGTGGCATACGTCTCACTGCCAAAGACCTCGATGCCCGTTTTAACCTCGACGTTCAATTCGAGATGTTTGGCCATGAACGCTTCTGCCAACCGGCGATAGCCGTCAATCATCGAGGTGTCGCGGCTGACAAAGCGCACGGTCGTTTTTTCGGCGCCGGCCGCTTGAGGCGTATGGACCGCAACGGGTGGCGCTGGCGTCGCCTGGGCCAGTGCGCGGAGGTCGGTCTGGGCTTGTTGCTGCGCGCCCGCCAAAAAAGTCTCCACGTCGCTCTGCCCGTTGAGCACCGGGTCCAGGTCTCGCAGGTAGCCCAGCACGTCCCACTCACTGGTTGGAGCAGGGTGATCCAGCGCGTAGGCGATGGCCTGGGCGTCGTCTTTGTCCCACCGGTCCCAATAAGCGGTCTCTTCGGCCAGCGATATTCGCGCCGGTACGGCTCCTTCAAAGCGAGAGACTGGGCTCGCTTGCCGGCTCAAAAACGATATCCACTCCCAGCAGGCCTGGGGATGGGCAGTGCCGGCGCTTATCGCGTACCCCCAGGCCTGAGCCGGAAAAGCCGTCACAGACTCCTGGGGCAAGGGGGCCAGGCTCAGGCGAGAGGTTTTTGGCCCAGGCCCGCGCAGATAAGACGCGGCCGATGAAAGGCCATCGCTCCACATGGCCACCCGGCGATCTTGCCGCAGATCCCACAGCCTGTAGGGATCCTCGGCTACCACGGGCGGAGGCATCACCTGATGTGCCAACGCCAGGTCTATGTACCACTGCAATGTCTCCGC
>CAYNKW010000432.1:0-3442 GCA_964397845.1 uncultured Anaerolineae bacterium
TTCGCCGTCGGCTACTTTTTTCTTTCCGGCCTGGAAGCCGTGGCTGACCAACTGGCCAACGTGCACGTGTTGTGCCTCCTTATCGGCAACACCTCCAGCCGCCAGACGGTCGAGCAGATCGCCGAGGGCTACCGCCGCCTGGAGCAGGTGCAGAACGCCGCCGAGGCCCTGGCCTACCCCAAACGCACCGAGATGGCCCTGGCCGCCGGCCGCACCGCGACCAACGTCGGCCAGGCTGCCGCCCTGATGGACCAGACCGACGAGGCCCAACAACTGGTGGGGGCGCTGGTGCGCCTCATCGAGGAAGGCCGCCTCAAGGTGCGCGTCTATACCAAAGGCCGCCTGCACGCCAAAACCTACATCTTTGACTACGGCCCCATCTACGACGCCCAGGGCAACCCCCTCCCCCGCGAGGAGAAGGGCATCGCCGTCGTCGGCTCCAGCAACTTTACCCTTGCCGGCGTCACCTCCAACACCGAACTCAACGTCCTGGTTCACGGCAACGCCAACCACGCCGAACTGACCCGCTGGTTTGAGGGCCTGTGGGCCGAAGCCCAGGACTTTGAAGCCCACCTGATGCGCGAGCTGCGCCAGGCGTGGCCCCTGGCCCAGGTCACTCCCCACGAAATCTACCTCAAGACGCTGTACGAACTCACGCGGGAGCGGATCGAAGGCGCTGAAGCGGAAGAGTTCCTCTGGCGCGACGACGTCGCCGCCGTACTGACCGAGTTTCAGGAACGGGCGGTGCTCCAGGCAGTGCAAATGATCCGCCGCTATGGCGGCTGCTTTGTCGCCGACGTCGTCGGTCTGGGCAAGTCCTACATCGGCGCGGCCATCCTCAAACACTTTGAGCGTCACGACCGCACCCGGCCCCTGGTCATCTGCCCCGCGCCCCTGGTAGAGATGTGGGAGCACTACAACGAGGCCTACCAGCTCAACGCCCGCGTCCTCTCGATGGGGCTGCTGCGCGAGCACGACCGTTACGGCCCGGAGTGGATGCTGCATGACGAACGCTACCGCTACCGCGACTTTGTGCTGGTGGACGAGAGCCACAACTTTCGCCACACCGACCGCCAGCGATACAAGGTACTTCAAAGCTTCCTGTCCACCAGCGACCGGCGCTGCGTTTTCCTCACCGCCACGCCGCGCAACAAGACGGTGTGGGACATCTACAACCAGATCCGGCTCTTCCATCAGCGTGACCTGACCGACCTCCCTGTGGACCCGCCCCATCTGCGCCAATATTTCCATCTGGTCGAAGCGGGCGAGCGCCGCCTGCCGGCGCTGTTGGCCAACCTGCTCATTCGCCGCACTCGCACCCACATCCTGCGCTGGTACGGCTACGACGCTGAGACCGGCCGGCGAGTGGATCCTGAACATTTCGCCCCTTACCAGGAAGGGCAACGCCGGGCCTACATCCCGGTGGGCGGGCGGAAACAGTTCTTCCCCGAGCGCCGGTTAGAGACGGTTGAGTACAGCATCGAGGCAACCTACGGAGGGCTCTACAACCGGCTGCGTCGCTACCTGGGGTGGCCACGCCCCTCACATGAACGTCACGGTCCCAACGAACTGACTTATGCCCGCTACGGCCTGTGGAATTACGTCCGTCCCCGGAAGCGCCATCAGGCCCCCTATGCGGAACTGCAGCGGGCCGGGGCCAACCTGCGCGGCCTGATGCGCGTCATGCTCTTCAAGCGCTTCGAGTCCAGCGTCCATGCCTTCCGCGAGACAGTGCGCCGCCTGCTGCGTATCCATCAGATGTTTTTGAAAGCGCTGGAGGAGCGTATTGTCCCGGCCGGCGAGGAGGCCCGGACGCTGCTCTACGAGTCCGACCAGGACGAGGAGCAGGCCCTGATGGACGCCCTGGCCCAGGTGAGCCGGCGCTACGCCCTGGAGGACTTTGATGTCGCTGCCCTGCAGGCCGGCATCGAGCAGGACATCCGCATCCTCGGCGAGATGCTGAATCTGGTAAAGCCGATCACGCCGGCGCAGGACGCCAAGTTGCAGACTCTCAAAGCCTGGCTAGATCGCGCCCCTTTGAACGAGGGCAAGAGGCTCATCTTTACCCAATACGCCGACACCGCCCAATACCTCTACGACAACCTGGTCGCTGATCTCCCCTCTCCCGCCGGCGGGGGAGGGGCCGGGGGAGGGAGCATCGAGGTCATCTACAGCCAGGAGAAGAGTAAAGCCGAGGTCGTCGGTCGCTTTGCTCCCCGGGCCAATCCGAGGCATTCTCCCCCGGAAGGCACGCCAGAGATTGATACCCTGGTGGCGACCGACGTACTCTCCGAAGGCCTGAACCTGCAAGACTGCGACAAGGTGGTCAACTATGACCTGCATTGGAACCCCGTGCGGCTCATCCAGCGCTTCGGGCGCATAGACCGCATCGGCACCGAGTATGACGCCATTTACGGCTACAACTTTTTGCCCGAGACCGAATTGGAAAAGAACCTGGGGTTGAAAGAGAAGCTGGCCCGGCGCATCCAGGAGATTCACGAAACCATCGGTGAGGACGCAGCCATCCTCGACCCTACCGAGCAACTCAACAAAGAGGCCATGTACACCATCTACACTCGCGGCGAGATCGGCCGCTACGAGGAGGATGACGTTGACGAATTTGTGGACCTGAACGAGGCCGAAGAGATCATCCGCCAACTCAAAGAAGATCGGCCCGAATTGTACCGCCACATCGCGGGCCTGCGAGACGGCATCCGCTGCGGGCGGCGGGCCGATCGGCGAGGAAGCGTGGTGTTCTGCCGCGCCGGGCGCTACCGGCAATTATACCTGCTGGACGAGGGCGGCGGGGTCGTCAGCCGGGATGTGCCACGCATCCTGGGTCTGCTCAAATGCGAACCCAACACCCCGGCCGGGTCTCTGCCCGAGGGGTATAACCAGGTCGTGATGGACGTCAAGCGGCAATTCGATCGGGAAGTGCAGGCCCGGCACGCCGAACGGGAACACACCGTCTCGTTGACCAGAGCCCAGCGTTACGTGCTGCGAGAACTCCGCCTGCTGTACGGCCAGGCCCAGGATGAGGACCTGAGGCGGCAAATCGAGGTACTGGAGGCGGCTTTCGGCCAACCCAATCCCCGGCCGGCCGTGCGGGGCGAACTGAATCGCTTGCGGCGAGAAGGCATCGTCGGCGAGACGCTGCTGGAAGTGCTGAGCAACATCTACCACCTGTACGGACTGGACCAGGTCACGCGGCAGCCCGGCAGCACCGGCGTGGACGAGAACGACGAGTGGCCGCGCATCATCTGCAGCGAAGCGCTGGTAGAGTAGGTGATCTGCGGCGTGACGTCCGATAGGTCCCCGGTCCGCAGTCACCCCTTCAGCGCATCGTCGTCGCGCTCACAGAAACCATCCGCTTGACGGATGAGATGGATGAAATTGCAGAGAATGTAACTCTATTGCTGGACAGTCAGCGAGTGAAAGGAGA
>CAYNKW010000433.1:0-3426 GCA_964397845.1 uncultured Anaerolineae bacterium
CTGGGCTATCTGGCGCAAGAGTTGGGGCTGAGCCTGCGCGATGCTTATCACCTCTTGGAAGAACGGGGGTGGCCTACGTCCAACATTGGCGCTGCGGTTGCAAACTGAATTGGTGGATTGGTGGATGGGAAGTTAGCGTAACTGGTGAGTTGCGCTAGGAGGTGTAAGATGTCGTGGGCGGTTGTGAGGGGGGTATATAAGAAGGGAATAATTGAGCCTTTGGAGAGGGTACCGTATCAAAAAGAGGCAGAAGTCTTGATCTTGTTCCCGGAACGTCTCGAGTTCACGGGAGAAAAGGGGATGTGGCAGCAAATAAAGCGAGAGTTGGCCAAGGAGATACCCGATCTTCTGAGTATGACGGACGATGAAAAACGAGAGGAATTTGACCGGCTATCCAAAATGATCGCTGAGCGCATGCCCTATCGCTCGCCAGAAGAGTTCGAGCGAGCGATGAGAGGGAATGAGTATGGTCTTGTTGGATACTAACGTCTTTGTGATAGATCGCTTTTTCCGGCGAGACGAGCGGTATGAAGTGAACAGACAGTTGGTTGCCAGGTTGCCCAGGATGGAAGCCGGGTTTTGAATAAGGGCGGGTGGCAGGAATGACACCTTGTGAAGGACGTGGATAGGGAAAGAACAAGGGGAGGAGTGGAAGACCATGAAATGCCCCACCTGTGGCGGGGAGATGGCCCTGAGCGAAACGGTCTGTCCCTGATGTCATAACTCCCGGCCTCAATGGGCGCCCGTTTTTGAAGAGACCGCCCGGCGGTTCGCCGGCCTCAAGGCCCGCTTCCAGGCCGGGCAACTGGACACTGCCAGCTACGAGGCAGCTCTCCACGAATTGATGGTCGAGCACGAGGGGGCGTTCTGGACGCTGGGCGCCGAGATGGAGGTGTGGTACCGCTACGACAGGGCACAGTGGGTGCAGGAGGACATCATCGGAGCATAGAATGGATAGGCATAAGGCCATTCGTTGGCTGTGCTGGATTGCGTTCGTTGCAGCGTCGCTGCTGATCTTGGTCCTGGCTGCGCCTCACCTGGTCAGTGCCTATCACCTGGAAGCTGGCGGTTGGGCGCTTGACAATCCCGAACTCTTGGCTTACAATCCCCTGCCGGCCCTCGAACATTTACAAAAAGCCATCGAATGACAGCCCGACAACGCCCAGGCGTACCGCTTGCTGAGCAAGGTTTACCGCGCGCAGGGCGATAAGATCCTTGGCTCGAAGAGTCAAGGGCTGGCGCGCTACACCGAACTGCGGCCCGACGACCCGCTGGGTCACCTCGAGTTGATTGGGGGCCATGAAGAGACCAAGGGACCTTTGGAAGGGTGGAAATGTCTCAGCAACCGGCTATCCGTGAGCAGTATATCGAGTGGCTACGTCACTCAGCGGCACAGCGCCGGCCGTTCGCCGAGGAACGACTGGCCCGTGCCTGGCAGGTTGCCCGCCAGGCTGCGCGATTGCTGCGAGAGCGGTATGGGGTGCCTCGGGTGCGGGTTTTTGGCTCGCTCCTTCATGCGAGGCGTTTTCACGCTGGCTCAGATATAGACCTGGCTGTAGAGGGACTGGCGGTTGGTGATTACTGGGATGCATTAGCAGAGGTCTTGTTCCTCGATGATGAGATAACGGTCGACCTGGTTGATCCTGGCACTTGCCCTCCCGTTGTCTGGGCAATTGTCGAGCGCGAAGGAGTTGACCTTTGAGCACAGACCTCTGGGACTTGCACGGCCGCCTTGGACGGGAGCTTGAAGATATCGAACGAACGGTGCGGCTTGCCCCTGATGCTTGGGAGGGCGCTCGCTGTTTTCCGGATCACCAGGATCACTTCCTGAGCTCACTCGCCCTCAATCTACATAGCTTTTACAATGGGTTGGGAGCGCATATTCGAGACCATTGCCCGGTGGCTCGATCCAACCTTTCCCTCTGGAGAGCGCTGGCATCGCGATCTTTTGGAGCAAATGGGGCGAGAAATACCTGGTGTGCGTCCGGCAGTGCTTTCCGCCGAATCCGTCGAAAGGCTGGATGAGTTTCTTGCTTTTCGACACCGCGTACGCAATCTGTACACCTTCAACCTGGAAGCAGAGCGACTGCACGAATTGTTGGAGCGACCACCGATGGCGTGGCAGAGTGCGAGAGCAAATGTAGAAGTCTTTCGCAGCTTGTTGCAGCAGGCCGCCTTGGACGAGGATCAATAGCAGCGAGGAAGCAGTGGTATGGGAGATTGGCAGAGTAGATTTTCAGGAGTCGAGATTCTGGTGACCAGCGACGCTGGCTTTGGAAGAGAGGGCGTGATCTCCTCGCTATGAGGTGGGCTTGGTGTGATCCCAAGAGGACTTCTAATGAAGCACTGGCTCGGTAGTAATTCATGGGCTTTTGTGTTGGCAGGTGGGATATTGGCTGTCCTGGCTTTCCCGCACCTGGTCAGTGCCTATCACCTGGAAGCTGGCGGCCGGGCGGTTGACAATCCCGAACTCTTGGCTTACAATCCCCTGCCGGCGCTGGCACATTTACAAAAAGCCATCGAATGGCAGCCCGACAACGCCCAGGCTTATCGCTTGCTGGCCAAGGTTTACCGGGCGCAGGGCGATAAGATCCTTGACTCGAAGAGTCAAGGGCTGGTCGCTGCTGCCGAGGCCCTGACCCGCTACACCGAACTGCGGCCCGACAACCCGCTGGGCCACATCGAGTTGGCCGAGGTTTACGAGGCGATCAAGGCCGAGATGCAGGCCATGCGTTTGGCCGACCTGGTCGCTGCCTTGCCGCAGGCGGCGGTAGAAGCGCCTGACGTGCCGCTGGACACGCCCTACGCCCGGCCGGACGGCCCGGCGTGGCACCACCTTTGAGAACCTTGTGGATGGTAGATCTGTCTCCGTGGGCCGGACAAGGTCATCAAGTTGTCCTTGGGCATAGGTGGGAGGCAGTTAAAGAGGACTCGGCGAACCCTGATTCGAAAAGTAAGCGGAAAGGAAAAAGATAATGAGGCTACAAACGGCTCGTGCTGTCTATAAGGATGGTGCATTGGTCTTTGCCGATCCAGAGTTAGCTCCTCGTGACGGAACAGAGGTAATCATCACCTATCTTGAAAAATTCAGGGCGATGACAATTCTGGAGGTTGACCCAATCCAGGCTCTGCGGGGCCGAGGAAAAGGTGAGGGATTGGTTGAGAAATTGCTGCAATCCAGACGAGAGGATCGGGAACGGAATGAGCAAAGCTTCAGACGTCTACGTGCTTGATACCTCAGCCTGGCTTACCTTGATTGAAGACGAGGACGGCGCCGACACCGTTCAAGAGATTCTAGAGGAAGCCACGGATGCTAAAGTGATAGTGTTTGTCTCGTTCATGAGCTTCATGGAGGTGTACTATATCACGCTTCAAGAGCGTGACCCAAAAGAGGCTCAAGAACGAGTGAATTTGATGAGGGCTCTG
>CAYNKW010000434.1:0-3396 GCA_964397845.1 uncultured Anaerolineae bacterium
GTCGCCGATGTGGCGGCCCCACCAGCCGGGGAGGGCGCGCAAACGCGGCTCACCTGGCTGGCCTGTGACGATGCTTTTGCCTGGAGCCCGGACGGCGGGCGGTTCGCTGTCGTGTGGCATCGCCCCGACGGCGACCAGTTGCTGGTGCATCGTCCAGAGGCGGTGGGCGAACTACCGCTGGTGCTGGCCGGCCCGGCCAGGCTGGGCGAGCGCATCTCGTGGAGCGCGTCGGCGTTGCCGTGGGGCGGACCGGTGCTGATCCTCGGTTCGCCGGAGGTGCCTTTTGAGGAACTGCTGGTTCACCCCGCCCCACCCTTTGAGCGAGTTTACCTGCCGGACGTGGAGGCCGGCCTTCCCAAACTCAGTGATGCCGTGGACGGCTCGTACAACGCCCTGCGCCGGAGGGTGCTGGCCGACTCGGGCCATGACTTCTTGGGCCACTTGAGCGAGGCCATCCGTCCGCTGGACTTTTACAGCGATGCTTCCGCCTACGCCAGTTGGCACAAAGCGGGCCGGGCCTTTGACACGCTGCTGGACTTTTCCGACGGGCGGAACGTGGTGCTCGAGCTGGCCCGCGAGGACGTGAGCGGCGACACCTACTGGCGCGTCTACCTTCGCTGCGCCAGGCAGGATGGCAGCCAGGGCCGTCCACTGACCGTCAGTCCGTGGAATCACACGCACGAGGGGCGCGAGGTGCGAGGGAAAGGGCAAGGCGGCGCACCGGAGCCTTTGCCCCACGGGTACTATACCGATTTCACGGCCCTGGCACGCCTCTATGGCTGGCAGCGCATCTCGGCCCGTGACACCGATAGTTTTCATTGGCACGACGTCTTCAAGGCAATGGAGTATTGGCACTTTCAAAAGACGGACGGCCTGGTGTGGTACCATGCCTTGCTGCAAATTTGGCACCCAGAAGCCGTGGCTGGTGCGTTCACCTGGGAGACGATGGTCGAGAAAGAGACTATGGATCCCTGGCTGGTGGCCGCTAAGGGGGTGCCGCTGCCGGCGACAGAGGGCCACCTGCGGCGGCTTCGGGAGCAGTAACTGGGGCAGCATTTCATTTGATTTGAATTGAGCCTGGCCAAAACCTGCGGGACGTAGTAACAACCCTTGCGAAGGTTTCAACTAACCTTCGCAAGGGTCAGGTTTCCAAGTTGTTTTAGCCAGACTCATTTGAGTTCGTCCTGTACGGTTTGATACAGTGCCTGCGCACGTAGTTCTGGCAGGCAATAGCAAGGCGCGTCGAGGGCATCAGCAAGTTCCTGGGCCAGACCCCGATCGAAGGAGGGGTGCTCCATGTTGATGACGACAGAACGGACGTGCTTCTGGAGGAGCATGGCGGCGATCTTGAGCGCCTCCTCGCGGGGGGGCAGGTCGGTCATGGCCACGTTGCCGGCGCCATCGGTGAGAAGGATCAGGAGAGGCATGACCTTTGGGTTGAGCCGTAGTTCACGACTGATGACGCGGTAGGCCAGAAGCAGACCGCTGGAAAGCGGCGTCTTGCCGCCGACGGGGATCTCCTTTAGCGTTTCCTGGGCCAGTTCCACGCTAGAAGTAGGACGCAAGGCCAGGCGAGCACGATTCTTTTGAAAGACCACCAGACCCACCTGGTCACGGTGCTGGTAAGCGTCGCGCAGCAGTGACATGATGGCTCCTTTGGTGGCAGCCATGCGCTCGGCGGCGGCCATAGACCAGGAGGCATCTACGACAAAGAGGACGAGGTTAGCGGCACGGCGTACCCGAACCTTGCGCTGCAGGTCGCTTTTGTGGATGGAGAACGCCACGTTGTTATCCTGGCTGCTTTGTCGTCGCAGTTGATAGGGCGCGGCGGCGCGGATAGTGGCATCGAAGGCAATGTCGTTGCACTGGTCGTGGGCTGGACGGGCCTGGATATAGCGGCCCCGTTTGCGGTCGGTGCGGGTGAAGCTACGTTTGCCGGCGGTGTGGCGCGTGAGCCTGTCCAGCGGTGTGTGCAGCCACCGGGGCTTGAACTGTGGGCCGATGGGTACTGGCGTATCCTGTCCTTGAATGACTTCCAGGGGCGGAGCAGAGACGTGGTGGCCGCGCAGAGGCGTGCCCCCGCTGCTCATGGACGTACCGGGCGCGTCAGTAGCCGAGGCCTCGTTTTTTTTAGCATCGTCTCGGCGGACATGCCCTTTGCTCCCGCATCCTCTGAAGGGACCGGATTGGAGAGTTCTGATCTCACCTGTGCCAGCCGGTCTTCCAGAGCGCGGGTCTGCAGTTCGGTGTCCTCGAAGGGCTGCGACTTGAGGCGGTGAGGCAGTGTCAGTTCGGCGGCAGCGATGATGTCCTGGGCGGTGATCTTTTGCCGATTGTGGTAGGCGGCGTGAGCCAGGGCTGTTTTGAGGATGACAATGTCGGGGCGGTGTCCATCTACCTGGAAACTGGCGGTCAACTCGGCGATCTGATACAGGTCAGTTTGGGAATAGGCAACGTTAGGCAGCAGTTCACGGGCGCGGGCGATCTCCTGGGACAGTTGTCGCTCGTAGGGCTCCCACCCTTCGCAGAAGCGTTCAGTGTCGCTCTCAAATTGAACACAGCGCTCCAGGATTTGCACCCGGGAATCACGGTCGGCAATGCCCCGGATGTCCACGCAAAGAGCAAAGCGGTCGAGAAGCTGCGGGCGCAGATCGCCTTCTTCCGGGTTCATGGTGCCCACCAGGATGAAACGGGCCGGATGGGAGAAAGAGATGCCCTCGCGCTCAACGACGTTGACGCCCATGGCCGCTGAATCGAGCAGCAGATCTACCACGTGGTCGTCCAGCAGGTTGACCTCGTCCACGTAAAGAAGGCCCCGGTTGGCGGCGGCCAACACGCCTGGTTCAAAATGACGCTCGCCTTTTTGGATGGCCAGTTCGATGTCCAGCGTGCCGGTCACGCGGTCTTCGGTGGCGCTGATGGGCAAGTCCACGAAGCGGGTGCGGCGGGTGGTCACAGGCAGCGTCTCGCCCCCGGCCAGCCGCTCGCGGCAGTTGTCGCACAGCGTCTCCGGGTGGTGCGGGACGCAGTTGAAGGGACAATCGGCCACCACTTCGATGTCGGGCAGCAGGGCAGCCAGGGCACGGGCAGCAGTGGACTTGGCTGTGCCGCGCTCGCCCCGGATGAGTACGCCGCCGATCTGGGGGCTGATGGCGTTCAGTATAAGGGCCAGGCGCATCTTTTCCTGGCCGACGATGGCGCTGAAAGGAAATATGGCCGGCATGGAAGCTCCAGGCAGATTGCAGATGGTAAATTTGCAGATTGTTGGCAACAGCTTCTAATTATACTCAGGTTGAGGGGGAAAAGCAAGACCGGTCACGATCAGGTAGAGCTTTCCCAAAGTAGGAGCCATCATGCTTTGTGTCATTCTGAGCGAAGCGAAGAATCCCGTTTTCG
>CAYNKW010000435.1:0-3389 GCA_964397845.1 uncultured Anaerolineae bacterium
GTTGGGCTCAGGGTTGTATCGGCGAACACCGTTGTCGCAGGACGTGCCACCCTGACGCCCAGCGGATCTGGAGCCTCTGGCAAGGCCCCGATATAATCCACCAGGGTCACCAGGCCATGGTGGACAGCCTGCTCGACCACGCCGATCAGCGTTCTGTCCGGGATGCGCCGGCCGGTGAACTGCCGTTCGAGATGTTCCTTCACAATGCGCAGCGTCGGCGCACGCCCGGCTTCGTACTCTAGCGCCGCGGCCACCATTTCGGGCGTGAGCGGCACGTCTTCTACAATGCGGAAGACGGTCTGACCGGCTGCAGCGGGGGAGCAAGGCCAGAGTCCACCCTCCGGGGCCAGCTCAAACAGGCCGAGGTGCAGGGCATCCTCGACGCCTTCCTTCAGGAGCGACCAGGGGAGGGGATGACCGCGCTGCTCGGACAGGACGTCGGCCAGGCGGCGCGGCGTGGCTTGGCCGGCCGACCAGGCATCGGGAAGCGACTGCGGCGTCAGGTCAGCGCCGCGCAGCGGCGCGGGAGCGGGCAACAAGGTCATCTCGGCAGGCAACGGGCCTTCCGGTAGCGGCTCGTGTAAGTAGGCCTGGCCGGAGATGTGGACCATCAGCAGGCCCTGCTGCACCGCCAGGCGCAGGGCATCGGTCAACACGGAGGGCGAGGCGAGCCGGGGTGCGATCGTGCCGTCGAACAGAGCCTGGATCTGGGCCAGCGTCAGGACCGCCTCCGCTGTTAGCCCCAGTTCGGCCAGGCGATCCGGGGCCAGGAATGTTGTGTCCAGGTTGTGTAGTTCGGCCAGGGACGCCGGTTGCACTTCCATCTCGGAACGGCGCAGCGTGTCTTCGTCCGGCGGGATGCGCCACCAGGTGCGGGCGGAGCCATCGGCGCGGGCCAGGCGCAGCACCAGAGCACCCTCGCGCACACCGCGAGCCAGCGTGTCATAGAGCGCGGCCGGGCGCAGGAGCCTGGGCAAGCGGTGGAACTGCCCAAAGGCGGCCATCAGGTCGGTGACCCGACGGTCTGCCTCCCCTTCCCGCCACACTTCCAGGTAGCTGCCGGGCAGGATAAGGTCGGGGTCCAGCGTCGTGGTTAGCAATCGTTCCTCTTCGGACAGCAAGGTCTTGATCCGCTCAAAGGGGGTCTGGCCGACGACGCCAGCGCCGGGGAGTGTCTGTGCCCGAACCTGACCGGTTTCGTCCACCGCCAGCAGGATGTTGTAAGCGGCCACCACAGCTTCGGGCAGACCAATGGCTGCATCTTGTTTGCGCCGGGGCAGTTGTCGCTTTTGCAAGTCGGTCAGCAGCTTGTAGGTATCACCCCCCTCGATGCGCTTCCAGCCCAGCCAGCGACGCACCTGCTCCCGCAGACCGGCCAGACGGGAGACCTCCGGCGCCAGGGCCAGCACGTTGTTGCGGTAGGTGCGTGGGTTCTGCGGGCCGGTGATCTCGTTAAAGTAAGCCTCGACCTCGACCGGCAACGGTTTGCCCGGCTCCAGGGCGCACTCTGGCCCCAGGAGCAGGTAGTGCAACTTGAGGTTGTCGCCCACGTCGGCGGGACTCCTGGGCAGGGTGTGCACCTCCACAGCGGGGTCGGCCGACGAGAGAGCCGGGACGCGCCGGATACGTCCCCGCAATTCGTCGTCAATCTCGGGCTCTTTCAACCCATCCATCGCCTGCACGTGGATATGGGTCAGGTTGGGCGCCGTGCCCAGTTGCCACACGGCCGGGTCTTCGAACAGGAACCAGGAGAGGCCGCGCCATTTGAGCAGCCCTTCCTCAAGCGCCGCCGGATCCACGCCAGGGTGGGCCAACAAGGCCAGCAACTCGCTGGGCTGGGCGCGCTGGCCCGCCGGCTGGGAATGTAGGAAGGTGGCGGCCACCGCCTGCTCGATCTCACGCTGCCCCAGGGAGGGGAGCGTCGCCTGTACCTGGCGCGCTTTCTCCAGCTCCCCGATGAGAATGGGCGTCCACCTCTCGCGCTCTTGGCAGACCTTGACCAACTCGTTGAGCGCGGAGGAGAGCCCCCCCTCTTGGTCCCCCCCGCGAGCAGGGGGGAAAAGTGCGCCGGGGCCGGCCATCGGTGAAGGGTCCCATCCCTCGGTCTCGCGCAGGGCGTAGGCCAGCAGCCGCAACGCGCCCCGCGTGCGTTGAAAACCGCTCAGTTGTGTCCATTTCTGGTATAGCACGTCGATCAAGTCCGGGTGGAAAGGATAGCTGTCCATCAACCGGTCGTAGGCCGCCTGGTCGCGCTGGGCATCGCGCAAGGGGAGTTGCTGCATGGCAGCCATCACCGCGTCCACGGCCGGGCGGCGCTCTGCCTCGCCAGGAACGCGCTCGAACAGACGCCGGCGCAGGATCTCGGCCACGTCCTCACGGGCGACCGGCTCCACCGGCTCGGCAATGCGGCCAAAGATGCTCTCCAGCGCGCCGAGGCACTGGACGCCGGTCTGGTCGTTGGCCTCGACCTTGGAAGCGATGAGCCCGGCGACCATCGCCGCGCGCTCCACCTTGGCCACCGCCTGGGTCAACACCTGGTAGAAATCCTTGAGCGCGCCGAAGAAGCGCGGGTTGGAAAGCACCAGGTTGCGATAGTACCACACTGCCTCGTCCACCAGCACCAGCGCCCCCAGGCCCTCCTTGAGCGGCGCACGCAGCAGGTCCACCAGCAGCGGCTCGGCGGGGACGGTGAAATCACGGTCGTGGGCTTTGAGCCGGGTGTAGCCTGCGTCGCCGGCCAGTTGGTAGGCCAGCGCGCCCCAGGGCGTCATGACCTTGCGCGTGGCACCGCTGGGGCCATAGACCTCCAGGCCCTCTTTGACGTCGAACTGGTCAAAGGGCAGCAGGGCAACCCGCGTTCTGGGGGGCTCCGGCAGGCCGGCGAAGGTGAGGAATTCGTGCACAGTGCCCTCACCCCCGGCCCCTCTCCCGCCGGCGGGAGAGGGGAGTTCCGCGCCGTGTTCAGCCAGGTGGAGCAGGGTGATGAGGGTGTGGGTTTTGCCGCCGCCGTAGGCCACCTGAAGCTGCAAGACCGGCTTGCCTTCCTGCCCGGCCAGCCGGAGCAGCACGTCCCGGGCGAGCTGCTTCATGCGATAGGTGGGGAAGGTACGGGCAAAGAACAAGGCCGGTTCGCGGTAGACCGGCGGCGCTTCGCCAGTGCGCACGCCGTTCAGGTCGGCGGCAAACTCGGCCAGGGTCAGCGCGCCGGTGCGGACGTCGTCACGGAGTTTACAGAGCTTGTGCCACGCTGATGTGGGCATTGCTACGCTCCTCCTGAATCGCTGAGGGATCCGACGTTGTCAAAAAATATACACATGGAACGATTACAAGTCTTGGCTTCCTGCAGGTCAATCCTACGAGCATTGAATCGGTTCATCGCCGAAACTGCC
>CAYNKW010000436.1:0-3373 GCA_964397845.1 uncultured Anaerolineae bacterium
GCCAGGTTATAGCGAGCCGCGGCCTCGTATTTAGGGCTGAGGTGATGCTGAGGACCTGCCAGCAGATGCTCCAGCATGGCGGTGGCCTGGGCCAGTTGGCCTTGTTGGAGTTGGTGCACCGCCTGATTGAGCATCACAATCTGGCGACTGAGGCCGTCTGGCTTTAACTTGAGAGCCAGGTTGTAGACGTTCGTGGCCGGTTGGTGATGCCCTCTTCGGGCCAGCAGGTTGCCCAGGTCTACCATCAGACGGGCGCGCATAGTAAGCAGGTAGATGACGATCAGGAAGGGGACGGGGTGAATGACCTGTCCTGTGACCAGAGAGAAAATCACCAGCAGGCCAGCGACGACGATGACCTCGACGGCGAACTGGAAAGAAGACCCTTCCCGGCGCAGCGCCGAGAGGCCACCAGCGGCGAGAATATACAGCAGGGCGATCAGGAGCAAGACAAGATAAGGGTTCACGGCTGATTCTCCTGGCCGTGTTGCGTATTGCGTGTTCCGTCACGCAACACGGTTATAGTTGACAGCCCCTGCCGCCTTCCGAGACGACAGGGGCCTGATGGACGCTGAGCATCACGTTCAGGCGAACATCTGCTCCGCCGTGCGCTGCAGCATCTCCACGCCGCGCACTTCGGTCTCAAAGAGGGGGACGATCCCCCGCACGTCGGGAAAGCTGCGCCAGATCTCCTCCATGTACTCGTCCTGCATGGCCACGCGGTTGCGGACGAATTCCGGCGCGTCGTCGCTGACGGTGGCCTTGTCAATGAGCATGTTGACCACCACGCCGCCCACGGGGATGCCAAAGTCGTGGAACCAGGCGATGAAGCGCTTGATGACGGCGATGGGCAGGGCCTCCGGTAGGGTAACGAAAAAGAAGGCGGTCCTGGAATCGTCGGTCAATAGAGTTTTGGCGTTCTCCATCCGCTGGCGGAAATTGACCAGGTATTCCATCAGTGGGTCTTTTTTCTCTTTCTTCTTGCTGAAGGAGAGCAACTCGCGCAGGCTTTGGGCCTCCTGGCGGCTTTGCATCATTTTGTTGACCCATAAGCCATAGACCGACGACATGCCCAGCAATCGGCGGGCGTTGGCCGTGGGAGCGGTGTCAAAGACGTAGGCTTTGTATTTGTCCTCGAACATGATGTCAATCATGTTCTCGAACATGGCCGATTCTTCAAAGGCCGGGTTCATGGTGGCCGACGCGACAAACTCGTCGGCCTTGGTTTTAATGTCGGCAAACCTGAGAAACCATTCGATCTTTTCGCGGATCTCCTTTTTGGATTTCTCGATGGTTTCCCGCGTGTCAATCTCGTGGGCCCAGAGGTTGGGCACACCGTTTACCGGTGTGGGCTTGCCAAAGACGTCCTGATCGAGCATGGAGGTCAGGCTGTGCACCGGGTTGGTGGAGGCCAGCAGAGTGCGTTTGCCCTGCCTGGCCAGCCAGAGCGCCGCCGCGCCGGCCAGCACCGTCTTGCCCACGCCCCCTTTGCCGCCAAAGAAAGCGTACTTGAGGCCAGGGTGCCCGGCGAGGAACTGGATCATATTCTGGTCAATCATGCTGCACCTCCGAACATGGCCTGGGCCATCTTTTCGATCATCGGCAGGCCGGTGATGTCTCGCTCGAACTCTGGAACGCGCGCCAGCACTTCGTCGCCGAATAAGTGGTCTATGCGCTTCAGGTATCTCTCTTGCATCTCCAGCCGGTGTTGCAGGTAGTCGGGGATGTTCTGGTCGGCCAATTCCGGTGGGATGACCCGGTTGACGATGTAGCCGGATAGCGGCACCTGGAATTTGGCAAAGAGCCCGGCGGCTTTTTGCGTGTCGAGAATGGCCATCTCTTCGGGGATAATGACGAAAAAGAAGGCCGTTTTCTCCTTGTCTGTGAGGATGCTGGAGGAGGTGTTGATACGATACTTGATGTCCTGCAACTCGCGGAGGATTTTGTCTTCTTCGGTCTCTTTCTCCCGCCTCATCACTGACGCAACCTGGGTGTACTCTTCCATCTCCTCGCGCAGGGCCGTGATCTTGCCGATCCACTCATCGTAGACGCTGGCCATGCTCAGGTAGTAAAGGGCATGGCCCAGCGGCACCAGATCGTAGATGTAATAGTCGTACTCGCCGCCGACGACAATGTCCACCACCCGGTCAAAGATGGCGCTCTCTTCCATAGCCGGCTCGGCGGCCGCGGCCTGGATATAGTCGTCAATCTCTTGCGGTACTTTGTCCAGGCCATACATGTCCAGGATGCGCTGGCGAATCTCGTCCTGGTATTCCTTGATCCGCCGGTCGGCGTCAATTTCCTGGGCGAAAAGATTGGGTATGATTTCGACGGCCCCTTGGCCAAAGATGTCTTGCTCAAAGATATCGCTCAGAGAGGCCTGGGGGTCTACGGAAAAGACCAGCACCTTGTACCCCTGTTGTGCCAGCCAGTAGGCCGCAGCGGCCGAGAACGTAGTCTTGCCCAGCCCTCCCTTGCCGCCGAACATGACGTATCGTCGTTCGGGGTATTCCTGGAAAATTTTTGCCAGTGACAATGTTACCTCCTTACGCCAGCGCGTCGGTCAGGTCGCGCTCGCGCAACATGCGGCGCTTCCAGGTAGCAATTTGCGGCACCACGTAGGGCAGCAGACGGAGCGAGTAGTAGGGCGGCAGGATAGGGATGCCCAGCAGGTCGCCCATGGTGATAAGAATGAACAGGTGCTCCATGCTACCCCGTGTCTTGAGGGCAAAGCGGGCCATGTCGTGCCCCGCCATGCCGTACAGCGTCGCTTTGACCGCGTCTAGCAATTGTAGAAGCCTGGGTCTTTTCTCTTCTTCCATCACGTGTTTCTTGCCTCTCTTTCTGGAGAATCACGGGTGGTGAAACATAAAACGTGAAACGTGACCATCGCTCCTTACGTTTTACGCATCACGTTTCACTTCATCACGTATCAAAGTCCGCCAGCTCGGTCAGGTCGCGCTCGCGCAACATGCGGTGGCGCCAGGTCTCGATCTCGGGCACGGCGTAGGGCAGCAGCCGCAGGCGTAGTAGGGGGGCAGGATGGGCACGCCGAGCAGGTCGCCCATGGTGATGAGGATGAACAGGTGCTCTCGATGGGCGCGCCCTTTTCTGAGGTCGCGCACCATCTCGTAAACGGTCATGCCATAGATGATCTCGCCCACGGCGTGGACCATGGCTCGCAGTTTCTGCGCGATTTCTTCCAGGGAGGGTTTGAAATTCAAGGTATCTCGGCAATCTAACAGACTTTCAGCCCTCCGAGGTTTCTGTGCTCTATGTAGCAAAACCTCGGAGGTCTCGCCCCTCGAATCCACGTTGAAATGATACACCCATCTGCTGAAATGGTCAAATCAAGCGGGGAAAGGGGGTGTGCCGC
>CAYNKW010000437.1:0-3370 GCA_964397845.1 uncultured Anaerolineae bacterium
GGCTTGCCGCGTTCCCCCAGCAAGCTGGGACGTCCAGTACGACAAAACGGCGCGCTATCCCTGCCTTGCTTCCAGGACAGCGCGCCGTTGCCCTCCCCGGCCAGCGACTACAACCGGCCCAACAACTGCCGGGCGATGACCAGGCGCTGGATCTCGCTGGTACCCTCGCCAATGGTGCAGAGACGCTGATCGCGGTAGATGCGTTCGACTTCATAGTCGCGGGTGTAGCCATACCCGCCGTGGATCTGGATGGCCTTGAAAGCGGCACGTTCGGCCACCTCCGAGGCGAACAACTTGGCCATGGCCGACTCTTTGGTTATGTTCATGCCCCGGTCCTTCATCCAGGCCGAGCGATAGACGAGCAGCCGGGCAGCCTCGATCTCGGTGGCCATATCGGCCAGCATCCATTGGATGGCCTGAAAGCTGCCAATAGGCCGTCCGAACTGGTAGCGTTCTCTGGCATAGGGCAGCGCTTTATCCAGTGCTGCCTGGGCCAGCCCCAGCGCCATAGCGCCGATGCTGATGCGCCCGCTGTCCAGCGTGATCATGAATTGCTTAAAGCCCTCCCCCTCCTCACCCAGCAGGTTCTCCCTGGGGATGCGACAGTCCTCAAAGACCAGTTCCGACGTCTTGGAGCCTCTGAGGCCGAACTTGTCCTCGTCGCGACCGGGCTGGAAGCCAGGCGTGCCCTTTTCCACGATAAAGCTAGAGATGCCGTGCGATCTCTTTGCTTCGGGATCGGTGCGGGCGGTAAAGACGACGATGTCGGCCAGGGAGCCGTTGGTGCAAAAGGTCTTGCGCCCGTTGATCACCCACTCGTCGCCGTCGAGCACGGCGCGCGTCCTGGTGCCTCCCGCGTCGGAGCCGGCCTCCGGCTCGGTGAGGCCAAAGCCGCCCACCTTCTCGCCGCTGGCCAACGGGGCGAGGTATTTTTGCTTCTGCTCCTCAGAGCCAAAGTAATAGAGCGGCCCGCAGGCCAGCGAAGTCTGTGCCACAAAGGTGATGCCCGTGGAGCCGCAGGCACGAGAGACCTCCTCCATGGCGATGGCATAGCTAACCGTGTCGCCATCAGAACCGCCATACTTTTCCGGATAGGGGATGCCCAGGATGCCCAATTGGCCCATCTCGCGGAAATTCTCCCAGGGGAATCCCTCCTTCTCGTCGAGCTCGGCCGCCCTTGGCGCGATCTCTTTTTGGGAGAACTCGTGCACCATGTTGCGAAAGAGCCGCTGTTCTTCGGTGAGTTCAAAGTCCATGAAATTATCTCCTCCAAATCAAACCCTCCTGCAGGTTATAGCAACCTGCAAGAGATTGGATTTACAACATCTGAACGCTCATGACCACCGCCTCGCCGCCACCCAGGCATAGACTGGCCAGGCCGGTCTCGAGGCCGCGATCCTTCAGCGCGTAGAGCAGCGTCACCAGCACCCGCGCGCCACTGCAGCCAATGGGGTGCCCCAGGGCGATGGCTCCGCCGTTGACGTTTACCTTGTCCCAATCCCAGCCGTCCTTTTCCAGTTCCCTGCCGTCGGCCAGGGTTTGCGCAGCAAAGGCCTCGTTGATCTCGATGAGGTCATAATCCGCCAGCGCCGTGCCGGTCTTGTGCAGCAGATTACGTATCGCGCGGACCGGCGCGATAAAGATCCACTGCGGATCCACGGCCGCCTGGGCGTAGCCGGTGATGCGAGCCACCGGCTTCAGACCCAGTTCGTCGGCCTTGAGACGGCTCATGACGACCACCGCCGCCGCGCCGTCGGTGATGCCAGGCGAGTTGCCGGCAGTGACGATGCCGTCTTTCTGGAAAGCGGGCCGCAGGCGGGCCAGCTTCTCCAGGCTGGTATCGCGCCGGGGTGTTTCGTCGGTGCTCAAGATCACCGCCTCCCCTTTGCGCTGGGGCACCTCCAGGGGCACGATCTCGGCTTTGAAGCGACCGGCGTCAATAGCCGAGATCGCTTTCTGGTGACTGCCCAGGGCGTAGGCGTCCAGTTCCTGGCGGGTCAGGCCATATTCCCTGGCGATGAACTCGGCGGCGTTGCCCATGTGCTCATCTTGAAAGGCGCACCACAGGCCATCGTGCACCGTGGCGTCCAACATCTGCCCGTGGCCCAGCCGGTAGCCGGACCGCGCCTGGGGCAGCAGATAGGGCCCCAGGCTCATGTTTTCCATCCCCCCGGCGACAATGATCTCGGCGTCGCCGGCGCGGATCATGGCCGCGGCCAGCATGACCGTCTTTAGGCCGGAGCCGCACACTTTGTTGAGCGTGACCGCCCCCACAGTGGCCGGGATGCCGCCGTGGATGGCCGCCTGGCGGGCGGGGGCCTGTCCCTGACCGGCCGGCACCACGCAGCCCATGAACACCTCGTCCACCGCCGCCGGGTCAACGCCGGCCCGCTCCACCGCGGCCCGGATAGCCACCGCGCCCAGCTTTGGCGCCGGCGTGGTGCTCAAAGTGCCCTGAAAACGGCCCACGGCTGTGCGGGCCGCGCTTACGATGACAACTTGGTCCTTTTCCATCCTTTTGTGTCCTCCTTGACTGTGTTCGCCGGCGACGATGCCGGCGCACGAATAGAACCCTTCCGCCGCTATAGCAAGTAAACTCTAATCTGTCAAGCACTCCCACTTGATTGCCATCCCTCAAACCTTGCTCATTCTAACACGAAACTCAGAAACCGTCAAGGATTCTTTCTCTGCTTGACCCTGCCCCTCGCTTGTGCTATACTTTGGACAACAGTGGTGACCGGAACGCCTTTAGTGGGAGGAAATAACAAGATGTCTACGCTTGAGATTCCCGTTGCCGTGACCATAGATCGCCTGGTGGAGGCCATTGAGTGCCTGCCCTCTCAGGAACTTGCCGATTTCGTGCGGCGAGTGATCGCCATCCAGGCCCGGCGAGGAATCCCTCTACTGGCAGAAGACGAAGAACAGGCCCTGCTCACCGTAATCGGCCAGTCATTACGACCGGCCGACCAATGTCGCCTGGATGCCCTGCGACACAAAAGCCAGCAGGGCACGCTGAGCCCGGCTGAACAGGCAGAATTGCTGGCCTTTGTGCAGCAGGTCGAGCGCCAGGACCTGGCTCGCGCGGAAGCCCTGGTCCGCCTGGCCCAGAAACGACAGATGACCGTCTCGACCCTCTTGAGCGATTTGGGCCTGGAGCTCAGTTATGCCTGAGCGCCGCGTGACGGCAGCCCAACGGCGGATCGTATTTGAGCGCGCCAGGGGATGATGCGAGTATTGCCGCAGCCAGGCGCGCTTTGCCACGCAAACCTTTGCTGCCGAACACATCATCCCCCGCCAGGCAGGAGGCAGGACTGAACTGGACAACGATGACTTTCGCTTTCCGCCCCGTATCGCGTTTTGCCTCGCTCTT
>CAYNKW010000438.1:0-3356 GCA_964397845.1 uncultured Anaerolineae bacterium
GCCTTCTTTGGCTACACACCCCGCGATGCTGAACTGATGGACCCGCAGCACCGCATCTTTTTGGAATGTGCCCGGGAGGCGCTCGAATGTGCGGGGTACAACCCCGAAACCTACCCAGGCGCCATCGGCGTGTTTGCGGGTACCATGATGAGCACTTACCTGCTGTACAACCTGTTTCCCAATCGCCAACTCTTCAGCACGACCGACCCCGTCCAGGTCACTGTGGGCAACGACGAAAGTTTTCTGGCTACCCGCGTCTCGTACAACCTCAACTTAAAGGGTCCCAGTTGCGCGATTCAAACGGCCTGTTCAACCGCACTGGTCGCCGTGCACCTCGCTTGTCAAAGCCTGTTGAATGAGGAGTGTGATATGGCGCTGGCCGGTGGGGTGTGCGTCAATGTCAAACACCCAGAGGGCTACCACTTCGTGGAAGGTGGCATGAACTCGCCCGACGGTCACTGTCGCGCCTTCGACGCGCGAGCTGGTGGCACCATTTTTGGCAGTGGGATAGGCATCGTGGTCTTGAAGCGACTGGAAGATGCTATTGCCGACGGTGACCATATCCGGGCAGTGATCAAAGGCTCTGCCGTCAACAACGATGGGGCTGTTAAAGTTGGCTACACGGCTCCAGGCATGGAGGGACAGACGGCGGTTGTTGCGGAAGCACTAACCGTGGTGGGTGTCGGAGCCGATACGATCGATTACGTCGAGACCCACGGAACCGGTACCAAGATGGGAGACCCGATCGAAATTCGGGCGTTGACGGAAGCCTTCCACACTGACACCGACGCAAAAAACTACTGTGCCATCGGTTCGGTCAAGACAAACGTCGGCCACCTGGGAACGGCTGCCGGGGCGGCTGGTCTGATCAAGACCGTCCTGGCGCTCGAAAACAAGCTCATCCCGCCGAGTCTGCACTTTGAACAGCCCAACCCCGAAATTGATTTCGCGGACAGCCCTTTTTTCGTCAATACCGAGTTGACTGAGTGGCAGACGGATGGACGGCCCCGCCGCGCAGGGGTGAGTTCCTTTGGCCTGGGCGGCACCAATGCGTACATCGTCCTCGAGGAAGCTCCTGTCATCGAAGCATCGGGGTCGTCCAGGCCCCATCACCTGTTGCTGCTGTCGGCAAAGACAGGTACAGCGCTCGAGGCGGCCACTGCTAATTTGGCCAGCCACCTCAGACAACACCCCGATCTCAACCTGGCCGATGTAGCTTACACCTTGCGGGTAGGACGGCAGGCTTTCAACCATCGCCGGATGGTGGTATGCCGTGACCTGGACGATGCCGCCAACGCCCTGGAGACGTGCGATCCTCGGCGCGTTCTCACCACTATTTCCGAGATTCAGGGTCGGCCTGTCGCGTTCCTGTTTCCAGGGATGGGAGACCAATACGTCAATATGGCTCTAGGACTTTATCAGGTCGAGCCAACATTCCGGGAGTATGTGGATCGCTGCGTAGAGTTCCTCAAACCGCTTCTCGGGCTCGATGTGCGAGATGTGTTGTACCCTGATGGGACGCAAGTTCGCGACGCCGCTCAGGGATTGCCCCCTTCTGTTGGATCTCCACAGGGGATCGATCTCCGCAAGCTGTTGCGACGCAGCAACGAGCAGCCTGATAGCGCGACACAAAAGCTGAACCAAACGTGTCTTGCTCATCCGATCATATTCATGATCGAGTACACCTTGGCCAGGTTGTGGATGGAATGGGGTATCCGTCCACGGGCGATGATCGGCCACAGCATCGGCGAGTACGTGGCAGCTTGCCTGGCGGGAGTGTTTTCTCCGGAGGATGCGTTATTTCTGCTAACCAAAAGAGCGCAGATGATCCACAAGTTGCCTGGCGGCGCTATGCTTGCGGTTCTCTTGTCGGAGGAAAAAGTGCGACCCTTATTGGACGAGAAACTCTCCTTGTCTGCTATCAATGCACCATTCTCCTGCGTGATCTCGGGACCTACAGACGCTGTAGTTGACCTGGAACATCGGCTCATTGAAAAGGGGATAGCTTGCCAGCGTTTGCAAACCTATCATGCCTTCCATTCGACGATGATGGAGCCCACCGTGGAGCCATTCGCAGAGCTGGTCAAGGGGGTCACTCTCAACCCGCCCGAAATACCCTATCTGTCTAACGTCACCGGTACCTGGGTCACAGCAGAAGAGGCAACGGATCCAGATTATTGGTCCAGACATTTGCGCCACACCGTGCGCTTTGCTGAGGGTATGCAACTATTGCTAAAAGAACCGGAGCAAATCCTGCTAGAGGTTGGCCCTGGACTGACGTTGAGTACCCTGGCCACACAGCGTCCAGATAAGGCGGCTGAACAGGTGGTGCTCACTTCCTTACGCCACCCACACGATCCTCAATCGGACGTCGCTTTCTTGCTCACTACATTGGGCCGGCTCTGGCTTGCCGGCGCCTCGGTAAATTGGTCTGGTTTCCATGCCCACGAGCGGCGGCATCGCCTGCCTTTACCGACTTATCCGTTCGAGCGGCAGCGTTATTGGATTGAGGGGCAGGCATCGAGCCAGGCAGCACCTGGCCAGTTGGGGCGGGGCAAAAATCCGAACATAGCCGATTGGTTCTTTATCCCAACCTGGCAACAAGCCCCCCAATTGCCCTCTGCTGCCTTCACCGATGAGGCACGTTGCTGGCTGGTTTTTGTTGACCGCCATGGCCTGGGGACGGCGCTGGCCGAACGGCTGCGCGCTCTGAATCAAACGGTGGTTACGGTTGCGGTGGGTGAAGCGTTCAGGCAAGGCAAAGACGGGACATACACCCTCAATCCGAAGAACGAGGATGATTACGTTATCCTGATGCAGCATCTTGGAACAAAAGAGCAGTTGCCGGACGTGGTAACCCATTTGTGGAGCATGACCGCCGGCGATGCTCCGTCCGATCTCGACTTCTTTGACCAGATGCAGGACCTGGGCTACTATAGCCTGTTGTTCCTGGCCCGGGCTTTGGCGCGGGAAGCCCCTGAGCAAGCAGCCCATATTGGCGTCATTGCCAACAGAGTCCACGAGGTCAGCGGTGGTGACAAGATCTGCCCGGAAAAGGCAACATTGCTGGGGCCATGCAAAGTGATCCCGCAGGAACACGAGAATTTGTCGTGCGCTTGCATTGATGTGGTGCTACCGGAAGCGGGCACACGCCAGGAGCAGCAGTTAGTGGATTGCCTGGTTGGGGAGTTGGCAACGGATACCAGTGAGATGGTGCTGGCTTACCGGGGGGGTAGACGCTGGTTACAACACTATGTGCCAGCACCCCTGCGCGAGGACGATGCCATAAAACGACCCTTACGCGAGCGGGGGGTCTACTTGATCGTCGGCGGCCTGGGGAACGTGGGTTACCTGGT
>CAYNKW010000439.1:0-3327 GCA_964397845.1 uncultured Anaerolineae bacterium
AGCGTACACAGGCACAAAGCTCTTCCTACCCCAAGATATTGAGAAGATACACCTGGACGATGTGAAGGTCCGTCGTCCAGGGCACGTTGCTCTTGAAGCCAGCCTCTCAGTAGTTCTTGAGCACGACAGGCAGGTGGATGTCGTAACCAATAGTCGCCATCGAAATTGCAGAGCAGCTACACGACAAGCCCCCGCCAGCGTTGACATAGACCAAATTGATCAGCTCGATCAGTTGTTCTTCAAGATCCTTGTTGACAGTGGCGACGATCGTCTCTGTCCACACGCCGCCGAGTGCGATGGGGACAGACGTCCACATAGTGGGGTCGCCGGTGGTGACCTCCTGCGGCAGGCTGTCAAGGATCGTGTCGATGTTCAGGTCCACGTTGCCGGTGTTGGTGACATAGATAGTGTAGGTCAGTTGTGCCCCGGCCAGCACCAGGTCTGGGTCGACCTGCTTGCTAACCGCCAGCCTCGGCGTGACCGGCACCTCTGTGGTTGTGGTATAGACGCCGGTCGCGCCCTCTTCAGTCGTGACGCGTACCACGTTGGTCAAAGGTCCGAGATAGCTCATCTCGACAGTGACAAAGACCGTCTTCGTCCAGACGCCGCCAGGCGCAGTGATAGGGGAGGTCCAGGTCAGGACCCCGGTAGGCGTGACGTGGCTCGGCAGAACATCGGTGATCGTGGCAGTGAGAGCTACGTTGCCGGTGTTGGTGACGCGGATGGTGTAGGTCAATTGTGCTCCCGCCTGCACCGGGTCCGGGTCAGCCTGCTTGCTCACCTCCAGGTGCGGTACGAGCGAAAGTGCAGTCTCGGTGTAAACGCCTGTCGCGCCCTCCCCGGTCGTAACTCGCACCACGTTGGTCAGCGGCCCGGCGTACCCTGCCTCGACGGTGACAAAAACCGTCTCTCTCCAGACGCCGCCAGGCGCAGTGATAGGGGAGATCCAGGTCAGGACCCCGGTAGGCGTGACGTGGCCCGGCAGAACGTCGGTGATCGTGGCTGTGAGGGTTACGTTGCCCGTATTGGTGACGCGGATGGTGTAGGTCAATTGCGTCCCGGCCAGCACCGGGTCTGGGTCAGCCCCCTTGCTCACCTCCAGGTGCGGTGCGAGCGAAAGTGCAGTCTCGGTGTAAACGCCTGCCGCGCCCTCCCCGGTCGTGACTCGCACCACGTTGGTCAGCGGCCCGGCATAGCCTATTTCGACGGTAACGACGACTTGTTGTGTCCAGATGCCGCCAGACGCGGTGATGTCCTGCTGCGTCCAGGTGAGGACGCCTGTCGGCGTGACGTGGTTGGGCAGGACGTCAGTGATGGTCGCAGTGAGGGTCACGCCGCTGGTGTTGGTGACGCAAATGGTGTAGGTCAGTTGCGCCCCGGCATGCACCGGGTCAGGGCTGGCTTGCTTGGTCACCGCCAGTCCAGTCTCATCAGCGCCAAGGTCGTAGCCGTGGCCCTGCGGGCGGGGGTCGCCATCTATGTCGTCACCCACGCCCGCGTCCACACCGTTGTCTATAGCCGCCGAAGTCAGGTCGACGTGATAGTCTCCAATGTTGGGCTCCACAAAGGCCGGGTCGCCCCGGAGGTTGATCGTGCCGGTGATGACCGTGCCGTCACCGCCCCAGTCGTCCTCGTTGGCCCATGCCCCACTGCCCCACAGCGTCGCCGTCAGCGTGGCTGTGCTGCCGTCTGTGACGGTGATGCCAACAGTATGGCTGACCAGGATGGTGTTGGTCATGGCCACGGTGCTGTAGTCGGAGCCTATGCCGGTTACGTAAACCCCACTGCCGCCGCCTGCGGTGAGCCCAGCCGAACCGTTGCGGGCAACGGTGGTGTGCAGCAGACGAGGGAAAGAAGACACGATATACAGCCCGCTGCCGGCAGTGTTGGCCTGGTTATCGGCGATGATATTGTTGATCAATGTGGCGTTGCTATGGTTCAGGCACAGCCCGCCGCCTGCATCGGCGGTGTTGCTGAATATCTGGTTACCGCTGAGGGTGGCCGTGGCAGTGATGACGTACACCCCGCCGCCAACATCGAATAGCCACCCCTCCATGCCCCCCAGCCCGGCCGCATCGCCGCCGGTGATGCGCAGCCCCTCCACCGTAGGGCTGATGTTCCCAGTAATATAGAGCACCCGCCCCTGTCCCAGCGCGTCCAGCGTGGTGCGGTTGGTCCCGGGGTCAGACGCCGTCCAGTTGGCGGTCGTGTAGCCGCCGCGGATGGTTATCGTTTTGCTGATGTAGACCACCTGGGTCACGCCTGCGCGGGCGCTGACGCCGGCGTAAGTGCCGGCCGCGACCTTGATCACGTCGTCGGGGTCGTCGGCGGCGTCCACGGCAGCCTGCACCGTCGTGTAGCAAGGAGTGGGGACACCGGTGCAAGACAGGGCAACATAATAAACGCTATGGCTGTCAGGCCCCTGGGCCCTGTACCCTCTGTCCACTTTGTCCCTGGGGCAAAGTACCAGGGGCTTGGGCCAGAGCCCTGGGTCCTTGAGCCCCAGGATCAAGGAGACCAAGGGCTTGGGCCGCACCTGTCCTGTACCTGTCCCCTTTGTCCTGGGTCCTTTGGCCCCAGGACAAAGGGGACAGGTACAGGGCACAGGACCAAGTGCCTGGATCACAAGAAAGTCGCCGCTCAGGAGCCAGAGTAGGGCCAGTGTCAACCCCAAGCCCAGGCCCACGGCTATGCTAGCATTGATCGCGAAGCGCTTCACTTTGCCCCCCCTTGACAAGGGACTTGCAAACCACCATGGCAACAACGACGGTTTTTCATAGTGTGATTATCCTAGCGAAGGGCTTGATAGCTTAACCTGAGGCCAATGAGCGTGACTCTGCCTCCATAGGTGTCGGATGAGATACGCCGGACGGTAAGCTCAACAATTTCCGGTGGTGAGCCAGCGCTGAACCCAGACAGGGTGAAACTCTGTTTGTGAATGTAATTGGGAGTGCCGAGTGACACCGCAGAACTGGTGGTGGACGAGCCTGTGCCACTCCAGCCACCGTTCACCAATCCCACCCAACGGACATAAAAGTCCAACGCACCGGACCCGGAATCCAGAGGAATCAAGTAGAGGTCGAGGTCAAAATCCGTACCATAATCGTAGTCATCCGGCAGCGGGAAGGTTATTGAGCCGCCTGACTGACTCCCATCCGGGAAGAGTATGCCGTTACAACAATCTCCAGTATAGATCTCGTTATTTTCGTCGTACATCAGATCACCCACAGTGATCGGAACGTATCGCGTTCTGGGTGCTTCGAATGTGCCTCCGACTAAAAGATCACCCGATATCGTCGCCGCTCCGGAGACATAGAGAGGTGTACC
>CAYNKW010000440.1:0-3318 GCA_964397845.1 uncultured Anaerolineae bacterium
AAGGAGTCCAAGTCATACCGCTAATGGCCCACATGGACGACCGGGGTTACCTCATCGAGATTGCCCGTCGTGCCGACGACCCCGAGCCTCACGGCGTGGTTCATCAGTTCGGTCAGGTCTACCTGGTGGGCAACATGACGCGAGGCACGGTTCGCGCCTTTCATAAGCACAGCGAGCTGTGGGATTGGTTCTTTATCAGCCATGGCAGTGCCAAGTTTGTGCTCGTGGACGACCGGGATGACAGCCCGACTAAAGGTGAGATGATGACCGTCGTGATTGGCGAACGCAAGCCGGCCCTCATCGTGGTGCCGCCTGGCGTCTACCACGGCTGGATGTCGTTAGAAGACGATACGCAGATGGTCAGCACCGCCAGCCATGTGTACAATCGGGAAAAGCCGGACGAGGTACGCATCCCCCCCGACTCTTTCGGTGACGTGTGGACGGTGAAAGGGAGGTAGAGATGCACAAAGTTCTGTTGGTAGGCGGTGCAGGCTATGTGGGCTCGGTGCTGGCCGAAGAACTGCTGGAACGGGGCTATGCCGTCAAAATCCTGGACCGCCTCTATTACGGCGACGGTGGCTTGCGAGAGATCCACGACCGCGTAGAATTGGTGGTGGCCGACATGCGTCTCCTGCCACCAGATCTGCTGGAAGACGTGGACGCCGTGGTCAACCTCGGCGGCCTATCCAACGATCCCACCGCCGAGTACAACCCCAGGGCCAACTACGAGATGAATACCCTGGCCACCCAGACCCTGGCCGAGATGTGCCGGGCAGCCGGCGTGCGGCGTTACGTGTTTGCCTCTTCCTGTTCCATTTATGACCGGGGCGTGGGCAACGACGAAAAGGATATTATTCAAGACGAGGAAACGCCGGTCTCGCCGAGGGCAGCCTATGCCAGTTCCAAACGAGAGGCAGAAAAGATCCTGCTCAACATGGCCGGAGATAACTTTTGTCCCGTCATTCTGCGCAAAGGCACCATTTACGGCTTCTCGCACCGGATGCGCTACGACCTGGTGGTCAATACCTTTGTCAAGTTTGCTTTGAGCCAGGGCTACCTCAACCTGCACTACGGCGGTGAGATGTGGCGGCCCCTGGTAGACGTGCGCGACGTGGCCCGGGCCTACATCCTGACACTCCAGGCCGACGAAGAAGTGGTCAAAGGCCAGATCTTTAACGTCTCCCGCCGCAACTATCGCATCTCCGAGTTGGCTCTGCGGGTACGCGAGGCGTTGCGCCAGGTGGGCATGGACCCGGAGGTCCGCGTGGACTATGGCTACAAGGGCGTGCGCAGCTATCACGTCTCCACAAAAAAGATCGAGCATGTGCTTGGTCTCCGGCCCAAGGTAGACATCGAAGAGTCGGTGGTAGACATGGTAGAAAAGATTCGCCGTTACGGTTACACCGACTTTGACAACCCTCGATACTACAACATCCGCTGGATGCGTCTGCTGGAGGAAGCGCAGCGGATCATCGGCATTACCGGCTCCGTCTTTGAGGCACCGTGCCAGGAGGATGAGACGCCATGAAAATCTTGCTCATTGGGGCGAATGGCCAACTCGGCAGCGACCTGGTCAGAACCCTGACCGACGTGGACCTGGCCCCCCTCACCCACCGGGACGTGGACATCTGCGAAGCGGTAGGACTGCGAGAGACGTTGCGTCGCCACGCCCCGGACGTGGTGATCAACACCGCCGCCTACCACAAGGTAGACGAGTGCGAGACAAACGTCGAAAAGACCTTTGCCGTGAACACCCATGGTGTGCGGAACCTGGCCCTGGCCTGCAAAGGACAGGGCTGCGCACTGCTGCACATGAGCACGGATTATGTATTCGGTGGCGACGCCAGGCGCCGCACGCCTTACGCCGAGACAGATCCTCCCAGCCCTATCAACGTCTACGGTATCGCCAAGCTGGCCGGCGAGCACTTTGTGCGTTACATCCTGGATCGCTACTGGATCGTGCGCTCGCAATGGCTGTACGGCGTGGCCGGGGCCAGCGGCAAAGGGGGTAACTTTGTCGAACTCATGCTCCGCCTGGCCCGTGAGGGGCGCGACATTAAGGTAGTGAACGACCAGGTAGGTTCTCCTACGCATACACTCGACCTGGCCCGCAAGATCGCCCAACTGGTCAAAACCGAACACTATGGGCTGTATCACGTCACCAGCAGTGGGGCGTGCACCTGGTACCAATTTGCCGGCAAGATATGGAACCTATCGGGCCTGGCCCCCAACGCCGAGCCGACCACCACAGCGGCCTTTGGTGCGGTGGCTACTCGCCCGGCGTACTCGGTGCTGGATAACGCTGCATTGCGAACCATTGGCCTGGACGACATGCGGCCCTGGGAAGAGGCCCTGGCTGCCTATCTGGAGCAACGCAAACAAGAGGATAGTAGTCAAGGAGTTTGACGTGCGCTCGGTAATTATCTTCGGCCTGGGGCTGCTCAAGCGGCTGGCGCTGCTGGTCATCCCACCAAAGTGGCGGCATCGAGTCGAGATCAGGCACTGGGAGGCAGTGCCTCTTGACCGTGCCCGTCAGGTCTCCTGGGATAGCATCGAGTGCCTGGGCCGGATGGCCGTGAACGAGATGACCGGGGGGCGATGGGAGCAGTTGATGGACGTCATCATAGACGCCATCGCCCCACCGGAGCCGGACCATCTGCGCGGACTGACGCTGGGCTGTGGCGATATGGCCTGCGAACACTGGTTCTTTGTACACCCCGCACTTCCCTTTGGGTTGGTGGATGCCTATGACATCAGCCCCGAGATGATCCAGCGCGCCAGGCAACGGACCGGTTCGCTGGGGCTCAACACGCAGTACCACCTTGAGGATGTGAACTATGTCGAGTTGCCACCGGAGACATACGACCTGGTGGTTGTTACTCACTCGATGCACCATTTCAAGCGCATGGATCACATTGTTGACCAGATCAACCGGTCGCTCAAGCCCGGCGGACTGTTTGTGGCCTGGGAATACGTAGGGCCGCGCTACCAGCGATTCAGCCACCGGCAGCGCGCCCACGCCAACATGGTTCTACGGGCTTTGCCAACCAAATATCGTCGTGAACTCGACGGCAGCATACGCCGGCGGGTCAAGAGCCAGTCTTTGTTTCTGATCTCACCCGACGAAGCTATTCGTTCCGATCTGATCTTACCTGCGCTTCAAAGGATAAAGATTCTTTACCAGTACAATTGGGCTGGCTTGCTGTTCCCGCTGCTCCGGGGGGGCATCGCGGTGAACTTTGATCAGAATGACCCCGAGGATCGCAAAGTCATAGATTGTCTATTCCAACTGGATCGCCTGCTGTGCCAATCGGGACG
>CAYNKW010000441.1:0-3318 GCA_964397845.1 uncultured Anaerolineae bacterium
TTATAAGTCGGTGAGGGAAAGCTGTCAAACCACGCTCACAGCCGATTTGTGTCCTGCAGCAAATAGCCCCGGCCTTTCACGCAGCCGATGTGCTCTGCCCCAATTTTGCGGCGCAGCCGGCTCATCGCCATCCAGATTGTGTTTTCATCCGGGGGCGTCTTGTGACCCCATCCCTTCCGCCAGAGCGTCTCGTGACTCACCACCCGCCCCCGGCGCCGGGCCAGGCAGAACAGCAGCCGGCTTTCCAACGGTGTCGGCTTTACCGGCTCGCCTCTCAGGGTGGCGTGGCTCTCCCGCAGGTCTACGACCAACTCTCCCACCCGGACCTGGACCCGCGCCTGTTGTGCCGCCCATGCCTTTTCCACCTTCTCCAGTAATCGGCTCATCTCCAGCAGCTTGTCCAGGTAGTAGAAAGCGCCTTGAAACATCACCTCCACTGCCAGTTCAGTGCAGCCGTACGCGGTGATGATGATGGCCTCCAGGTCCGGCTGGCGCTCCTTCAGTTGCGCAACCAAAGCCATGCCCGACGGGCCGGGCATTCGCACGTCCACCAGGGCTATGTCCGGGGGCTGCACCGCCGCCAGGGCCAGAGCTTCCGCCCCGTTGGCGGCGACGATAGTCTCGTAGCCTTCGTGCGTCAGGTAATCTGAGACCATTATCCTGGTGTTTGTGTGGTCGTCGGCGATCAGCACACGCGGTTTGCGGTTTGGCATTGAGTGTGCCTCCTCGTGGTTGTCACTTCCGTTTCGGGCAGCCCCCTGGAGCGTTGAGGGGTGTAGGCGTTCGTACAGGGTGGCGAGGGCGGCTTCCGTGCGAGTCGGGCCGGGGCCTTATTGGACAATCTGCCCATCCTGAAGCCGGAGCGTGCGGCCAGCGTGGCTCGCCGCGCTGGGGTCATGAGTCACCAGCACCAGCGTCGTACCGGTCTCGCTCCGCGCCTGCTCCAGTGCCTCCAGCACCCGTTCGCCCGAGGCCGAGTCCAGGTTGCCGGTCGGCTCGTCGACCAGGATCAACGCCGGCCGGTTGACCATCGCCCGGGCGATGGCTACCCGCTGCTGCTCCCCGCCAGAAAGCTCCGCCGGCCGGTGCTTCAACCGGTCGCCCAGTCCCAGCGCGGTTAGCAACTCCCGCGCTCGCCGCGTTGGCCTTACCTTGTTACGACCTCGGGCGAATTGGGCAGGCAGCGCCACGTTCTCCAGCGCCGTCAGGGTGGGGATCAGGTTAAAGGTCTGAAAGACAAAGCCGATCTTGGCACTGCGGATGTCTGCCAGTTGGTTCTCGCCCATGTTGGTGATGTCTACGCCATCAACCTCCACCCGCCCGGCGGTGGGTGTGTCCAGCCCACCCAGCAGCCCCAACAGCGTGGACTTGCCGCTGCCCGATGGCCCAACGATGGCCACCACCTCGCCCGCTTCGATCTTCAGGCTGACCCCACGCAAGGCGCGCACCACGACTTTACCCATGTGGAACTCTTTTGTAACTTCCATAGCTCTAACTGCTGCAGTCATCTCTTCTCCTTGACAAGGTCTTGTGGCAATCCCCCCACAGGTTGCGCGACAGAAACCTGGGGGAAATTCTCTGGCTATTCGTAGCGAAGCACATCCACGGGCCGCTGGCGGCTGGCAGGCCAAGCGGCGATGAGTGTTGCCACCATCGCCACACCCACGGCCAGGGTCAACAGTCCCAGGACGGGCCAGGGGTTCAAGCTGGCCGGCAAATTTAACGCCTTTGAATAGAGCACCGTGGCCAACGCTACCAAGCCTACGCCGATTAGTCCACCTACCAGTCCCACGATCCCGCTTTCCAGGAGCAGTTGGCGCAAAATCTGCCCCGCCCTGACACCAACAGCCTTCATCACCCCAATTTCCCGCCGCCGCTCCATTGCTGCCAGCGCAGCCGTGTTGGCGATCATGGTCGCTGCGGAAAAGAGAGCCAGGGCAGCTACCAGGGTGGGCAAGATGGTCATTTGTTGGATTACTTGAGTATACAGATCCATGATAGCAGATGTCTCTATGACGAGGGTCCCGTCCGGCAGAGAGCGTGTTAATGCAGTCACTGCCTTATCCTTTCGCCTCGGACTCACATCTGCCAAGAAAAAGCGTACACGCGGTGTAGCGAGGGACGCCAACACATCTAACGGTGCAATGAAGGTATCGCTACTAAAGCCGCTGGTCTGCTCATCAACGACGCCCGCGATTTCCAGCGTGACCTGGGCATCAGTGGCCAGTCGGAACGTCAACGTCTCTCCCGGCCGCAGTTTGAGCGGTGCCAGGCGGGTGCTGTTAACCAAGAATACCACCGGCCGACCAGTGTCGTCGGGCATAAGGTTGCGTCCCATCTCTGGCGACAGGTCAAAGTGGGGCAGAAGGCTGTTCAGATCACGGCCGGTGATGGTGGAGAGGCTTGCTGCCAGCATGTCCCGCGCCTGCGGCGTCAGGAGGGCGCCCTGCTCCTGTTCGTAGGCGGCGGTTCGCCGTCCGTAAGCGTCCGGGTCGCCATTGATGGCTATCAGTTCGGCTGAAAAATAACCCCCTTCAGCATAAGAAAGAACCTCTGGACTCTCCCCCAGCACTTGCCGGACGGCTTCCAGATCTTTTGCCCGGATCACCAGATCGGCGCCCCATGCATCGCTAGCCATTTCCTTCAAGTTACCGACCACACTGCTGGCCATGATGACGATCAGGCTGATGGAAAAGAGGCCGACGATCAGCGCCAGCAGTGTCGAGGCGGCGCGGCTACGGCTGCGGCCGATGCCCCGCTGCGCCAAGCGCAGCGAGACCCACCCCAGGCTGGGCAGTTTCTCAACTATCCACACTACAATTCGCAGCAGGCCGGTCAACAGGGTCAGGACGATCAACGCCCCGTAGGCGACCGCCAGCCCCATGATCAGATTGTCCAGCAATTGCCTGACCAGCAGTCCCATGACTGCCGTCAAGACCAGAATCGAGACCAACGATTGCCATCGCCCGGCATGCGGCAGCCCCCCCTCACTAGGGCGAAGCACCAGCGAAGGGCGAACCTGGGCCGCGGCCAAGATGGGCAGAAAACCAAAGACGACGGTTACTGCCCCCCCCACTACCAGCCCCATGACCAGCGGCTGCGGATAGATTCGCCAGGCTACCTGGACGGTCAAAAGGCGCATCGCCTGCCCGAGCAACGAACGGCTCACGCCCAAGCCCAGCAGCAGACCGGCGAGACCGCCCGCCAGGCCCAACAAAGCAGCCTCGGTCAAAAAGAGCCACGTGACATGACACCCCTTGAGCCCCACCGTCTTGAGCACGGCGATCTCGAGCCTGCGCCGTGCCACCACAACTAGCA
>CAYNKW010000442.1:0-3310 GCA_964397845.1 uncultured Anaerolineae bacterium
CGGCACGTGACCAACGGCGTCAAGCTGTGGGCCAGCCAGCACAATGTCAGCCAGATACCGACGTTGCAGACTGCTGTAGCAGGCGACATCATTCTTGTTCGCCATCAATAGCAGGAGTGATTCACATGAAATTCTTCCTATATGGAAGTCAAAGTCACCCTGGATGCAGCTACTCAGAAGATTGGACACTGAGCCGATATGAAATCTAACCTTGTTTTCTTGATGGCGTTTTTCCTGCTATTGGCCACTGCATGTTCGTCGCCTCAGAATGCCAAAGAGACGACGACCATGCCAACTCAAGCAGATACCCCGGTGACGATCAGCACGTCATCCCCGACGACCATCGCTACGTCCACGCCAACCGTAGTAGTCACGATAAGCCCCGGTGTAGAGGTCGTCATTCACACTCCAACCCCACCACCGAGCAGGATGGCTGCGGTCACACCCACTGCCACCGGTACTTCCACTCCACCACCTACCCCTACCCCTTCGGCGGCCGCGACGCCGGCGCTAACTCGTACGCCCACCCATACGCCAACACAAACTCCCACCGCTACCTTGATACCTGCCAGGCCAATCGTCTTCTCAGACTGGGGCGATGAGGGAGACCTCGAGATCTTTGTGCAGAACGCCGACGGTTCGGTGACCAATTTGACGAATCACCCGAGCGCAGATGCTTATCCCTCCTTGTCGCCCGATAGCACGCGGATTGTCTTTGCCTCCAATCGCGACGGACCGGCCCGCGTTTTCGTGATGAACATCGACGGCTCAGAGTTGACCCGGTTGACTGACAGCGCGGCGGGAGATACTCTTCCTGCCTGGTCGCCTGATGGCACGCAGATTGTCTACCAGACCCTCCTCCCCGACCATAACTGGGAAATATATGTCATGAACCCTGATGGCTCCCAGCAGACGAACCTGACGAACAACCCGGCGATTGACGTCTCGCCAGCTTGGGCGCCCGACGGCACGCGGATCGCCTTCGAAACGGACCGCGACGGTGACTTTGAAATCTATGTCATGAAAGTAGATGGTTCGGAGCAGACCAACCTGACAAACAACCCGGCGGCGTACGATATTGCCCCCGTCTGGTCAGCCGATGGCAAGCAAATCGTCTTTCAATCCGATCGTGATGGCGAGAGGTCTGAGTACAAATCCTATGTGATGAATGCTGATGGTTCCAACGTTATGGCACTGGAGTAGACCTGATTCTAACACTTGCTTCTTGGTCATGTATCCGTTCAGAGGGTAGACCAGAAACCGGGTTTTTTGGTGCTCCACAAGCAAAGTAATATTGCTTGCAAATGCTTTTCCGTTGCCGGGGAGGTCTTCCTGTCCGAAAAACCCGGTTTCTTGCCCCCCGTGAACGCTTACTTGGTCATTTCTGTATACAATCAGAGCATCAATAAGGGATGGGGGAAACTCAAGACACTATTCCAGACTGGCCACGATGTGCTGATTCTGACCGGTTCCAGCACCGGTGGGATGGAAGCGGCCGTCGTCAACACCCTCTCGCCCGGCGACCGGGTGCTGGCTGCATCGGTGGGCCGCTTTGGCTACCGCTGGGCTGACATTGCCCAGGCCTTCGGCACGGACGTGACCCGCCTTCGCTTCCCAGATGGCCAGGCCGCCGACCCGGCGGCCATCGAAAAGGCGCTGGCCGGGGGTGCGCCTTTCAAGGCGCTGCTCCTCACCCACATTGAGCTACGGGGCAAAACGCTGGGGCTGGTGGGACTGGGGCGCATCGGCAGCGCCGTGGCCCGCCAGGTGGTGGACGTGCTGGCCGGCCGGGCGCCGCGCCACCCCGTCAACGTGCCGCTGCGCTCCCCAGAGTAAGTGGCCGGCACGGTGATGCGCCGCGAGCCGCTTCACTTTACCATTATCTCAATTTGTCTGGCCTTGCTTTGCTGCGCTTGACTGTAGAGGTTGTTTTGTTATAATAGAGACCCTTTCATAATTGATCAGGTGTTGGCAAAAGCGAGCACCTTGGACGGCATGTACCTTATGGATTTGAGTAAGACCTCCGAGGTTTTACCATACGCCATCGTTTTACCGTGAGAACAGGTATGCAGATGAATTCACTCGCATGATTTTTTCCCGTTGGTACTTGTGATCTGAGGAGGAAAACGTCATGAAAACGAAAATGAAAGCGGTGCAGTTGGTTGGGATTGGGCAGCCTGTGCAGATGCAGGAAGTGGACGTGCCTGACCTGAGTGATAAGGACGTTCTCGTGCGCGTCAAGGCGGCCGGGATTTGTCATTCGGACGCGCACTATCGGGCGGGGACCTCGCCGGTTGTTCTGCCTGTTACCTTGGGACACGAGGTCGCGGGAGTCGTGGAGAAGGTAGGCTCCCAGGTGGCCAGCGTACAGGTCGGCGACCGGGCAGGTGTGCACTACATGGTGACCTGCGGCGAATGCCATTACTGTACCATCGGCAGCGAGCAGTTCTGTGTAGAAGGGCAGATGATAGGCAAGCATCGTGACGGCGGCTACGCTGAGTACGTCGTCGTGCCTGCGCGAAGCATCGTCCCCTTGCCCGATGAGATTCCCTTCGAGCAAGGGGCCATTATGATGTGCTCGTCCGCCACGTCTTTTCACGCCTTGCACAAGTCGAGGTTGCAGGCCGGCGAGCGTGTGGTAGTTTTCGGAGTGGGGGGATTGGGCATGTCGGCGGTCCAACTGGCTCGGGCTTTCGGTGCTATGGACGTGTACGCCGTGGACATCAACGCGGATAAACTAAAGCTGGCCGAGAAATTCGGCGCTATTCCGGTGAACGCCATGCAGTGTGACCCCGTGGCCGAGATTCTCCGCCTGACCGAGGGGAAGGGGGTCGACGTCGCCCTTGAGTTGATCGGACTCCCACAGGTGAGCAGGCAGGCGGTGCAATCTTTGGCCGTGTTCGGTCGCGCGGTGCTGGTGGGACTCACCGACCAACTCCTTGAGGTGGATCCGTATCGGGAGGTGCTGGGGAAAGAAGCCGAGATCATCGGCGCGTCCGACCACCTCATGTCGGAATTCCCGCTGCTGTTTGAATTTGTCCGGCGGGGCCAGCTCGACCTTTCGGAAGTGGTCACTCGAACGATCCCCCTGGACGCCGACGCCATCAACGAAGCGTTGGACGGCCTCGACCAATTCGGCGACAAAGTCCGCACTGTTATCGTCCCTGGAGCACGGTGACAAAGAGACTTCTGGAACCGGGTTCAATAGAAACAGATGTAATTGGAGGAAATTATGAAAACAAGAGATCACACCCACCTGCTGGCCGAACTTGCGGAAGCCTACACCCAACATTCGCCCAAGTCCGCAGCA
>CAYNKW010000443.1:0-3281 GCA_964397845.1 uncultured Anaerolineae bacterium
AATGGCCCTGCCGCTGGATAGGTGAGCCTGCCTTTGCGCCGCGGATTGTCGTGCAGATAGTCCACCTTGGCCTGCCAAAACGCTTGCGACCAATATGAAATGCACCCTCCAGTCCCCCCTACTTGCCTTTGTGTCTGTTGTATGTTACAATAGCTTGCCCCTGACGTCGTAGAGGTTGTGGAGGCAATTTGCTGTATCCTGGGAGAAAGGGTTTTATGCGAGCCACAGCAAAAGTATTCACTGCGCTGGCGATATTGTTGGTTGCCCTGTTGGCTTTCGCTGCCGGTTTCGGCACTAACTGGTTCATAGTGCATCTTTGTCTCACGTCCGACGATCTTGTCCACAAAGACCCCGAACCTTTTGAAATCTTTTGGGAAACGTGGCACATCCTGGAGCGTGACTTTTACGGCGACCTGCCCGATGATAAACAGATGACCTACAGCGCTGTTCGGGGCGTGCTCGCTGTGTTGGATGATCCCTACACATCCTTTGTAGAACCGCAGCCCCGTGAACTGGAACGGCACGATCTGCAGGGCCACTTTGGTGGCATCGGCGCCTGGGTGCACCAACGAGGCCCCGGCGTTTTTGTTCTCACCCCCATGCGCGGCCGGCCTGCTGCCCAGGCCGGCATTCAAGAGGGCGACGTCCTGGTGGCGGTGGACGACAGCGAAATCACGCCAGAAAAGACGTTGGAAGACGTCCTGGCGATGATGCGAGGGCCGGCGGACACCGCCGTGCGTATCACTGTCCGCCGTGAAGGCGAAGAGGAGTTGCTGACCTTTGAGATTACCCGCCAGGAAGTAGAGATACCCTCTGTGTCATGGCGGCTGCTGGAGGAAGCGCCAACCATTGGCTACGTAAAGATCGACCTGTTCAGCGAACGGACGGCCGGCGAACTCCAGGAAGCCCTGGACGATCTGATGCCCCAGGACGCGGCGCGGATCATCCTCGACCTGCGGGACAACGGCGGGGGCCTGCTGCAAGCCGCGATTGACGTGACCAGCCAATTCATTGGAGACGGCGTAGTGCTGTACGAGCAGAAGCGCGGCAACCAGGAAAAGTTCTATCCCGTGGAACCCAAAGGCCCCGTGGTGGTGGATGTGCCTCTCGTTGTCCTGGTCAACGGGGGCACAGCCAGCGCGTCGGAAATCGTCGCCGGGGCCATCCAGGATCGGGGACGAGGGTTGCTCATCGGCGAAAAGACCCTTGGCAAAGGCTCGGTGCAGCTCATTTACGACTTGTCTGACGGATCGTCGCTGCACGTGACGGCCTCTCGCTGGTTGACGCCGAATCGCCACCAGATTGACAATGCCGGCTTGACTCCTGATGTTGAGGTTGCAATGACAGAGCAGGATCAAGAGCAAGGCCAAGATCCCCAATTGGAGCGAGCAATTTCAATAGTGCAACAACAGGGGACACACTCCCCTACCCCGTGACTCCATGGCGCTGTATTCAATGTTCTTATTTATGTAAACTTACAGATTGACGAGAGGTTTCAAAAATGCAGGATACTCTAACCAGTGGTTGCAAAGTCATGTTGATCGCTTTGGTGGGCTTGCTGATAGCCAGCGGAGCCTTCGTAGCAGGTTTTGGCACTGGAGCGGTGGTGGCACCCCTCTCCCCTGCCCTGTCATCCTTTGAGCCGCCCATTTTGCTGCCTACAGCTACAGCCACGCCTACCGTAAGCCTGGAGCCCTCCGAGACGGAAGAAGAGGCCCTTAGCCTCTTTTGGGAAGTGTGGCACATCTTGCAGGAACAGTATTATGGTCAACTTCCCGATGAGAAGGGGATGACCTACGGAGCAATACAGGGCGTGCTGGATACGTTGGAAGATGACAACACTGTCTTCTTTGACCCAGACGCGGCCAAGATCATGCGCGAGGACATGTCGGGCAGCTTTGAGGGGATCGGTGCCCATGTGCGGATGCGGGAAGACGGCCGGTTGATGATCGTCGCGCCCATAGAAGGGCAACCAGCCGAGGCGGCGGGGCTCCGTCCTGGCGACATTATTCTCGAGGCGGATGGCGTTTCTCTGGAAGGTATGAACATCTATGAGGCCATCCAGCACGTTCGTGGCCCCAAAGGCACGGTTGCCCGCCTGAAAGTGTTGCGCGAAGACGTTGCTGAGCCATTCATCGTCGAGGTAGAGCGCGCCCGCATCCCGATGCCGACCATCGAAACCGAGATGCTGGATGGTGATGTTGCTTATGTCAAGCTCTATGATTTCAATGCCCGGGCCAATGACCGGCTGGAAGACGCGCTGAAAGAGTTGCTGGCCGAGAATCCCCGCGGGCTGATCTTTGACTTGCGCAACAATCCAGGGGGTTTTTTGACCGAGGCCGTCAGCGTGGCCAGCCAATTCATCTCTGAGGGCAAGATTCTGACAGAGCGATTTGGTGACGACACGGAACAGGTGTACGAGGCGGAACAGGGAGGGTTGGCCCTCGAGGTTCCGTTAGTCGTGTTGGTCAACCCTGGATCGGCCAGCGCGTCAGAGATCGTGGCTGGCGCGCTGCAAGACGCTGGGCGGGCCCTGCTGATCGGCGAGACAACCTTTGGCAAAGGCTCAGTGCAGTTGGTCCACAGGATGCGCGACGATTCAGAGTTGCGCGTGACCGTCGCCCGCTGGTTCACGCCCAACGACCGCCTGATCCACGGTCAGGGGTTGGAGCCGGACATCGCTGTCGAATTGACGGCCGAGGACATGGACGCCGGGCGAGACCCGCAACTGGACGAGGCTGTGGAATACTTGCTCACCGGACAATAGGTGCGACATGAGAGTCATTGCCACCAACCGCAAAGCGCGTCACGACTATTACATCCTGGATACTTACGAGGCTGGCATGATTCTCACCGGCTCCGAGATCAAATCGGTACGGGCCGGGCGCGTCAGCCTGCGCGAGGGTTATGTGACCGCGCGGAATGGGGAACTCTGGCTGGTCAATTGTTACATTGCGCCCTACGATCAAGCCAATCGCCTGAATCACGAACCTCGCCGTGACCGCAAGTTGTTGATGCACCGCCGGCAGATCAACCGCCTGGCAAGAGACGTGCAGGAGCCTGGCTACACCATCGTTCCGTTGCGCATGTACCTCAAGGACAACTGGGCCAAAGTCGAGATCGCCCTGGTGCGCGGCAAACGGCAATACGACAAACGCCAGGCCATCGCCAAGCGGGAAGCCGACCGGCGGATTCGGCGCACCCTCAAAGAGCAAGACCGGCGACAGTAGGACGATTTGACAACTCGTCCTGCCGTGTGATATAATCAAGGCAGCAAGGGG
>CAYNKW010000444.1:0-3280 GCA_964397845.1 uncultured Anaerolineae bacterium
TTCTCGGCGGCCTCTGCGGTGAAAAGGCGAGCCAGTATTCACATTTGACACAAACGCGAGTTTGTGCTACAATGTGTGTGAGTTGCACATAGGTGTATTAAGCACATTAGGTCAGGAGTGGTAAAGCACATGCCCCGTGGCAGGAGATGGCGGAAAGGGGGAACTTGTCCCCGGCGAATCACACGATTCGTCGAACCCTGCTTGCTCCTTTTGCTCCACCGCGATCAGACCCACGGCTACGAATTGCTGGAAGGCCTGAAGGAGTTTAGCGTCAACCAGACGCCGGTGGACTCGAGCGTGGTGTATCGTACCTTGCGGGATATGGAGCAGGCGGGACTGGTCGTTTCTGCCTGGGAAACGGAGGGTAGTGGCCCTCCTCGTCGCGTGTACAGCGTCGCCCCCCCCGGCGACGAATACCTGTCTTGCTGGGTCCAAGACCTGCGAGAGACCGACCGTGTGCTGCACGCTTTCCTGGCCGCTTATGACACGCTGCAATTGGAGGACGGGTCGTGAGTCTCAGCCTCATCAATGACTTGTTGGCGACGCTGAAAACCGATGCTCCCGTGCGCGACGTGCGAGTAGGCGCTTTCTGGACGGCAGTGGTGGTGGAAAAGCCAGGTGAGGGCCTCCGTTGCGGTTTGGCGTCCACTTCCGGCGGGGACAGAGTGCACCATCACGGGGGGGCGTTGGTGCGGCAGGCAGGCGATCTGCTGGAGCGGAGCGCACTGGAACTGGCCGCCCTTGCCCGCTCCGACGGCCAGATGGAGCGAGCCATCGGCCTGGCCACGATCAACGCGCTGCTGCCCCGCGACGAGCGCGCCTGGGTGGAACTCAACGCCGAACACATCATCCGCGAGCGCGGGGTGGGCAAGAACGTCGTTATCGTCGGGCACTTTCCGTTTATCGGGCGGTTGCGTTCTCAGGTGGGCAAGCTCTCCGTGTTGGAACTGCACCCTGTAGACCCCGGCGACTTGCCCGCCGACCGCGCGCAGGAAGTCATTCCCGAGGCCGGCGTGGTGGCCATCACCAGCACCACGCTCATCAATGACACGTTTGATGGGCTCATCTCCCTCTGCCGCCCCGATGCTTTGGTGCTGATGCTGGGGGCCACGACGCCCCTTTCGCCGGTGCTCTTTGACTACCGCGCCGACGTGATCTCGGGCACGCTGGTGGATGACATTGACCTGGTGTTGCGTGGGGTAAGCCAGGGCGCCACTTTCCGCCAGATTCGCGGCAAGCGACTGGTGACGATGGCGAGAGAATGAGCCAGTGACAAATGCACAAATGACCAAGTCCAAAAGCCGATCTGTAACATCAGGCTGAGGACGACATTAACATAAACTTATCGAGGGAGGAAGAATGATCACAGATAAACAGGTTTTTGACGCTCTGCGTGGGGTAATGCACCCTGAGAACAAACGCAATTTGATCGAGCTAGGGATGATCAGGGGTGTCGTCGTTAAAGACGGAGGTATCACGCTTACCCTGGTTCTACCCTTCAAAGAGGTTCCCATCAAGGACGACCTGGTGCGCAGTGTACGGGGGGCGGTGGCGAAACTGGATCCCAGTTTGGATATCGAGGTGAAACTGGCGGAAATGAGCCAGCAGGAGCGTGCTGCGTTCATGACGGCGTCCGAGGGTGGCCCCAGGCCGGCACAGTCGGCGAACAGAATTGCCCATGTGATAGCCGTGATGAGCGGTAAGGGCGGCGTGGGCAAGTCCCTGGTCAGCGGCCTGCTGGCCGTGGCCTTGCGTCGCCAGGGCCACAAGGTTGGCCTCCTGGACGCCGACATCACCGGCCCCAGCATCCCGCGCATGTTCTTTCCCACCCTCCGCCACCCACAAAGCGGACCGGTGGGCATCCTGCCGGTAGAGAGCAAGACCGGCATCAAAATCATGTCCATCAACCTGCTGCTACCCAGCGAGGACGAGGCTGTCATCTGGCGCGGGCCGCTGATCAGCAGCGCGATCAAGCAATTCTGGGGCGATGTGTTGTGGGGCGACCTGGACTACCTGGTAGTAGACCTGCCGCCCGGCACCTCCGACGCGTCGCTGACGGTGATGCAATCGCTGCCGCTGAGCGGTGTGGTGCTGGTCACGTCACCGCAGGGCCTGGCCGACATGGTGGTGTCCAAAGCGGCCAGGATGGCCCAGCGCCTGGAAGCGCCTTTGCTGGGTCTCGTCGAGAACATGAGCTACGTCATTTGCCCCGACACCGGCAAGCGGCTGGAAGTGTTCGGCCCCAGCAAGTCGGCGGCCATCGCGGCCCGCTTTGGCATCCCATTGTTGGGCCAGTTGCCTATTGACCCCCAGGTGGCTCAATTGTGCGACGTCGGTCGCGTGGAGGATCTGCCAGCCGAGGCATTTGCGTCCATCGTGGAAGAACTTGTCGAAAATGTGCCGGAAGTCAAACAAGCACTGTTCCAGTAGGTTTGGGCTGCCGATTTGGGAAATTGATTGAAGGAGGATTGCGTGATGCGTATTGCAGTTTCAGCAGACAGTGACAATGGATTGGACAGTGTGGTGAGTCCTCACTTCGGGCGCTGTCCGTACTACATCTTGGTGGACCTCGAGGGCCAGGAGGTAAAGCAGGTCAAAGCGGTAGCGAATTCTTTCTACGGCCAGCATGCCCCCGGGGCGGTGCCTGGCTTCATCCAAAATCAGGGGGCCGACGTCATGCTTACCGGCGGGATGGGCCGGCGGGCCATTGGCTTCTTTCAGCAATATGGCATCCAGGCGGTAACAGGTGCCACCGGGACGGTGCGTCGTGCTCTGGAGCAGTACCTGGGCGGAGGATTGCAGGGGGCCGAACCGTGCGCCGTGAGTCTGGGGCATGGCCATGCAGAGGTCCTCCCTGAAGGCGAGTACAAAAAGGACGAAAAGTACGAACAAGACGAGGCGGGCCGCCTGCGAGAAGAAGCCGAGATGCTGCAACGTCAGTTGGACGAGGCGATGGCAAGACTGGAAGCGATAGAGCGAAAAAACAAAGATTGACGATACAGCGCCTCCAACTTCAATCTGACCAGCGACTCAAAAATGCGGTGTGGCAGATTGCCTCTTGTCCCAGTGTTCCTTGCACATAGGCAAAGTTTCTCGCCGCTCTGCCGTATCACCAGACCCTTCGTCCTTGGGCCGAAGGACCAAGGGTGCCCGCAGGGCCATCCTCATCATCCACCATTTAGCGGAGGATACCCCCCCACCTCGCCGGGCGATTCGATGATCCGGCCCGTCCCATTCAGCACGTCCCGGACGATCCGCTCGTCCACGGCGTCCCGCGCCG
>CAYNKW010000445.1:0-3278 GCA_964397845.1 uncultured Anaerolineae bacterium
TAGCTTTATGCCAACCTGACGCGTGGATCAAGATAGGTATATGACACATCCACCAACAGATTAGTGACCACAAAGATGAGGGCGAACAAGAAAACAGCCGCCTGGATCAGAGGAAAGTCGCGTTGATTGATGGCCATAAAGACTAACCGGCCCACCCCCGGCCAGGCAAAGACGGTCTCGGTGACCACCGTCCCGGCCAAAAGGGCACCAAAGTCCATACCCACCATGGTGATCAGCGGGATCAGGGCGTTCTTCAAGGCGTGTACCCAGACGACGGCCCTCTCCCCCAGGCCCTTGGAGCGGGCGGTGGTGATATAGTCCTGGCCCAACACCTCGAGCATACCCGAGCGCATCAGGCGGGTATCCCTGGCCAGGAAAAAAGTCCCCAAAGTTATGGCCGGCAAGATCAGATGTTTTGGCCCTCCTCGCCCCGAAATGGGCAGCAGGCGCAAGACGACGCCAAAGATCAGCATCAACATCAGCCCCAGCCAAAAGCCGGGCATGGATTGGCCAAACAAGGCGCCCAGCATCGTCAAGCCGTCGTATATGGAATTGCGGCGCACTGCCGCCAGGACACCCAGGGGAAAAGCCAGCACCAGAGCAAAGATCTGAGCAGCTATGGCCAACTCCAGGGTGGCCGGCATACGCTCCAATATGAGGGGGAAGACAGGCTTGGTATAGCGAAGGGAGGTGCCGAAATCACCGCACACCGCCCGGCCCAGCCAACGCAGATACTGGATATGCACCGGCTGGTCGAAGCCCATCCTGTGTCTGAAGGCATCCAGTTGCTCTCGTGTAGCGTCCAGAGGCAAATACAACATGGACGGGTCACCCCCCCCGGGCAAATGGATGGCGAAAAAGACAAGCAAGGTGACGCCCCACAGGACAAAAAGCATCCACAGAAACCGTCTAAAGAAGTACCTCGACACCTCTCCCCCTTTCGACCAAGGCGTAAAGGACGCCTAAAATCCTTGATGTGCCGAATTCTTGGCAAATGAGACATGATTAGGCTCTAAACGCCCTCTCCCCCTACCCTATCTTGAACTCACGGGAGCCGGGCCGGGGGGAGAGGATGTGTAGCGCCTGTTTGAAGATGGGGCGGAGCCCCCATTGTCAAGAGGCAGAGCTCCGCCCCCCTGCTGTGTCTCATACGCAGCCACGGCCCTCGAAGCCGTAGGCTCCTGACCCGCTAGTCTTTAAGCTTGGCGTCGCGGAAATCTATGAACTCGTCGGATCGAGCCGTCCATTGCAGGCGCTTGCTCACCCCATAGAAGTCATACTGCCGCCACAGCCAGATCCAGGGGCACTCGTCGTAGGCGATGGCTTGAGCCTCGAACATGAGCTCCTGGCGCTTGGCGTCGTCCAGGGTCTTCATAGCCTCGGCGTAGAGCGCCTCGTACCTCTCATTGTACCATATAGTCATGTTGAGGGGCCAGTCATACTGGAGGTTCTGGCCGTCCTCGAGCTCGTTGGCCCCGGAGCTCAAACCGATCATACCGATCTGCAGATCCTGCTTGGGGATTATCATCTCCTGGACGTAGGTGGACCAATCCACGGGGATGACCTCAGCCCGGATGCCAACCTCTGTCAGGTAGGCCCCAATGGCCTCCGACGCCTCTTTGTCCTTGTTGTAGCGGCCCACCGGTGTATGTAGCTTGATGTCGAAGCCGTCGGGGTAGCCAGCGTCGGTCAGCAGCTCCCTGGCCTTGTCGGGATCGTAGGGGTAGGGTTTCAGGTCAGGGTTGTTGTTGGGTGGGACGATCCAACTGCCGTAGCGCTCGGCGTAGCCGACAAACAGCGTCTGGCCAATCGTATCCACGTCCACGGCGTAGTTCATGGCCTGCCGCACCCGCTTATCGGCCCAGGGCTTGCCCTCTTCGCAGTGGATGAAGATAAAGATACGGCGAAGCCCTTCTACGGCCTCCAGGCGAGAGATGTCCGTCTCCACTAGAGCCGTCTGATCGGGCGGAACGTTGGTGATCAGGTCGGCGGTGCCGGCTTCCAGTTCGGCAATGCGGGCTCCCGCCTCGGGCACGGCACGGACGGTGATGGTCTTGATGGCGGGGGCACCCCCCCAGTAATCCTCGTTAGCCTCTATGACGAGCGGGCCATCCCTCACCCAACTGACGAACTTGTAGGGGCCGGAGCCCACGGGATTGTCCGCCGCCACCTCCAGCGGTGTCTCGGTGTAGTACTGGGGCGCCACAATATCGAAATACGACAGGGCGTGGATCATCCTCGCCGCCGGTTCCGAGGTGTGAATGCGGATGGTGTAGTCGTCTATGATCTCTGACGACTCGTAAAAGATGTCGTAGGGCGTGGTGTCCACCGACTCCTCCAGGTCGCGCGCCCGCTCCAGAGAGAACTTGACCGCCTCGGCGGCAAAGTGCTCACCGTTGTGAAAATAGACGTCATCCCGAAGCTTGAACTCCCAGGTCAGATCGTCAACCAGTTCCCACGAGGTGGCCAGCATGGGTTCCAGTTCCAGATCGGCGGTTCTCCAGATGAGCTGATCAAAGATGTGGCTAGCGATGTTGCCCTCCGGGTTGGTGGTCGTCATCTGGTAGGGATCCAGGGTGTTGGGGTCAATGCCCGACAGCTCAACGATCTCCCCCGTTGGGCCTGCTGGTATGGGCGTGGCACAACCCACCAGGACAGCGCTGGCGACCATGGATAGCGTCACCAACAGTATCAACAGCCATGCGAATCTAGTTTTCATTTCCTCTCCTCCTTTTTCCTTGTTTTACAACATAAAAGGGTGCCCCTGCAGGCACCGGACGAAAGCCCCACTCACCTAACCTCCCATAGGCTCCTCCCTTCGCCAGGCCACGGCACCCTCGACGCGCCTTCATTCACAATTGAGAAACGTAAACTGCGAATTGAATTATAACCCATTTTCGCCCAGATGTCCACTGAACGTGATACGCTCGCGATCGTCGTAGCCATCCCCTGCGGGGCAGGAGATACCCTTCACGTCGTCGGGGGACGCGCCCTGGGCAGTGGCGCCGGCCTGCTCACCGTCCCCAGCAAGCCGCGCTCCTTCAACCAACTCCAGCACATTTTGCTTCGATAACGAAGGCCGCCTGAGTGGCGGCGCTTTGCCGAGCGGCTGGCGGACAAACTGGACGACATCCACGGCGCGCGGAGATGAAAGATCAAAACTGTAACTAATTTCACTTGACATGAAAACAGGATTGTTATATAATAATAATATATTACATCCTTCTCACTTGCCGCCCGTTCTTTGCTGCATTGCTGTTTCTCTATATTGCTTCACC
>CAYNKW010000446.1:0-3266 GCA_964397845.1 uncultured Anaerolineae bacterium
ATTTTCCCCTGGAGACAGCTCATGGGCCACGACAAACGCCTCAAACTGAAAAGCTGGCTTCTGCTGTTGGCCCTGTCTTTCGTGGTCTGGCTGCCTCGTGTTCTCACACCCAACCCCTTCGTTGGGGCCGATGAGCCGGTTTGGGTTTATCGCTCGCTTCGGTTTTTGCAAGGTTTGCTGGAAGGCGACCTGGCTCAAACTTTCCAGGCGGGGCACCCCGGTGTGCCGACTATGTGGGCCGGCTCTATCGGCGCGACGGCTCATCAGTTGGCGCAGGGTGAACCGCTAAAGGCGGCTGTGGCCGACCTGCCCATCCTTGCTGACGGCGAGTTCGATCCCTACAATCTGGCTCTGTTGCGTCGGGTATCCCCCATATTGCCAGCCGCCTGTATTGCGACGGCCACCTTCAATACGTTGCTCCTGCTGGTGATTTTTGCTCTTTTGTGGCGCTCCTTTGGCCGTGGGACGGCTCTGTTAGCCCTGGGTTTGCTGGCTTTCGATCCCCTTCACCTGGCCCTCTCTCGCCAACTGCACCCCGAGGCGCTGCCAGCTTTGGCCATGCTTCTCAGTCTGGTGGCAATGTTGGCTTTCTTCAAAAACGGGCAGCGAGGGCTGCTGGCGCTGTCTGGCGTGGCCACAGGCCTGGCCGTGTTGGACAAAACCTACGCTCTGTTTCTGGTTCCGTGCCTGGGGCTGCTGATGGGCTGGCACGCGTGGTCAACTCGATCAGAAAGAACATCTCTGTCGTTGGTTCACTCCCTGCGCTGGTGGGTAACGGCTCTGACTTTGTGGGGACTGGTCGTGGTGATCACCATCTTTGTCCTCTGGCCGGTACTGTGGGTGGAACCACTCTCCACTATCCAGGAAATCATCCGCTCGAGCACCTCTTTCGCTCAGGGCGAGGATACGCCGACGACCTCCTTTTTCCTTGGTCAGACCGTCACCGACGTAGGCGCAGAATTCTACCCCGTGGCGATGCTTTTTCTCACCACTCCCTTGACCACTATAGGCTCACTGCTGGCTCTCGTCGTGGTTCTCTTTGCCAGGGGGCGAGGCGAGCGGGCCCGATTCATTCTATATCTATTGGCTTTCTCGCTTCTCTTTGTTGCTTTTCTATCTCTGGTGGGCAAGAAATTCCCCCGCTACACGCTGGCCGCGCTCCTGGGCCTGGATGTTCTGGCTGCCTTGGGCTGGTGGGCGCTTTACGAAATGATCCGCTGGCGGGAGCGGCGGTGGATTTTCATCGCGGCGGTGATCCTCCAAAGCGGCTATGTTCTGTCTTTTCACCCGTATTACTTTGCCTGCTACAACCCTCTGGTCGGCGGGCTGCGCCAGGCTGCCCGCGTCCTGCCGGTGGGGGGCGGCGAGGGAACAGACATGGCAGCCGATTACCTGGCTGCCAAAGACGACGCGGCCAATCTCCGCGTAGCCACCTGGAGCGTACCGAGCCTGGCGCCTTACTTTCCTGGCGACGTCGTGCCGCCCACGTCGCCCCACTGGCAAACGTCCGATTATTTACTGGTCTACATCGGAGACACGCAAGCCCAAACCCTGCCCGACGTGGATTTTTCTAGCCTGGAACTGGAGCGAACCTTCCAGGTGCGCAACATGGATTACGCCTGGGTTTATCATAACCGTTACTACAAAGGACCCATCCAAGAAATCGAGTCCCACGCCAAAGCAGAAGACACGCTCTTTCTCGACGTGCCGTCGATATTGACCGGCTATCTGCCCGATACCATGCAGGCACACATCCTCTCTGGCGACAAAGAGGAATCTCAGGTTATCATTCGCCTGTCAGAAATCAGTCGCCGCAGCCAACAGGTCTGGCTGCTGACGCACCCTGGCGGCGCGATGACGCGCTGGCTTCCCTGGCAGCTTGAGACTCACGCGCTGCTTCTGAACGAGTGGGCTTTTCCCGGTTGTCAACTCGCTTTGTATCAATTACTCCCTGGTGTCTCCTTTGGTCCGGAGCATCCGCTGCCGCCGGGAACGTCGTCTCCCGTTCAACTTGACGGCAACCTGGCCCTCGTCGCGCTCGCCCTGACCGGGGAATCGGTCGAGTATCGCCAAAAACTGGGGGTGGCGCTGCACTGGCAGGTCGTCGCGGAAAAGCGACCCGCCTACGCCATTTCCCTACGTTTGGTGGACGAGACAGGACATCGCTGGGCCCAGACCGACGCGCTGCTGACAGCCTTGGATGGTCGGAACACTGCCGCATGGTCGCCAGGTGAAAAAGTGTCAACGTGGCATTCGTTGGACATCCCCGCTGGTATCCCACCCGGCTCATATCGGCTGATCGCCGTGCCCTACACCGACGGCAACGGCCAGGCCGTGGAGATCACCGACAGAGCTGGCCGGCCACTGCCGACTGAAGTCTCGCTGGCAATGGTCACCGTGCGCAGCGCCACTTTCTCTCCGCCGCAGAGCGAATTGCCTATCACATCGGAGGTGGTTGGCTGCGAAGCAGAACTGGGAGATTTGAAAGTGCTGGGTTACGATCTGGCGACCCGCGAACTATCGGCATCGCCAGTGCCTCTCGTCGTGTGCTGGCAGGCGCTGCGCCCACCGGCAGAGGACTACCGGGCCACCCTGCGACTGCAAGGGCCGGCTGAGTGGACGCGGACCTATCCCCTGCCCCATCGCTTCTATCCAACCAGTAGCTGGCAATCGGACGAGGTCATCTGTACGTATTTCGCGCTCGCGGCCCCGTCCGACGTGCCAGCGGGGGCTTATCGCCTGTCGGTCAATCTGACCGACCAGCAGGGGCAACAGGTGACGGCGGAGGGCGTCGTTTTGACAGAGGTCCAGGTTCAGCCGGCGGAACACACTTTCGAAATCCCATCAATGCAGCATCCGCTGGTGCGAGATTTCGGGGAGGTGGCCCGTCTGCTAGGATACGACTTGGACAGCGAGACTGTCGCCCCCGCCGACGGTGTAAAGCTGAGGCTTTACTGGCAGGCCCGCAATGAGACGGCTGTTCCAGTCAACTATACCGTCTTTACACACTTGTTGGACCTACAGGGGCAGGTCGTGGCTCAGCACGACAACTGGCCGGCTTCTGGCGCTCGTCCAACCACTGGATGGGTGAAAGATGAGATTATCGTAGACAATCATCTTCTGACGTTCACCGTACCCAATTTTCAGGGGACAGGCCAGATCGAGATCGGTCTATACGATCAGGCAACCGGCCAGCGCCTGCCCTTGGCCGAAGGCGGCGATCACCTCGTGTTACCCGCCAAAATAACCGTTCAGGACTAAACCGA
>CAYNKW010000447.1:0-3262 GCA_964397845.1 uncultured Anaerolineae bacterium
GTTTCTTGCACCAGCCGTCGAGTTAATTCGATGGCAGACTAGGCCGGCTCCCTGGCTTCCGAACCTACCAACGCTTTTGCCACTTCTATGTACGCTATGGCCCCCTTGTGCTTCCTGGCGTACTCCACAATCGCCTGGCTGGCCACCGACGCCTCGGCAAAGCGGATGCTCTTGTAGACCACTATGTCGAACACCTTCTCACCAAAGACGGACCGGAGCTCCCCCAGCACTTCGCGGGCATGAATGGTGCCGGTCGAGTACATGGTCGCCAGGATGCCGGTCAGCTCCAGGTCAGGATTCAGACGGGCCTTGATCTTGTTGATAGTATCGAGCAGCAACCGGATGCCTCGCATGGCAAAGTACTCGCATTGCAAGGGAACGAGAACTTCGCCGCTGGCGCACAGGGCGTTCACGGTCAGCAGGCCCAGGCTGGGCGGACAGTCAATCAGGATAAAGTCGTACCATGGCTGTAAGGGCTCCAGGGCACGACGGAGGATGAACTCGCGCCGCATCTCGGCGATCAGTTCCATTTCGGCTGACGCCAATTCGATGTTGGCCGGGATCAGGTCCAGGTATGCTTGCACAGGATGGACGATGTCCTGGATGACAAGGTCCGGGTCTATCAAGGCCGTATGGATCGTCTTCTCCAGCTCGTAGCCATCTACCCCCATCCCGACCGACAGAGCGCCCTGGGGATCCATGTCTACCACCAGCGTCCTTTTCTGCATCTGCGCCAGAGCAACGCCCAGGTTGACCACTGTGGTCGTCTTACCCACGCCCCCCTTCTGATTAGCAATGGCAATCTTGCGTGTCATCTGTTCCCTCCTCGCTGTTTTCAGTGGACGTTCCAAGGTTCAACGATCGTCTCTTGGCAGAAGCGGCATCCGCTCGACCAATTCGGTCAGCCGAGCGTAGTCCCTTGCTCCTCGGCTACGGCGGGCGTACTCAAAGATGGTTTTGCCCGCGCCCGGCGCCTCCGACAGCAGCGTATCAATACGGATCGGATGTGTAACCCGTGGCCCAAAGTCCTTAATAAGGGCTTGCAACACCAGTTCGCTCACCCGGCGGCGAGGATCGTAGAACGTAGGAATGATAAGGCGGATGATGCCTCCTCGGCCCAACATGCGGCTGATGGTCCGCAGATAGGTCATGAATTGCCGGGCACCGGCCAGGGCGAGCATCTCCATCGAAACGGGGATAAAAATTTCCTCCGTGTAGGCCATCGCGTTGACAGTCAGCAAGGAGACGGAGGGCGCGCAGTCGAGGAGTTGGTAGTCGTAACCGTCCAACCCGGCAAACAGCTCCAAAAAAATCTCTTCACGGGCCATCTCCAGAACCAGTCGCTGCTGGGCCTTGAAGAGGGCCATGCTGCTGGGCAACAGGTCGAGGTTCTTCCTGGCCGGCAATACACATTCCTCGGCCTTGGCCCTGCGAATCAGAACGTCGGCCAGTGATTTCTCGTACTTGTTTATCCCCAGGGAGATAGACACGTTGGCTTGGGTGTCAGTGTCTATAAGCAGGACTCGACGCCCCCGAAGAGCCAGCGCTGCTCCCAGGGTGACACACGTGGTAGTCTTGCCGATCCCGCCTTTGAACCCTACGATGGCTATCTTGCGCATCCCGTATCTGGCTTTTCAAGAAGTGAGTGTACAGCGGGTAAACAGGGCGAATATCCTGAGCGGTTCGGCTGAGCATTCGACACAGCCCTTTGTCCCAAGACCCAGGGCCGAGGGACTCGGCGCAGAGCGCCCACGTCGAAGGCTCAGGATACTCTGGTGACCCAGCCACAGGCATTATTGCACCCCTTACACAGGGAAGCTCCCCTGAAGGGATACCTGAAAAGGTCGCACGGCAGATACTTGGGCAATTTTAACATAAATAGTGCCAGGCGTCAACTTGCCCTCTGTCGGGTGCATTTCACTTTGAGATAAACCTTCACTTCCCCTGCCACATCGGTCTGCGCTTCTCCAGGAAGGCATTGACACCCTCGACTCGGTCCTGTGTGTCAAAGACCAGGCCGAATTGGGCAGCCTCGAAGGCCAGGCCGTCGGCCAGGGTGCCCTCGGTGCCAACGTTGATGGCCTGTTTGATAGCGGCCATGACCACGGGGGCTTTGCCGGCCAGTTTGGCAGCCAGTGCCTCTGCCTCGGCCAGCAGGTCGGCGGCAGGCACGACTCTGTCCACCAGGCCGATGCGGAGGGCCTCGTCAGCGGTGATGTGGTCGCCAGTGAGGCAGAGGAGCTTGGCTGCGCCCTTGCCCACCAGCCGGGGGAGGCGCTGCGTGCCGCCATAGCCAGGGGTAATGCCCAGGTTGATCTCCGCTTGGCCCAGGCGTGCGGTGTCGGCGGCGATGCAGATGTCGCAAGCCATTGCCAGTTCGCAGCCACCGCCCAGGGCAAAGCCGTTGACCGCGGCGACGACCGGCTTGGGCAGGCGTTCGATTTTGTTCGTCACCGCCTGGCCCCGCAGTGAAAACTCGGCGGCGACGCTGGCCGACGGCAAGGCGTTAAACTCGCCGATGTCGGCCCCGGCGGCAAAGGCCCGCTCCCCCGCACCGGTGAGCACGACGGCGCGAACGCTTTCATCGGCGGTCAGTTCGTCGAGAGCGGCGTCCAATTCGGCCATCAGTGCTTGATTCAGCGCGTTGAGCACCTTGGGCCGGTTAAGGGTGATCACGGCATAGTTTTCTTTGCGTTCGACCAGAATGTTTTCGTAGCCCATGGGTTCCTCCTCCTCAATTGAGTATGGTGTGTTCCGCTACAAATCTGAAAGGCGGGCTTCGTCCAACTCCAGCGCAATAGGGCAGTGATCGGAACCCATGACGTCGGAGAGGATGGACGCATCGGTGACGGCGGGCATGAGGCTCTCTGACACCAGGTGGTAGTCAATGCGCCAGCCGACGTTCCGCGCGCGCGCGTTGGTGATATAGTGCCACCAGGTGTACTGTCCCGCTTCGTCGGGGTGAAAGACGCGGAAGGCATCCACAAAGCCGTGGGCCAGGTAACGATCTATCCACTCGCGTTCCTCCGGCAGAAAGCCGGAAACTTTTTCGTTCTGTCTGGGCCGGGCCAGGTCAATCTCCTTGTGAGCCGTGTTGACGTCGCCGCAGACGACGAGTCGCTCGCCCCGGGCGTGCAGGGCGTCGCAGTATTCCAGGAAAGCGGCATAGAAGCGGAGCTTGTAGTCCAGTCGCTCCTGGCTGCGCTTGCCGTTGGGAAAGTAGACGTTGAACAGCTTGAAGCCGGGGTACCCGGTCATGAGT
>CAYNKW010000448.1:0-3260 GCA_964397845.1 uncultured Anaerolineae bacterium
AGGAACGGGATTCTTCGCACTGTCCTGGACGGTCAGCACCTGTCCTGGACCGACAAGCCCCTGGTCCTTTGGCCCAGGGACAAAGGGTACAGGGTACAGGGTCGCTCCGCTCCTCAGAATGACAGATCGCAGCCAACTGATCGGTGACGTGTCACTTTTACCGTAATGCCCTTAGACAGACCGTAGCCTCCCCGATCGCCGTGAGCTTTCGGGGAGGCTGTCCTATCTCAAGACATCATGCTCAAATATTCATTCTTCCTTCTCTATTCTTCCCTCCTTGACTTGCCTCCACTGTCACAGTATAATGAACACAGGTTGTATTCTTGATGAATCGATCTCGTTGAGAGTGCGATGATACCTACAGACGACAAACCATTGGTCGGACGCGATGACGAACTGGCTCACTTTCGCGCGCTGATGAAACAAGTGCCGGCGGGGGACAATGCGGCGCTGATCCTCACCGGCGAGGAAGGCGTGGGCAAAACGGCCCTGCTGCGCGCTTTCCGGGCCGAGGCAGAAGCGGCCGGCTGGGTGGTGTTGAGCGGCGGCTGTGACGAGTCCACGGCCGACAACCCCTACGCGCCCTTTTTGACCATGCTGGGCCTTTGCTTCGATGCCCGCGGCCGCCTCGTCAACGACCGAAGTGTGACCACCATCGTGGACTCGCTTCCGCTGGACGACATTCTCTCGGCTGTGACCGACATCCCCGGCCTGGGCATCGTGGCAGCGCTGGGCCTGGCAGGCAAACGGATCATAGACGCCCGTCGCCGCTCGCTGGAAGGCGAAGAACTGCTTGACCGCAACTTTGAGTTCGTTCGCCAGGTCTTTGAGCAGATTGCCCACCGCCGCAAGAGTTCCATTCTGTTGAGTCTCGATGACCTGCAACACGCTGGCGAGACCACCCTCTCGCTGCTGAGCTACCTGCTCACCCGCACGACTGACGTCAGGCTTCTCGTCATCGGTGCCTGGCAGCCCACCATGACGGCCAGGAATCCCCCATCTACCGTCCGCAAACTGGGCCAGATTCGACCGCAGGCCGCGTTCGGCCGAGAACAGGCGCACGCGCTGGTGGAAAGCATCTCGCCTGGCCTACCGCTACCGCCGGGTCGCCTGACTCGTATTGTCGAGTTCAGCCACGGCTTGCCGGGCCTCATCGTCGAGATCGTGCATCTGCTGGAGAGAGACGACGATCTCTTGTCAGCCACACCGGCGGACGGCGAACCGCCGTTGGCTATGCCCGCTTTGACCATGGTAGGTGCAATTGCCTGGCGCTACCTGGAACGCTACCCGCCGCAAACGCTCTCGCTGCTGGAATGTGTCACTGCCCTGGGCCGGCGTTTTCCGATGTCAGTCCTGGCGGCAGATTCCATGCAGGCTTACCTGGGCCTCAACGAGCGCCGCATCCTGGAGATTTTGACCCAATTGGCGCGAGAGGGCCACGTGCTGGCGTTCACCAAAGACGATGACATCCTCCAGTTCACGTCGGATTACTTGCATGCCTATCTCTACCAGCGGGTCGCCGGCCCGCTGGCGCGGCGCGATCACCTGCGCATCGCCCATGCCTGGCAGCAAGTCGATCCCGACGCTCCGTCTGGTTCGCTGGCGCGGCACTTTTTCCAGGGGCGCGACTATACCGCCGCGTTGGATCAGGCCGTCTGCGCCGCCGAGGCCCTGATGCGCGAGGCAGCCTACCCCGAAGCAATACAGGCTTACGAACTGGCCCTGCGAGCGCTGGATCACCTGCCGCCCACCGACGAGCGCTCAACTCAGCGGCTGGGCCTCCTGCGCGCTGCCGCCTTTGCCGCCGAACAGAGCGGCCAGTGGTGCCAGGCCATCCGTCACCTGGAAGAGGCGTTGTCGCTGGCCGGCGACGATGAAGCGCATCAGGCCGAGTTGCTGGGCAGCCTGGGCTGGCTCCACTTCAAACAGGGCGATTTCGCACGGGCGACGGAGCGTCTCCAACAGAGCACCCACCTCTACGCCCGCCAGGGAGACCGGCGCGGACAGGCGCAGGTTGATTACTACCTGGGCACCGTCCGCACTGCACAAAAGAACTGGAGCCAGGCCATCGAACATTTTCAGGCCTGCATCACCGCCAGCGAGGATGTGGGGGATCATGACGGCCTGGCACGGGTCTACCTTGAACTGGGCAACCTGGTTCGCCTGCAACGTCGCTGGGCCGAAGCAGAGGAACTGTTCCACAAAGGCATCGCCCTCGCCGAGGCGTCCGGCGACTACTCGGCCCTGGCCGAAGGCTACCATTACCTGGGTGTCTCCCTCGGCCGCCAGGAGAAGCCAGAGGCGATTGAATACCTCAATCAGGCGCTGGAAATTGCTCGTCGGCGCACCAAACAGCCCTACCAGGAAGCCAAGATGCTGAACACTCTGGCGGAGACCTACGTGCGCTTTAACCGGTGGGATGGAGCTGTGACCGCTTTCGAGGCCTCGGAAGCGATCAAACGCCGTCTGGGCGACAAGCCCGGCCTGGCCATGACCTACGGCGGCCTGGGGCGGCTCTACCATCGCCAGTGGCGCGCCGAACTGGCCGCCGAATACTACCAGAAAGACCTGGATATCCTGCGGGAGGAGGCCGAGGCCAACGTGGCCTGGGTCCAGCAGTTGCTCAACTCGCTGGCGGAGGCCCACCGTCTGGCCGGCGATTTTGCTGCCGCCGAAGCCGCCTTTGCCGAAGCCATGGCCCTCGTCGAGCGCATCCCCGACGAGCAGGTGCGGAAGCGCAGCCGGGGCTACACCTACCTGGGGCTGGCCCGCCTGGAGCTGCATCGTGGCCGCCCCATCACTGCCCGCCCCCACGTCGAGCAGGCCCAGGCGCTTCTCCGGGCCACCTGGATGGCACCGGAGGTGGATCGCGTCCGTGCCTGGCTGGAGCGGCTATCTGGCGACCTGGACGAGGCCAAGACCTGGCTGGATAAAGCCCTTCCCCGTTTGGAACGGAGCGAGAACTATGAGCGGCTCATGGGCGCTTACGAAGCCGCCCAACTGGCCCAGGCGCGGGGGGAGATCGAGTCTGCCCGCCGCTGGTGGCAAAAGACCCTGGAGGTAGCCGGTCGCTTGGACAACAAGCCACTGCAACAGGCCGCCCAGGACGCCCTTGCTACCTTGAGTCCGTGATGCGTGACTCACGAATCACGCATCACGTTTTACTTTCGGAGGGGCTATGGACACCAAAACCGATATTCTCTATCGCTATCCCTACCCCATCGCTCTGACCTATCACAACGCCGATAACGTCCGCGAAG
>CAYNKW010000449.1:0-3254 GCA_964397845.1 uncultured Anaerolineae bacterium
CGTCTTGCTCAAGTTGCGGGGAAAATCAGGGTCAATGCCCCGCGCCACACTCAGGTGATAGGCAATGAGCTGGACCAGCTCTGTTGCCAGGATAGGGACCAGAAAACGGTCGGCATCTGGCACAACCAGGTAGTCGTGGACATTGGCCCGCAACGCCGGGTGCTCGGCGGCAATGGCAATGGCCCGCCCACCCCGGGTGGTCACTTCGTTGACGTGGTTGATCATCATCGCCTCGTCACCAGGTGCAGTGATGAACACCACTGGATAGCCGTCTTGCACCGCCGACAGCGGCCCGTGTTTGAACTCGCTGCTGAAAATACCCTCGCAGTGAGCATAGGTGATCTCTTTGAGCTTGAGGGCTCCTTCCAGGGCAATGGGGTGAGTGAGGCCGTAGCCCAGGTAATACATATCGTCCCAACGGTTCAGATAGGCGGCTATCTGGCGGGCCGCGCCGTCAACGGTCTCGAGGGTGCGGGCCAGAAGGTCGGGCAGGGCATCCAGTTCCCCCGTATGGCGACCGGCCAGGCGGTAGGCCAGGTAGAGGAATAACACTGCCTGATTGACAAACGTCTTTGTGGCCGGCACGCTGATCTCGTAGCCGGAAGCCAGGGGCAGATAGACGTCGCTTTGGTGCATCAGCGCCGAGCCCAGGACGTTGAGGATGCCCAGCACCCGCCCTCCGCGCTGGCGCATCACCTTGACGGCGTTGAGTACGTCCTTGGTCTCACCGCTCTGGCTGACAAAGACGGTGACATCCTGCGGACTGATGCTCTCCCCGTACTGCTCGATGAATTGTGGTCCCAGCACCGGCACGGCGGACCGCCCGGCGAGTTGGTTGAAGGCGTAGGCGCCCCACAGGCAAGCGTGATAGCTGGTCCCGCAGCCCACCAGGTAGGCCGGCCGGTCGCCCGGCGCAGCCAGGTCCTCCAGGAAGCGGTCCACGTGGGGCGAACTGTTCAGCAGGTGCAACAACTCAGCGACCGCCGTCGGCTGCTCGTGGATCTCTTTGAGCATGAAATGAGGATAGCCGCCCTTTTCCGCTACCTCGATGGGACCGTCGTACCATTCTTCGCTTCGCTCAATGCGGGCGCCGTCGTGGACGCTGTAGAGCTCCACGGCTCCCGGCAGCAGGACGACGATTTCGCCGTCGTAGATGCGCACAATGCGCCGCGTGAGGGGCAGGAGGCTGGGCAGGTCCGACGAGACACAGGCCAGCCCCTCGCTCAGGCCGACTACCAGCCCGGAGCCCTTTTTGATGGCGTACAGTCGTTGATCGTCACGATGGGTGATGACAAAAGCATAGTCGCCCTCCAGATCGGCGTAGGCAGCGCGGATAGCGGCCAGCAGGTCGCCGCCATTGCGGTCAAAGTGCCGCTCCACAGCGTGGACGCAAGTCTCACCGTCGTTGGTACCTCGAACCGTCAGCCCCTCACGGATAAACAGCTCCCTCAGTTGGACATTGTTGACCACGTTGCCGTTGTGAGCGCCTACCAGGTCGCCGTCGGAATCGAGGTGGGGTTGGGCATTGGCGTAGGACGGCGCGCCAAAGGTGGCCCAGCGTAGCTGGATGATGCCCTGCCGGCCGTGCATGGCCGCAAAGTCGAGTTCGGCGCTTACCTCTTCGATGCGGCCCACCCCCTTGCGCAGGTCAATGGTGCCGTCGGCGGCCACGGTTGCGCAGCCCACCGAATCGTAGCCGCGATAGGCCAGCCGTTTGCCGCTCTCAACGAGGATGGGCCCCAGATTTTGTTCCTGATCGGTGATGATGCCAAAGATACCGCACATAATTACCTTACCCTCGCTGGATACCCCGTTATGTCTTGAATTTCCTCATACAGCGGCCTCAACTGGCGATACATCCGCTTGTAGACGCGGTGGTACAGCCCATCGTAGATTTCGCGCGTTTGAGGGTTAGGGTCAAAAGTGTCGCCGTGATGCGTCATCTCGCGGACGGCGGTCGAAAAGTCGGAGTGCAGGCCCAGACCGACGGCGGCGTCAATGGCCGCCCCCAGGCCGGCGGTCTCGTAGAGATGGGGGCGGGAAGTGGGCAGGCCGAAAATGTCGGCCGTGAGTTGCATAGCCGCGTCGCTTTGAGACCCGCCACCGGAGACGCACAACTCGGTGACGGGGACGCCGCTGCGCTTCACCGTGCGCTCCAGTCCCTCGCGCAGGGCATAGGCCAGCCCTTCCAAAATCGCGCGGTAGAGGTGCGCCCGCGTGTGCACATCGCCAAAGCCGATGACCGCTCCCTTGGCCTCCGGGCCAGGCACTTTGATGCCGGGCGACCAGTAGGGCTGAAGAATGAGGCCCATGGAGCCGGGCGGCACCTGGTTCACCAGCTCGTCGAACAGCGCCTCCGGCAGGATGCCCCGCTCCTCGGCGATTCGCTGTTCGCGGTGGGCAAACTCTTTTTTGAACCAACTGACCATCCAGTAGCCCCGGTAGATCTGGATTTCCAGGCTGTAAGCACCGGGGACGGCGGCCGGATAAGGCGGGATAAGAGGGATGACCTCGATGTACCGCCGATGGGTGGTGTTGATCGTGGCCGTGGTACCGTAGCTCAGGCAACCGACGTGCGGTTCCAGCGCGCCGGCGCCGATGACCTCGCAGGCTTTGTCGGCAGCAGCGGCGAGGAGGGGCAGGCCGGCCGGGATGCCGGTGGCAGCGCTGGCCTGTGGCGAGATCTGGCCCAGGTTGCCGGCTGGTGGGATCAACTCGGGCAGCTTCTCCGGCTCCATTGGCACCGCCTGCCACTTCCAATCCCGTTTGGCCGCCCACCGGAGGTTTTTGTAGTCAAAAGGCACATAGCCCACCTGGCAGCCGACGGAATCCACAAAGCGCCCCGTCAGTTTGTGGGTGAGATAGCCGGACAGGAAAAGGTACTTGTGGGTCTTGTCCCAGGTCTCCGGCTGGTGGGTGCGGAGCCAGTTGGCCTCGGCCTCGGCCTGAAAATAGGCCACCGTCTGGCGCATGTTGACCAGCCGGAAAGCCAGACCCCACAGGCCGCCCACCGGCGGCAACCCCTCAGTGCGGCGCTGGTCCAGCCAGACGATGGCCGGGCGCAGTGGGTTGCCGGCCGCGTCTACGTTGACCATCGTCGCCCGCTGGGTGGTGAGGGCCACACCAGCGACCGCCTCTTTGGGCACGTTTGTCTGCGCCCAGAGTGCCTGGCACGCCTGGCAGAGGTTCTGCCAATAGTATTCAGGATGCTGCTCGGCCCAGCCGGGCTGGGAGGAAAAGTAGGACTCCAGCGG
>CAYNKW010000450.1:0-3254 GCA_964397845.1 uncultured Anaerolineae bacterium
GCAGGGCAAGGGTGATAACCAGTTGTATCAGGCGTCTCAACATTTGTCCTCCTGAAGGTAAGCGTTCACGGGGCTAGTAGAACGGCCAATTCTTTCGCTCAAAGCGGGTCTGTGACCCGCGTCTTAGCAAATTAACAAGCGATCCTTATCCTCAACGGGGGTCATAGACCATACGCATCAAGCTAAGGGTCGCCCACTTCGCTCGTAAGGGGTCTATGACCCCGACTTGGGCAAGGCAGCACCTGAACAGCGGTGCAGATGCCGTTTTTCGCAGTGTGATGTCGCCAAGACGCGGGTTACAAACCCGCTGAGAGCAATAGAACGGCAATTTTGAGCGTTCAAAAGTCGAAACATCTACACGGTACCGTTTGGCTTGATGCCTATGGGGTCACAGACCCCCTCTGAGCATACACCCTGGACCTATTCTCCGAACAGAAAATACCTCAGCAACACCAGGTTGGTCAGGTGCTCCACCGGAGCCTTGTCGTCGGTAAAGATGGTGGAACCAGGGGGCACGGGGTGCAGGTTGGCGATAGCACGTTGGGTGGCGTCAATCAGCAGCGGGTGGCTCATGCCGGGCAGGTTGGCCACCAGGTTGGTCGCCTCGGTGGGTTGGACGGTGGCCACGACGACCGCGTTGAAGGCATCGCGCACGTTGATGACGTGAACGCTGGGGAAGACCTGGCCCAGCGTGGCGACCATGGCCTCCACCAGCCGCCAGTCCGAGTCGGTGTGGCCGACGTTAACGGCGACGACCCCTTTGCCCGTCAGGTGATGGCGCACCTGGCGAAAGAACTCGACGGTGGTCAGGTGCCAGGGGATGTAGGGCAGGCGGTAGGCGTCTATGCCCACCACGTCGTAGCGGCTGCCGGTGTGGGCCAGAAACGCCCGCCCATCGGCCACGACGACGTTGAGGTTCGGCTCGGTCATGGCAAAATATTCGCCACCCACGCGGACGATCTCGGGGTCAATTTCGACGCCGTCAATGGGCATCTCGCCAAAGACGGCGGTGTACTGTTTGCTGATCGTCCCCGCTGCCAGGCCGATGAGGCACAGGCTGTCCACCTGGTCGGGCCTGTGGGGCGGCGGGTTGAAGAACGGCGCGACGAGAAAATAGTCCCACGTACCGTAGGTCGCCACGTCGTTCGGGTCATAGACCGAGTGTATTGCCTGGCCCTCGTTGAGCAGCAGATAGCGCCGATCCCGGTCCACCACCTGGATATAGTTGTAGGCCGACTCGGTCTCGTAGACCAGCCCCTCGGCGGCCTTGACGACGCCCCCTGGAAAGAGCAGCGCCAGGGCAACCAGCGCCAGCGGCAGGAGCAGGTAGGCACAGGCCAGGCGCGGCGCGGCGCGAAACAGCCCCCCTAACGCCACCAGCAGCAGGACGGCGGCAAAGACGAGAAACGTGGCCCGCGTACCGACGGCCGGCACCAACACCAGCACAGGCAGGAACGTGCCCAGGATGCTGCCCAGCGTCGAGAGAGCGTAAATGCCGCCGGCGACGTTGCCCGCGCGGCCCACGTCGCGCACGGTCAGCCGGATGGCAAAGGGCGAGGCACAGCCCAGCAGCGTCACCGGCAGGGCAAACAGCGCCAGCACGCCGGCGAACGAGCCAACCAGAACGTCGAGTTGGGCCGTCGTCAGTTCGCCGCTGATGCCGCTGAGGAGCGGCCTTGCGGCAAGCGGCACCAGCCCCACAAAGAAGGCTGCCCAGGCGACGATCTGATAGAGCGCTGCCGGGTGCGGAAAGCGATCGGCCAACCGCCCGCCCAGGTAGTAGCCGGCGGTGAGGTAGATGAGGATCAGGCCGATGAGGTTGGCCCACACGAGGTTCGAGTTGCCAAAGTAGGGATCCAGCAGGCGGGAGGCGGAAAGCTCCACCGCCAGCGTGGTCATGCCGCTGACAAAGACAGTCAGCAACAGGTAAGCGCGGCCTGGTTTCAAGAATTCTCCCTCCGTATCGCAGAATGTCGCCAGGGGGGCGCATACAAAAGCCGGTCAGCGCGGATTCGAGGGGCAAAAATGCTCAAATCCACCCTGGCTCACGGCGGATCACAATCCACCGCCCCATCTGACGCGGACTGTGGCCCGCTTTGAGCACGAGGCGCCCCACCGCGAGCCGTTTTTCAGCGTAGGGCGGGATGGCATCCCGCCACCTGGGACGGATTACCAATCCGTCCTACAACATACTGCATCTCTTGTCGCGGCTGTAAGGCGTCATGGGAACTCATCGCCCGGCAGCCTTCGCAGGACAGGGTGACCCGCCCCGGGCCTTAAGCCTTGCGAAGGTTCCGAACCTTCGCAAGGCTCAAAATCCGCCAGTGGCGGCCCGCCTTCGGCGGGATTTACCTGGGTCGCTCGCTCCGCTCGCTCCAGAGACCGGAGGATCAGAGCTCCAGAGTCCAGAGACTTCAGAGTCCAGATATAAAGTTGGGAGCAACCACCACGCGAAAACCGTAGTCCCAGCTGACGGGATAGTACCAGTTACGGAAAGCGCAGCGGAAGTCCCAGTCTTCAGAGTAGAAGGCGCCCCCGCGCAACACGCGGGAGCCCCTAGCCCTTGGATTCTCGCGTCCGTCGTCCCGGCGGTAGGGGTAGGCCTTATAAAGAGAATGAGACCACTCCCACACGTTCCCCGCCATGTCCAGGCAGCCATAGGGGCTGGCCCCGCCGGGGAAGCACCCCACCGCGCTGGCGCTGCCGAGGCCCTTATCGGCATAGTTGGCCCGGCCCTTGGTCCTGCGGCCCAAGGACGCAGGGTCGGGGTCGGGCTCGTCACTCCAGGGAAAGAGACGGCCGTCTGCTCCTCGGGCTGCTTTTTCCCATTCGGCCTCGGTGGGCAGCCGCACTACCCAGGGCGGACTGCCGTCCAACCCTGCCCGTAGCAGGGTAGCCAGCGGTTCCGGCGTGCCGCCCCAGTCTCGCAACTGCTCCGTGAGCCAATGGCAGTATTTCACCGCATCGTACCACGTCACGGCCACCACGGGGTGATTCCCCGGACCGCTGTATCGTTCCCACGGCTCTTGGGCTTGATACCCACTGCCCTGCACAAAAGCCCGGAATTGCGCTGTTGTCACCGGGTAGCGAGCCATGTAGTAGGCTGGCAGTTCCACGGTATGCCGAGGCGTCTCCCGCTCGTACCATCCTCGTTCCCCACCGAACCGCTTCAGCAAAGCCTGAATATCCTCCTCCCGGGTCCCCATCAGGAACGCCCCCGCCGGCACCTGCACAAAGCCCAGAAGCGGCTCGTC
>CAYNKW010000451.1:0-3246 GCA_964397845.1 uncultured Anaerolineae bacterium
TGCCTGTTGCTGGGACTGCGGCTTCGGCCGGAGCGAGGCGATTACGTGGCCTTGATCCAGGAGGGCGATGCGCACGCCGCGCTCAAAGAGTATTCCTTCGCGGCCCGTGCCTATCGCCAGGCTGCCACGCTCCGGCCCGGCAGTTCTGTGCCCCTTCTGCGGCTGGGTGAAACCTTTCTGGCTCAGGCGTGGTACGACCGTGCGCAGGCGGCGCTACTCACCGCGCACCGTAAGAGCGGTTGGACGCCTGAGCTTCACCTGCGGATGGGTCAGTTGTACCAGGGTATGGGCCTGGAGACAGAAGCCATCGGCCAGTGGGAGGTAGCCCTGGCTGAGGATGCCCACCTGGCCGAAGCGCGCCTCCAACTGGGGTGGGCCTACTTGCATCGTGAGGCGTGGGACGACGCCCGCGCCGCATTTGAGGCCATCCTCGCCTGCTGGGACAATGCCCATCGCCAACGTTGGCAGGCAGCGCATTATGGCCTGGGCTTGTTGCTCATGCCAGAAGACCTGACTGCCGCGCTGCATCACCTGCAAATCGCGGCCGGCGGTGCAGATCAGGCGATGGCGGACAGGGCCATCGTTTTGGGCGCGGCTGTAGAGCAAGCGTCATCCAGCGCCGACCGTGTACACGTGGTGGCATTGTTGGGCGAGGCTTACGTTCGCGCGGAAGCCTGGTCGCTGGCCCGGCGGGCCCTGTCCCAGGCGTTGGCCGCCGAACCGTCGTATGCCGAAGCCATGGCTTACCTGGGCCACGCGCTGGATCACCTGGGCCACCCCACCGAGGCCGAGCGTCACCTGCAGCGAGCCGTCCAACTGGCTCCCACGACGACTGTGCCGCGCTATCTGTTGGGCTTGTACTACCAACGGCACGGGCGATCTCGCGAGGCAGCTTTCCAGTATCGCCAGGCCCTCAAACTGGCTCCGTACAACGCTGCTCTGTACGCTGAACTGGGCAAGAGCTGGCTCGCCGAACAGAACTATGTAGACGCCGAGATCGCCTTTCGCGCCGCCGCCGAGTTGGAGCCCGATCACGCAGGCTTTCAATTGCTGCTGGCTCGCTTCTATGTGGATCACCTCGTCAAGGTGCGCACCCACGGCCTGCTGGCCGCTCACGATGCGGCCCGGCTGAACCCTGACGACGCCGAGGCCTTTGACGTGCTGGGCTGGGCTTATTGCCTGGCTGGCTACCTGGACGAGGCGGAGCACACGCTATCGCGGGCTGTGGCGTTGGACCCCGACCTGGCCAGCGCGCGTTATCACCTGGGCGTGGTGCAACGGCAACTCGGCCACCCTGCTGAAGCAGACTACCAGTTCTGGCGAGCGGTGGACCTGGATCGGGATGGCTACTACCGCTCGCGGGCCATGCAGGCGTTGGGTTTGCCGGCGGAATAGCTGCTCGACGGCTCTTTTCTTTTGGGTAGAAATAGGGTATAATGGAATCGAATCAGGTCTCAGTTTAGGAGACATTGAGGCGGAAGCGACACTAATCTGCCGCCATCACGGTTCGGCGCCAGGCGGACGGATGGCAGGATCGTCGGTGCGGCTTTCGCCCCGATGCTTAAGGAGGCTCAGCATGGACTTGCGAGACAAAATCAAGGAGGTCCTGGGAGGCGTCGAGGAACTGGCCCTCAAGATCCCCGGCTATGACGGCTACAAAGAAAAAGAGATGCGTCGTGAGGCCGACAGGCTGCTTCGCGACAAAATCGCCAAAGCCTTTGGCGACCAGGTGCAGCGGCTGGTTGGGCTGCAGGGCGAGTTGGTCTCTGGGGGTAAAATCGAGTTGCTGGAGCAGGCCACCGCTTTGGAGGACGCTGTCCGGCGCTTGCAAACCTTCGTGGATCGCATCAAACGGGCTGCCCAGGGCTACGCCGGCTTTTTCGACGCGGTAAAGGTCAAGGAAGAACAACTGGATGCCCTGTACGAATTCGACAACAGCTTGCTGGACCAGATCGACGCTGTGGCGTCAGCCGTGGACGAGGTACAGGCGGCCATAGACACCGGCGAGGGGCTGCCAGACGCCATTGCCGTGGTCAAGCGGCTCGCCGGTGAGGTGAATCATCTCTTCAGCCAGCGCGAGAATGTCATCACCGGGTCGGTATGAGTCACCGGCCACCTGACCGATCAACCACCTAACTACCTGACCGATAGGAGGGAACAATCATGGCACGAGTAGCAGACGTGATTCAGTTGACGGGAGAGAGGCCCAATGAGTTGGTGCGTCGCTTCCCAGAGCACGGCATGGGCGATTTCCGCGTCGGGTCGCAGATCATTGTACGCGAATCCCAGGCGGCCATTTTTTTCCGCGATGGCAAGGCGTTGGACACCTTTGGACCGGGCCGTCACGCCATTACCACGGCCAACATTCCTCTGCTCACCGGGTTTCTCAGCAACCTGGTCTTTAACGAAAAGACCATCTTTGCCGCCGAAGTCTACTTTGTCAACACGCGAGACTTTGCCAACGAAAAGTGGGGAGTGGGGCCGGTCCCTATGGAGACGCCGGGCCAGGGCTGGGGCTGGCTGCTGGTCGGAATCAACGGCACGTTTCACTTTCAGATCAACGAGCCACAGCGTTTCGTGACCCAGTTCGTGGGCAACCAGGGCCGCTTCACCACGCAGGACATCCGCTCGGCCATGCTGGCCGATATTGAGGGCTCGTTGATTGACTTGCTTGGCACTCTGCAGCCTGGTTCCATCACCAGGCTCATGTCGCTGCGGGACGAATTGGGTGTAGGTGTCAAGGCCAAGGTGAACGAGGAGTTTGCCGAACTGGGCATCCTCCTCAAGGACATCACCGTGGGGCAGGTCAATGCGCTGGATTCTTCCGAGGAAAAGCTACGCTCCATGGGACTGATTGACGCGGTCAAGTACGCCCAACTGAAGGCCGCCGATGCGATGCTGGCTGCCGCCCAACAAGAAGGCGGTGGCATGGCGGGCCTGGGCGCTGGCGCAGGCGCGGGCCTGGCCATCGGCCAGCAGATGGCACAGGCCATGGGCCAGACCTTGCAGCAACAGCCGGCGCAGCCCCCGGCGGCTCAACAGGCTGCCCCAGCCGACGTACCCGACGTCATGAATCCTGCCCAGGCAGCCGTCTATCTTCAGGTGAGTGAAGCCGACATCGTTCAAATGATCGAATCGGGCGAGCTCAAGGCCAAAAAGATCGGCCGCCAATATCGCATCAGCAAAGCGGTCATTGACGAGTTCCTTGCGGGATAGCGGATCTCGTTCAGCACAAGGCGCTTTGGT
>CAYNKW010000452.1:0-3242 GCA_964397845.1 uncultured Anaerolineae bacterium
CCATGGAGAAACGAATCGTGTCATTGACTGTGAACGGCGAGGAGTACGAAGCTGTCATCACCCCCAACCGAACTCTCCTCGAAGTGCTGAGGGATGACCTGCACCTCACCGGCACCAAGGAGGGCTGTGGTGAGGGAGCCTGCGGGACCTGTACCGTCCTTGTGGATGGGAAGCCAGTCCGCTCCTGTCTCACGCTGGCCCTTGAAGTTCAAGGCACAAGGATCACGACCATTGAAGGGCTGGCCCCAATGGGGGAGCTGCATCCTGTTCAGAAAGCCTTTGTCGAATACGGGGCTATCCAGTGTGGTTTCTGCAGCCCAGGTATGATCCTCACCACCAAGGCCCTGCTGGACGAAAACCCCAGTCCCACGGAACAAGAGGCCCGGCAGGCCATCTCGGGCAATGTGTGTAGATGCACTGGTTACGCCAAAATCGTTGAAGCCATGCTGAAAGCCGCAGAGGTGGTTCAAGGAGGCTATCATGAATGATCATTCTGTTGCCGGGCAGAGAAGGCCAAGGATTGATTCGGTGGCCAAAGCCACGGGGGAAGCCCTGTACACGGCTGATTTGGTCCTCCCTCGCATGCTCTGTGGCAAGATTTTGAGGAGCCCCCACGCCCACGCCAAAATTCTGAACATTGACACCAGCAAAGCGGAGCGGCTGTCTGGCGTCAAGGCCATCGTCACCGGCAAGGACACCAGGGGAGTCAAGTGGGGGGTCTTCCGTTACACCCGCGATCAGCAACTTTTGCCCGTGGACAAGGTGCGCTACTTTGGGGAAGAGGTGGCGGCCGTGGCGGCTGTAGATAAAGATACGGCCATGGAAGCCCTGGAACTGATCAGGGTGGACTATGAAGTCTTGCCGGCGGTCTTTGATCCCGTCGAGGCCATGCAGCCTGGAGCACCCCGGATCCACGATCACGTGGAAAACAACGTCAACGTTCTGGTGCCCGTCGCGGTGGGAGACGTGGAGAAGGGCTTTGCGGAGGCTTATTACGTCCGCGAGGACCGGTTCACGGCCGTCGAACACGCCTACACCCAGGTTGAGCCCTACGCTGTGTTGGCCAGTTGTGACACCTCGGGTAACCTGCAAGTCTGGTTGCCCAACGCTTCTCCCCACACCAAAGCCAAGGCCCTGGCCAATCTGTTCAAGATGCCTCTGCACAAAGTTAAGGTGCGGAAATGCTATTCGGGCGGGGCCTTCGGAGGGCGGTCAGACATCTTTCCCGGTGAATTCATCGCCGCTCTGTTGGCCCGCAAGGCGGGAAGGCCGGTCAAGATCGTCTACACCCGCGAGGAGAGTTTCACCAGCGTGCGCCAGGTCCATTCTCACATCGTGGACGTGAAAACGGGTGTGAGGAAAGACGGCACCTTTATAGCCACCGAGATCAGGTCCATCATGGACGGTGGGGCCTACAGCTCAACCGGGCCCATTGCCGCTTCGGTGCCTTTTCTGGTCTGGGAGGAGACCTATCGCCTGCCCAACGTGCGCTTCCAGGGTTACCGCATCTACACCAACAAACCCATTCGGGGCATGTATGCGTCTCACGGCCGGGGCTTTCTTGGTGGGCTAGGGATGCAACTGGACATGATCGCCGAGGAGCTAGGCATTGACGCGGTGGAGATGCGTCTGAGAAACGCCTTGCACACTGGCGACACCCAGGCCACCGGTTCCAGAATCATCAGTTGCGGCCTCAGCGAGGCTATCCAGAAGGCGGCCGAAAAGTCTGGTTGGAACGAGAAGCGGGGCAAGCTTCCTTACGGTAAGGGCATCGGCATGGGATGCAACGGGATGATGGTTGGCTTTCCCATGGGCATCCGAGGGGGCTCTTCGGCTTACCTCAAGTTCAACGAGGACGCGGGGGCCACGCTCATCTCCGGCGTGGCGGACACCGGCGCGGGCAACGACAGCATGATGGTCCAGATCGCGGCCGACGTGCTGGGCCTGCGCATGGACGAGATCAACCTGGTCTCTGCCGATTCAGAGATCACCACCCTGGATCAGGGGTCCTATTCCCAGGCGGCGGCCTTTGTCTCCGGCAATGCAGTGCGGGCGGCGGCCGAGGACGCCAGGCGCCAACTGCTGGCCGTAGCTGCCGAGATGCTGGAGGCCGACGCCGGGACCCTGGACCTCAGGGACCACCGCGTCTTTGTGGTGGAGGAGCCCGAGAAGAACGTTCCCCTCCATCGGATCATCCGCACCGCCTTGCTCAAGAATAGGCCCATCATGGGCCGGGGTTCCTACATGCCCCACGTTGACCTGAAGCGGGAGTGGACCAGCAACCCCAGGGGGCAACAGGCCGGTACCTTTAGCTTTGGGGCCTTCGTGGCCGAGGTGGAAGTAGATACCGAGACCGGTCAGGTCAAGTTAGTCCAGGTCACTGGCGCCCACGATTGCGGGTTCGCCATCAATCCTATGGGCGTGGAGGGGCAGATCGAGGGCAACGTGGGCCGGGCCGGGGTGGGGGCCAGCCTCCTGGAGGAGCACTACTGGGACAACGGGCAGATGCTGAACGCCAACATGCTGGAGCACAAGGTACCGCTCGCAGTGGACATGCCTCCGGTCATCCATCCCATCATCGTGGAGAGCATGGACCCCGAGGGGCCCTTTGGGGCCAAAGAGGCCGGGTTGGCCGGGGCCATGAATCTGTTCCAGGCCGTAGGCAACGCCATTTACGATGCCATCGGGGTATGGATCAAGGATTTCCCCCTCACTCCGGATAAGGTGTTGGAGGCGCTGGCGAGGAAAGGCGAATAGCGGATGGAGGATGGAGAGAATGGAGAATGAAGAATGAAGAATGGGGAGTGGGGAATGGGGAAGAAGGGTAGGGAATAGAGCATGAAACTGCGCGGCATCGACCACATCTGCATTGCGGTGAAGGACCTGGAGAAGGCGCGGCGGGTCTACGAAGAGGACCTGGGGCTGGAACTACACGCCACTTATGTGGCCGATAGCGAAAAGATCCACGTGGCACGGTACTACATCGGTGACGTGGCGCTGGAATTGATAGAGTCCACCGAGCCAGATAGCGACGTGGCCCGTTTCATCGAAAGGCGGGGGGAGGGGGTCTTTCTCATCTCGTATCGTGTGGACGACGTAGACGAGGCCCTGGCTGAGTTGAAAGCCAAAGGGCGGCCGACCATTGACCAAAAGCCGCGCCAGTTGCTGGGCAACCGCTACGCCTTCATCCATCATCCCAAAGAGCTCTGCGGCGTCCTCACCGAAGTGCTGGACGGCGAGTT
>CAYNKW010000453.1:0-3215 GCA_964397845.1 uncultured Anaerolineae bacterium
ACGGGAGTGACCATCCTGCAAGGAGCACACCACTCGGCCCAACAGTCCACGACCAGCATGGGGTACTTTTGGACGGCCTCGTCGAAATTGCGGTCCGTAAGGATCACCGGCCCGGTGGGGGCATCCACCAGCTTTTCGGCCAGTGCCCTCCTGGCTTTCTCTGCCTCCATGATCTCGGCATAGCGAGACGAACCGTAGCGCAGCACGTCGTCAACGAACTTGGCTTCGGGCTGTACGCCGATGGAGACAGAGTCCATATCCCCGTTGATCACTTGTTGAGGAACGGAGTGAACGCTGAACTGTCTGGCCAAATCCATATTTTCTGACGCCTCTACGCACTCGGACTCCACGCGGCCTTTGGCCTCAATGGCGATCTGGTGCGCTAACAAGACGGCGCGAGGGCAGTGGGGGCAGGTTGGCGTGACATACACCTGGATGGAGACGTCTCGATCTATGTTCCGGAGTTTGGCCCTGGAATCCTCTTGGAGGCCACTCTCCTGGCGGGAGATGAGAGAGATGGCCTCGATAAAGCCTCCCGCTTCCTGCCCGACAGGAGCGCCGGTGTATTTCACTCTATACCCCTGATCCCACGCGATGAAAATGGTCGGAGTTCGAGTGACATCCAGCCTGGTCGCCTCCCCATCGCCAATTTGATGCACCGCAGGCTTAATTCTGTTTTCAAGCTCGTTCAGTTCCTCACACAATTGAACCGTAAAGCCGCAGTATTCTTTGTTATCCGGCCCTACAAAGACGGACAGACTTACCTCGTTTTGGAATTCTCGTTGAAACTTCTCTTTCAGTTCTTTCCGCGATCTATCGTCAATCAGTCGCCCGCTCATTTTGGTGTTATTGCTCCTTTTTGGATGGCAATCGCCGCATCGGCGCCGCCCCCGGTGCCGTTCTTCTCCATGTTGGAGAGCAGCTTGCGATTCTCCCCGCCGATATCAAATAGGATTTGCTATCCGCTTCTTCACAGCAGGCTTGCACGCGACAGACGGCGCATCTCAGTTCCACGTTTTCTTACTCCCTTTCTTGCGCAAATGCGGATAAAGCGACCTGTTGTCGTAGACCGTCGCGCTCCTCATCTAACGATGAGCCTTGACGTCAATGGGGCCACCCTGATTCCAGTATACACTAACACCGTTATTACCGCCAGTTCGACCCCCGACCTTAGATCTACGAGTCCGAGGAGAGCCAAGTCACCCGCAACGGCAAAGGTTATCGCCCAAGTACCCCCCACTCTGCTGAGTTGCTCAAAAGCTCACTTGACATTGTTCATCACTCTTTTCCTAACTGTAACCGGCGCTACCCACCCATCTCTTTCCGGTCCGAGATCATCTCCTCTCCCCCTACAAGCACCTAAAGCACTTGCCAGACGGAGTATAAAAGATGAAGCCCAAAGAGGATGAGAATAGCGCCGCATATCGCCCTGAAAACCCTGAGAGGCGTGGCGGATTTGAGCACCCTTTTGGGAAAAAAGCTGACCAAAGGGCCCAATACCATCAGGGGGACAACCGTGCCCGCCCCGAAGGAGAGGGCGTAGATGATTCCATAGAGCGCGTTCGTGGCCACGCAGGCGATGTAGGTGAGAATGGCCACGAGCGTCGCGCAGGGAGAGATGCCGGTGAGAAAGCCCAAACCCAGCATGCTTGCGGTGCCCCTCTCCAGGATGCGCTCCCTGAGGCTGCGGTAGAACGGCGCCCTGAACCCCTTGCCCAGCACGATGAGCGCGCCCATGAGAACGATAAACACAGCCGTGACCAGGTAGAGATAGCCTGACCTGTGGGGAGGGAAGAAGCGATTAATGGAGGCGAAGGCCACGCTTGCCAGTCCCCCCAGGATGGCCAGGGCGAGGAGCCGGCCGAAGGAAAATATCGCGCTCACCCTCAATCCCTCCCGCCAGCCCCCCTTGGTAGCAGCGATGTAGGGCAGAAGGATGGGGCCGGTGAGGGCCAGGCAGGGCCCCCAACCCATGCCTATTCCCGCGGCCAGTAATTTAAGTGCCTCCATTCCCTAACTCCAACCTATCACCAATGTCAATAGATTCTTACGCTCTTGGCTGTACAAGGCATTCCAAAAAAGTCGTAAGCGTTCAGGGGAGCCTTGCGAAGGTTACAAAATGGGCTTGATTTGGGCACTATCAGCCCTTGACAGGGTGACTTGTGGCTTCAAAACGCTCAAAAAACCTTCGCAAGGCTTTTCCGGCCTTGATTTTACCCCACCCCCTGAACGGTTACAAAAAGTCTTCTCAATCGGTCCGAAGGTTTAGATTATCCAAATGCTTGCCTCTATCACCCTCGAGCAAAATGGAACCCTTCAATAAATCAATGCTCTTTATCCTGCTCTGAAACAGCTTCTTCTCCCCCAGGAAGGTGATCAGCAAAACCCCCTGGCTTCCGGGTTCGATCCAGGCCACGTCGCACATCACCTCTTCCTTTTGACCATTATTGTCAACATAAACGGTAGCTAAGCACATGATTATCTCCTCTTCAGAATAACCGATGCAATATTTCCCCGATGTCCCTTGCTGCCTTGCTGCCACGCAGTGGACGCCCCTCCAGGCAGGACTGAAAAATCTCTGGATCGTAGCCGATAGATCCAACTACAGCTATGCCCTTCTTCTCCAACTCATCTCTCATTTTCAAGTTTATCTCTTCCGACGTGACCTTATTGAGGATAGTCCAAGTGTTATCCATCCCAACCTCAGCAGCGAGGGTGTTTATCTTTTCGGCAAGTTCCAGTGAGTCAAAAGAGGGCTCAACCACGATAAGCACACTATCTATACTCGTCTCAACACCTCTGCCGAAATGCTCTATACCTGCCTCCATATCAACAATTGCCACCTCATCCTCTTGCAGGTAGAGCCTCTTTAGAAACTCGCGGCTTAGCGCCCCCATGGGACAGGCACAGCCCTCAAGCGACTGAAGAATCTTACCTATACAAACCAGCCTGATGCCATCCGTCTCCACTATGTATTGGCGAGGGAGATCTGCGGTTCGGATCTCCTCCTGCGTCAGGATACTCCCTGGGGACTCGGAGCCCTGTGAGAACGCTCGAAACACGTTTTTCTTTCCCCCCACGAGCTCCAAAAGAGGATTAGGCCTCTTTTCAAAGCCAAGCATTCGATGAAGCCCCGGGTTTGACTCATCTGAGTCAATGACCAATACTCGATATCCCCTCTTCCGCATCCCATTTACTAGCAGAGTGACGATGAC
>CAYNKW010000454.1:0-3208 GCA_964397845.1 uncultured Anaerolineae bacterium
CTGGGCCCGCAGCCCGATGGGCAATCTCAAGGTCAACGGCAAGCCGTGGCAGCCGGTGCACAGTTTCCGCACCGACGAGCGGGACTGGCCGGAGAATGAAGACCCGGCGGAGAACGCCGTGACCCGCACGCAGGCGAAGGAGATGGCGCAGGAAGCCGCTGAGCGCTTTGAGTACAGGAGCATGGAGGAGGCCAAGCGGGCGGTCGAAATCCTTAAACAGCGCGAGATGCTGGGCAAAAAGAACTCGACGGCCCCATGACCTTCCCGGAAGCAAGGAATAGCCCATGATACGGCTTCTAACATTAGGTTTCATGCTTGGATTCATACCCGTCGGTGTTTCAGCGGCCGGCGACAGGAACACGCCGAAGGACGCGAAGAACGGGTTCGCCTGGACGTCCGTTATTCCCGACGACTGCCCGTTCGAGCGATCGCAAACGCTTACCGGGATCTTCTTCACCGGACGCCACGGCGATTATCACTGCGGCGACACGTTCTACCCGTCCTGGGCAAGTGACGGCAATATGTATTCGCCATGGACCGACGGGATAACCGACGGCATACGATGCAATTCAGGGGGAAGTCTGAAAAGAGGCTTTCATACAGGCCATGCCGTGATGACCGGCGATGACCCCCTCAAGTTAGTCATCAAGAATACATCCCCGCCCAAAAGGGGCTGGGCCAAACCTTACCGCGGAAGATACCCCTGCGGCTCACTGGTTCATAACGGGATCTGGTACTATGGCACCTACTGCCTGGGTCCCAGTGCCACGTATGTGCATAGTGGCTTTACATGGAACTTTCCGAATCTCGGACCCATGCCGGGCTTTCAGATTTCCTATGACCTTGGCAAGACCTGGACTGACTCACCGCTTTCGGCGACGAACCCGCTTTTCCCAGAGCCTGCCAAATTTCTTGGCCCGGTCAAGATGGGTGCCCCGCATTTTGTCGACTTCGGCAAGAACATGGAGCATTCACCCGATGGCAAGGCGTATCTGTTTGGCATGGGAGCGGAGATCGATGATCCCAATCCGCGCCCATGTATCAAAACGGGAGCAGACGGAACTGTCTATCGGATAAACAAGGTTTGCCAGGATCGAGTGCATCTTCGCTTGAGGACAGGGGAGGCGGCAAGCGAATCCAGGGAGACGTATGAAAAGGCTTTCCAACAGGTCAATGGGCAACCCTTCGCCCACGGCAACCTGAGTTGGATATCCGCAGATCAGGTGTATATGGCACGCGTGACACCGTCCCGTGAAACCATCAATGATGTAAAGGCTTACGAGTTCTTCGCCGGACTTAACTCAAAAGGAAAGCCTGTGTGGAGCAATGATTTCAGTGCTATCAAACCGGTGATCGAATGGAACAATCACATGGGATGCGTCACAGCCACATACGTGCCGGGTCTTACGAAATACCTGATGTGCATTACCGATGGCTGGCCGACGGTGGCGAAAATGACCTCCTACATCCTGGAGGCCGACCACATCACGGGTCCCTGGCGGATGGTTGCCTACATGAGAGACTTCGGCGAACAGGCCTATTTCCTGAATTTCCCGAGCAAGTTCATCAGCGAAGACGGCCGAAGCCTGTGGTTGTGTTACTCCGCGAACTTCAGTTCTGGTTGGAATGGCGTGAACCTGGACATCAACCCGCCCGGCGGGCGTTACGGCCTGAGCCTGCACGAAGTCCGCTTGCTTGGATCAGACCGCAACGGAGATTGATTTTATTCGAACGTAAAACAAAGGATGATCCTGTCGCCACCGTTCGCTGAAGACATGGTGCTCAGAGCATGAAACAATCAAAAGAGCAAGGAGACAATGTGGTGAACGGAACGAATCTATGGCGTATCGGATTCTTACTTGCGGCGACGGCAATCGGCGCGTCCAACGCATCCTCGGCGGAGAAGATCGAACCCCATGCGAAGCATGAGGAACCTGCCACCAAGGAATCGGTCAAGGAGTTACAGGACGACTTCCTGAAACTGAAGTTCGGCATGTTCATCCATTACAACATGGCCACTTACAAGAACACCCAGTGGGTCGCGGGCTACCACAGCCCCGCCGACTTCAACCCGGGCGGCAAGGTCGACACGGACGCCTGGGCGGACGCGGCGGTGTCCGCCGGCATGACCTACGGCGTCCTGACGGTAAAACACGTCGCAGGCTTCTGCCTGTGGGACAGCCAATACACGACCTACGACGTCATGCACCCTGACTGTCCTTACAAGGAGGACCTCGTCGCACAGTTTATCAAATCATTCAAGAGCCGTGGATTAAAGGTGGGGCTTTACTATTGCTGGCGCCACCCGGGGTTTGGCGACCCTGAGAAACACAAGGTCTTGCCGCCGGAATGCGATCCTGCGACCCATACTCTGGAAGAACAAAACGAATTCCAAAAAGCGCAGATCGCGGAACTTCTGGCCACGTATCCGGAAGTCTTCTACATCTGGAATGATGCGCTCGACGACAAAGTCATGCCCGCGGATGAAATACTAACTCACATAAGAGGCATACGTCCCGATATCCTTGCCAGCGCCAATTGGTGGAGTTGGGCTAAGAAAGGAACGCCGTACGTGGACATCGCCGTGAAGGAATTGAGGCACTTTCCCGAGGACAACAAGGCGCCAGGCGAGACATGCTGGAAACTGGAACAAAAATGGTTCTGGCAGGAGGGTTTTCGCGCTGGAGGTGCACACGGCGCCATGGGTCACATGGTCAAGGCGCACAACAGGAATTCGAATTTCCTGCTCAATGTCGGCCCGGATAGAAACGGTAAGCTTGTGGAATCAAGCATTGGGACACTGGCGGAAATCGGGAAACTCCAGGTTCCAAAGGCAACCTCTGGCCCTCCAAAATGAAGAGAAATATCAAAGACCTTGGGGGTATAACGAGCACCTCTTCATCGAAGCGGGCAGGTGTAACACAAGGGTCGCCGATGGCTGGCGGCGGCCGCTGTATGTGATGAAACGACAGACGGAGTAGAGAGAAGTAAAGAGTGGACTACGGCAAACAGAAAGGAAACGAAATGAACCGCAGAATCGCGAACGTATGTGGCCTCACAGCCATGGTATTGACAAGCCTCGTCCTCAATGCCGCGGCAAAGGACATCCCCGCACAACTGCCCGATCCGGACGGCAAAGCGGGCAACGCCACCAAGCCGGTCAAGGTCTACATCCTGGCCGGCCAATCCAACATGGTGGGCATGGGCA
>CAYNKW010000455.1:0-3185 GCA_964397845.1 uncultured Anaerolineae bacterium
AAGAATTATACACGTAGCTTATCTCTGTGTCCACTTTTTCGGGGGAAGATCAGTCGGGTTCATCCGCTCGATAGGCGGAGGCGAGCGTCAGCGAGCCGCAGGCTAGCAAGCGGGTGGCCGGAGCGCAGCGGAGGCATCCGCCGCGCCGATAGGCGTGACGCTTCGCGTCACGCCTATCGGCTGCGAGCTAAGCCGCAATGCGGCTGACGCAGTGTGACCAAACTTGGCCCGAAACGCTCAAAAACGAAAACGACCTCAAGACGAGACTCGATAGCATTGTCGGCTTCAGCGAGTTGTTGGGCGGAATCTTGGCGAAACACGACCGAGCTAATCAAGGATAGTTCTTCATCACCGCCGGCAGATAGACTCGATAGGGCAAGGGAATCCTAACCAGGGCAATACCCAGATAGTTGGATGATTCGCCAGCTCTATACTTGCGGACCACGATGCGGTGCCACCCGTCTTGTGGAGCGAGAAATTGCACCATCTCGTAATTGTTGTCGAGACTTACAGAACTGGCTCCTGAAACGTAATTTCCGTCGGGATCTTTGATGCGTAGATCCAAGTCAGTATCCAATCGGTCAAAGCTGTAATTGTTGTCCGGCGTATCGGCGTGTGCGTACCAGGCAATGGCCACCCGGATCAGATCGCCTTGATCGGCGTCAAAGAGATATTCTTTGTCGGTGCCCACCGAAAAGCCAGAATTGCTGATGAAATACCGCCACCAACAGGAAGTATAACAGGGATCTACGCTATTCCCTTGCCACTGAGCTACCATATCGGCCAGGGCTGCATTGATCGCCCCTGCCCCGTCCTTCAAGTCACCCTGTCCTTTCACGATGATTGAGGGGCCTTCGATATTGTGGGTGGCTGAGGCCATAATGATCGCCCGCATGGCTTCTGGATAATTTATGAGATTGGAATCTCGGTCAACGAGCAGCGCCGCCAATCCCGCTACCTGGGGAGCAGCTATGCTTTGTCCCCAAAAGCTGTAAAGCACATTGTTACTTCCCAGAATAGTCACATCTTCTCCAACAGCAACAACCTCTGGCTTCTCACGGTCGTCGTGGGAGCTATCTGGGTTAATGTAGGCTGAACTTGCCCGCATTTGGTCATTAGACCAGTTGGCATCGTTGTTATCGTCAATTCCGCCAACGGTGAGGACGTTCCAGGCTTTACCAGGGCTCGTGATGTAGCCGCCAGTGTTGCCTGATGATTTCACCACCAGGCGAAACCGCTGGCGTGTCCAGTAATCAAAAGCCCGGTCGGTCCAGTGCAAAAAGGCGTCCGCTTGGAAGCCAGCGCTGTAGTTAATGATCCTGGCAGTCTGCGTGATAGCCCAGTGTAGGCCGGCTACCAAGTCTTCTTCCGATCCATCCTCGCCGACGCTCAGTATGGTTGCATCATAAGCTATGCCTCTGTACGTGCCGTGAAAGCTGGCCGCTGCACTGGCCATTTGTGTCGCGTGGTTTCTGAGGTCAGGGTCGTTGATTCCAGGTCTGAAAGTGGGTGACAAATTCAGGAATGTGTTGTTCGGATCAACATTGCCGCCGTCGAGGACAGCGATGGTCACGTCACTGCCATCGTATCCTCGGCCCCAAACCGTGGGAGCCAAAACAGTGGGCGCGACCGAATCCATTTCGGGTTCTTCCTTGGCCTCAACGAGATAGATGCTGCTTACATCTTCCCGCTTGCTCAATTCCAGAATCGCCTGCTTGGGCAGCACTGCTGTGAACGAAGGGAGCCCCTCGTAAGTAGCGACGGTGAAGCCCTGGCGCTCAAGTACTGTTACCAGGGGTTGAGTGCGAACCTGGATCTCGGCGTTCAGAAAGGTGACGTATTCTGCTTCGATGCGCTCGGCCAGTTCCGGGTCGTCTACGTCCCAGGGTATTTTGGAACGCTCCAAGGCGGCCCTGGCTTCTGGATATTTGGCCGCCAACGCATCAAAAGCTGCGTCCTGCTGCTCGGCCAAAGTCTGTCCCGGTTGAGCTGCCATCCACACCGCCACGGGTACCGTGTCATCGCCTTTCAGCGTTTGCAGTCGCTCATAGAGGGCCAGCTCCAGTTTGCCGTAGCGGGCTTGGTGCGCCTTGGCTTCCGCTGCCAGGAGAGCGGAGACGTCTTCTTCTATCCGGCCGTCGGCCAGGTCTACCAGCAGCTTGTAGATCTGACCTTCTGGCCGGTCGTCCAGCAGAGTGACCACCTGGAATTTTCGTCCCAGGGCAGGATATTCGGTGGGGTGATCAGCGGCGACGGTGAGTGCTTCAGCAGGGACGTTCTCGCGCTTGGCGATGTATTCCAGAGCCTTTTGGGCCGCCTCTGAAGGCATGGGTTGAGGAGGCACCGGGGTAGGTAATGGCGAATCGAACAGCGAAGCAGGGGCATTGAGTGGCGATTGGAACAATCCCGGCCCGGAAGCTGCGCCAGGATCCGCTTGGTCAAGAGCGATGACGATCAATAGGGCCAGTGTCAATGTCAGAGCAATAGGAAACAGTCTGCGAGTCATGAATTCGTTGCGCATCTTACACCTACATCATGGAATATCGTGCGTAACTGAAGTAATTACAGCCCCATCCGCGACCACGTTGAACGTGACATCCCCAGCCCAGGCACCCACTTTTTGCATCTGGACCAGATGATAAGGTGAAGTTTCTATGTCGCGCTTCTCCCTATCGGGTTGGGGTTCTTGAAGTCGGACATACACGGTCACTTTATCTCCCTGGCGAGTGATGCGCTCGACCTGAATAGAATAACCATCGGTCGGCTTCCAACCCTGGAATACAGCCAGGGCAAAGTGGGCGTCATAGTCCAGCATCTGAAGCTGGGTTTTGGCGTCTTCGGTAACCCAGTCGTCCAAATTGGCTACTTCTTCTGGCCGAGCAATGACCATCAGCCCCGGCTCTCGACCCTCGTAGGGTGGCCCCAGGTCGGCTTTTAGCTTCTGTTCGACGGTTTCAAAAGGCAAGTCGGTTTCTTGGGATTGCCTGGAGGGGGCCACCTCAGTCTTTTCAGTGGTTTCAGCAGGCAACTCTGTCTCCTGAGGTCGACAGGCACTTAACACAAACATGGTCAAAAGCACCAATAGTAGCAGCCAACCTGCATCTCTTTGAACGCGCAGCCTTCTTGACATTACACATTCTCCTTTCCCCTATTTGCAGATGAACTCACTCCTCATTGAAGAAGGT
>CAYNKW010000456.1:0-3171 GCA_964397845.1 uncultured Anaerolineae bacterium
CTTAACTGTGTGTTCTCTACACTGACATTGACACCCTGCGAGTCGATCAACCGGGCTGCTGTGGCTATGATACTAGCCCCGGAGAAACTGAACACAGCTCAAGCAGACTGATTCTGCTGGGACTATGAGACTAAAGGAGGACCTATGACTGCCCGTTATCAATCCAAACCGGAACACAAATTCACTTTTGGCCTGTGGACCGTGGGCAACGTAGGGCGCGACCCCTTTGGCGAGGCAGTTCGTGCTCCCCTGTCGCCAGTAGAACTGGTTCACCTGCTGGCGGAAGTGGGTGCCTATGGGGTGAACTTTCACGACAACGACCTGGTACCCATTGACGCTACCCCCGCCGAGCGGGACAAAACCGTCGCCGATTTTAAGAAAGCCCTGTCGGAGACAGGGCTGGTGGTGCCGATGGCGACGACCAATCTCTTCAGCGATCCTGCTTTCAAGGACGGCGCATTCACGTCGAACGACCCACGTGTGCGTGCCTACGCTCTGCACAAGACGATGCACGCCATTGACCTGGGTGTGAAGTTGGGCGCCAAAGTGTACGTCTTTTGGGGTGGGCGAGAGGGCGTCGAAACCGACGCTGCCAAAGACCCGGTCGAGGCCATCAAACGCACCCGCGAGGCGATGAACTTCCTGTGCGTGTATGTCCTCGATCAGAACTATGACTTGAAATTCGCGCTCGAAGCCAAGCCCAACGAGCCGCGCGGCGACATCTACAACGCTACCACCGGCCACATGCTGGCCTTCATCGAGACGCTGGATCATCCCGAGATGGTGGGCGTCAATCCGGAGGTGGCGCATGAACACATGGCCGGGCTGAACTTTCTTCACGGCGTCGCTCAGGCATGGGAAGCGGGCAAGCTCTTCCACATTGACTTGAACGATCAGGCCTTTGGCCGCTACGACCAGGACCTCCGCTTCGGCTCCCACAACCTCAAGTCGGCTTTCTTCCTCGTCAAGTTTCTCGAAGACGTGGGCTACGAGGGCAGCCGCCACTTTGACGCCCACGCCTACCGCACCGAAGATATCGAGGGGGTCAAGGACTTTGCCCGGGGTTGCATGCGCACCTACCTCATCCTCAAGGAGAAGGCCGAGCGGTTCAAGGCCGATCACGAGATCCAGGGGCTGTTGGCCGAGATCCAGGCCGACGACGGCTCAATGGACGAATTCAAGGGCGCGTACACGCCCGAAAGGGCTGCCGCACTCAAGGCATTCTCCTTCGACCGGCAGGCGCTCGGCGCGCGCGGAATGGAATACGAGAAGCTGGACCAATTGGTCAACGAGCTGCTGCTGGGTGTTCGCTGAGCGGCGCAGGAACTTGTGGCCCAACTCGGATTGACGCCAAAGGGAGACCATCATGACCTGCTCCTGGGCATTGACACCTCGACTACAGCCACCAAGGCGCTGCTGGTGCGCGCCGGCGGCGAGGTGCTGCACCCGATCCATCGCATGACGCAGACGGCACAAGCCATCTACCAGTCCCGTGGCACGTTCCACTCCGGCTCTTTGTCCTCCCAGCCGGCCATCAGTTCCGCCGGGTCAAAGGTCTCCTCGCTCAGTTCGACACCCAGCACCCGCTCCAGGCGCAGCGAGAGGGTACTTCCGTGATCGTAGGAATGCACCCACAGATAGTCGTTGGCCCGCGTCGCCGGGGTCTTGCCCGGCTTGATGTCGAGCGGGGCGACCTGGTAGGCATCCACCGGGGCCTGAGGATCGGGCCGGTAGCGCACGTACAGTTTCCGCTTCTGGCGGATCGCTTCCTTCACCCGCTCCACCACCCGGGTCACGTTCAACTCCATTGCCGTTGCCAGCGCCCCCTTGACCTGGTCGGGGTTCTCGGCCTGGAGAATCTGCGCCCGCGCTGCCTCAGCCACCTCCCGGTCTTCCAGCGCGCCGATCTCTTCCATCGCCTGGGCCTGGGCCCGGGCCAGCGTCGCTTCCACGCCCCTGGGGCTAACCCGGAGTTCGGTCAGCCGGTCTATCGCCAGCAGGAGTAACAAGCCCATCATTCCGGCGACAATGACCCACACGCGATTGGTGCTCAGGTCTTGTTCCCCCAGGCCCACCGTCGCCTCAAACAGTACAAAAGCAAAGACCAGGAAGACCAGGAACTTGAGCAGCACTGTCGGGTCTGATCTCTTTTTGGACAAGGTCTCGCTTCCCTCTCAATTTGCCTGTGTCACCACGGCCCGGATCATATAGTCATAGTTCTTGACCTCCCAGGGCACCTCGTAGCTGCGTCCATCGGACGAGGAGGTGTCCACGCCCAGCGTGGGGTCTGTGTCCACGGTGTACAAGAAGCCGACGTAGAAATCCCCGTTAACCGTCAGGCTGTAGCCCGATAGATCCACGTCGAACCAGCCGTCGCCGCCGGGGGTGGCGGTGAAGGGTGTGATGAGATCGTTGTGGCCGGTGTCCCACACGTGCACCTCAATGGGCGCGACCGGGGCGATGAGGTAATAGCGAGCGGTCACCAGCTCGGCCGAACTGTCCGGCGTGGTGAACCGCACGGCGAAGCCGTTGTCCTGGGTGTACGACTGGGAAGACTCGGACGCACCGTCGTCGTAGGCCAGTTCCACCGTTGGGACATAGTTGCACACGATGAGCGGCAAGTAGGTCTGCACACTGCGCTTCCAGATGCGGACGCGGGCCTGGGGGCAAATCTGATCATCAGGCTGGCGGTAGATCTCGACGGTGTTGTTGGTCAGGTTCTGCAAGTTCGTGCCTTGCCATCGCCCACCGTTGCGCCAGCTATGATTTCCCCCAGCCAACCACTGGCTGATGCCGCCAACCGTGGAGGAATAGCACTCCCCCCGCACCAGCAGCATGTTGGAGTCCCAGTTCAGGCCATGCGTGAACACATTGGTGCCGTGTGCGATGTCCTGCCAGCCACCAAGATCCACCAGGCTGTCATAGTCCGGCGGGGCGCCGTGCACCACAACCACGCGCACCTGCTGGATGTCGGTGTCATCAGGGTGGCGGGTTACCTGGAGTGTGTTGTCAGTCAGGTCGTGCCAGTGACCGCCCCACTTCTCCTGGGCAACATCATTCGCCAGGCCGCCGTAGCCAAAGTGGTGGATGCCCCTGTTGGTGCCGCTGAACCACAGAGCCACCGTCAGGTCCGTGGCCGTGATATTCAAGTTGTGTTCGATGGTGATCGTC
>CAYNKW010000457.1:0-3169 GCA_964397845.1 uncultured Anaerolineae bacterium
CACCGCGTCATCGTCCTCCGCGCCGGGACACGGATGGCCAATTAACCTCTTGACGTCGGAAAGGATCAACTGGCGATTGTGGGCCTCACCCAGTGCCAGGATCCCCTCTTTGGCGATGGCAGTGACCGTGATCGATTGTCTCTTGTCACGCATCGGTACATGGATGGCTGTCGTCAGCGTCTCTGGGTTGTAGGTCCAGTCAGACACTTTGACCCCGTCTATCATCACCCTCTCGGGCGGCCGGCTGCCTTCCAGGCGGATTTCGTATCCGCGCAACTCGGGCAGCGCATCGCACCGGCCTTCCACCGGCGCGACGTGAACCACCCAGACGCCGGGGGCTTCCATGCGCGTCGTGATCCTGGTCCACTCGCATTGGCCTTCTTTGTAGGCTTCTGTAATGCCATCGTCTTCGTACAAGCGTAATTCTCCATCTGCTCCAGGAAAGACGGAGAGGGTTAACCTGTCGTGTGGAATCGCGCCGGTCGTTCCCGAAGCGAGGCGAGGCGGGGATGGCGTCTCGAACGGCACAGCCAGGGGCAAGATCGCTCCGGCCTTCATTAGCATTGGCACACGGGTCAGATCGCCAACGAGACGCACCCAGCGGGGGCCGGTAAAGGTTTCCTTGGTGGTATAGTCGATCCAGGTGCCTTCGGGTATCCACACGTCGGTAGCCGCCAGCCCGGTCTTGAGATTAGCAGGATAGACGATAGGTGCAGCGATCATCTGGTCGCCAAAAAAGTACTGGTAGCGAGCGACGTATGCCGCATCCTCTTCAGGATACTCGTAGTACATCGGACGGCAGAGAGAGATGCCCGAGTCAGACGCAGCGCGGGCCATGGTGTAAATGTAGGGCACAAGCTGGTACCGCCAGTGAAACGCAGCTTTGGCGGCCTGGAACACCTCTTTGGGGTACTTCCAGGGCCGGCGCTCGGCACGCGGGTCTTTGGTCGAATGTAAACGCAGACAGGGGCTCAGCGCGCCGAACTGCACCCAGCGGGCGTACAGCTCTGGCTCGGTGGCGCCGCCCATGTGCCCGCCAATGTCGTGGCTCCACCAGCCGTAGGCGACGTTGGACGCCGCAGCGGTAAAATAAGGCTGGAACTGGAGCGCCGACCAGGCCACATAAGTGTCGCCGGAAAAGCCGATTTGATAGCGGTGGTTGCCCAAGCCACCCCAGCGACTGTACAGCATGGGTCGCCGGCCACGCCGGGTCGAATCGTTAAAGTGCAGGTGATTCAGCCAGAGCAACGGGTCGAGGCCCTTCATCTCCGAGGTTTCGCCTTGCTGCCAGTCCACCCACCAAAAGTCCACTCCGTCATCCTCCATCGAGTGGTGCAACAATTCAAAATAGCTCTTGACGAACTTTTTGTCGGTGATACGGAAAGGGATAGTCTCACCAGTGTCCGCGTCTACCTCCATTGCCTCGGCGAACCGGGGATAGATTTCCTCGAATTGTTGCACGCCCTGGGCAGGGTGCAGGTTGAGAGTCGCGCGCAATCCCTTTTCATGCACCCACTCGAGGAAGGCGGGCGGGTCAGGGAAAAGCTCGCGGTTCCAGGTATAGCCGGTCCAGCTATGGGGGGTGTGCCAGTCCATGTCAACGACCAATACGTCCAGCGGTAGGTCGTGCTTCTCAAAATCGCACACCAGGTGCTTGAGATCCTGTTCGCTGTAGGCCCAATATCGCGACCACCACGCGCCCAACACAAAGCGGGGGATCAGGGGAATCGGGCCGCCAAAGCGGGTGTACTCGGCCAGGGCAGCCTTGTAGTCATGACCGTAGCCAAAGAAATACCAGTCCTGCACTGCGTGGTCGGGACGGGGTGCGACCCAGCCGTCATCGAGGTTGAACAACACCGATAGGCTGTCGTCGAACAGAGACCATCCCGCGCGGGAAAGCAAGCCTTCGTCCAGTGCTGCATCTCCCTCACACCTGTCGAGGGTTCGCCGCGTGCCACGGAGGTTCAACGAGTTGGGCATACCAGGTACCCAAACCTGGCGTTCGCCGTTGAGTTCGAAAGCAACGGAAAGGTTGCCAGCGGTGAATTTGTCGCCATTTTGCTCGTATCGCAAGGTCATCGCGCCAGTATCTATCGCCAGCATGTCCCTCTCAATCCGGGTTGTAAAGCGCGGTGCAAGGGCATAACGCGTTGGGAAAGCATACGTACCGCGATCCTCAAACTCGCCCGTTTCGGACCATTCCAGGCGGATCAGTCGCGAGGTGAGTACCGTAAACCGCGCACAGCCGCTCACCACGACGCTGTCTGGATTGGCCACAGGACTGCCCCTGAAACGTATGCGTTCGAACAAGTTGGATAAAGTCCCAGTTGTCATTGCAATGCCATAACCATAATGAAATCACGGCTTGACGAGCGTGCCCTTGCGTCCGTGACAGTGTTTGAACTTCTTTCCACTGCCACAGGGGCAGGGTTCGTTGCGGCGGGTGGTTCAAAAGCTCCGGCGTTTGGCCGAGAACCGTCAAAAATCCGCGTCTTGCGTTGTCCCTGGCCTGGATTTGGCAATTGTGACATTTGGCCTCCAACTTTGAGTAAAGACTAACCTCGCTCTAAGGGGATCGCCAGATCCCCATCGAGCAACGCGGATTTGGCAATCCGCTCTGAGCAGAGGAAGACTGAGCAAAGATCACTACAAAGTTGCACGACATTTGTCACAATAGGCAATCCAGGCCAAGCAGGCTGAACTCCTTGAGGGCGCAAATTCTTTACAAATGAGTCAAATTTCTGGACGTCGCGGCTTGCCGCGTTTCCCCCAGCAAGCGGGGGCGTCCACTTGTCGGTTTGAGGCGAAGCTTCGCTATGTAGTTACGATTATTTACATCATACTATAGGGTCTCGCCCAAGTCAAGTCATGGTCGGCTTTTACACCTTCGGTGAGCAGTCGCCAACCAGGGGAGGGCCTGTCGGCTTTCACAACGAGACCTGCGTGGTCTATGTCATTGGGCAGTAACATTCCACTCTCGGCGTTACATAAAGTTATGAGCCATGTAATGCACCCCTCGTCCGGCATGTTTGCATAGCGCCAGCAACCATGCTATACTTGTGACCATCTTGACACGCCGTCTACAATGTGCTAAACTTGCAGCGTGAACAACCACATACTCCGGGGAGCTTGGGGAACCAGGCTGAGAAGGCGTCTGGTCGAATCATTC
>CAYNKW010000458.1:0-3142 GCA_964397845.1 uncultured Anaerolineae bacterium
GCGATGCCGCCAATTAAGGAAACCTCGGAGGTCTTGCCCCATCTTTTTGAGAAGACACCTCCACATTCCCAGAGGATATGCAGAACGTTAACTTAGACGTCACCGAACGACGACTGGTTCTCGTCTTCCTCGTCTTCTTCCTCCTCATCGCCTCCACGCCGCCAGTGTTGTTCGAGAAAGCGCTCGATCTGCTCAAAGAGCTCCTCCCGTTCCGCTGTGGAAGCTGCAGCAGTGGGAGAGGGGGCCCTCTCTATGGCGCTTTCTATCGCCTCTTTGACATGGCCTGGCAAGACCTCGTAGAGATTGTCCATCTGCGAGACCACGTCCTCTGCCCAGAGGGTCAACTTGGTCAGGTTGATCTCGACGTCCAACATGCCGGTCAGGACAGTCAGGACGGCGCGAGAGGCCCTGGGATTGATCATCTGCGTGGCATAGATCGGGATCTCGCCCAGGAGACAGAGGCCCTCGAGATCGCGCTCCCTGGCGGCGGCCAGCAGCAGCCCGTTAAGCCCGCCGATGGTGCCTTCGTCCATGACCTCCACGCCGTAGGCTTCCATTTCGGTCACCAACTCCCGGTGAGTGGTTGTGCCCCACACGTTTGGCTCCTGGCTGTGATGGATGAGGGTGGGGAAGGCCGCTGCCGTATAGATGCGTTCCACGCCGAACTGTTCGGCGATGTCCAGAACCAGGAGGGCCATCTCGTACCCTCGAGACGGCTGCTCGGTGCCGACGAAGAAGATCAGGTCATGGGTGGCGCCCGTTTCGCAGAAGTAGAATCTGCTCTCCGGGAATTCTGGCACTTGAATGAGGTGATCCTCGATGAGCACCTGGGAGGGAGAGAAGAAATAGTAAGGATCGATCTCACCGAGGATCTCTGCGCCTAGTCCCTGCCGCAGGTAATTGGCTGCCAGCAATGCCACGGCTCCCATGCCGGACCATGCGGCCACCAAACACGGCCGGCGTAGCCTGGGCCTGGCGTACAACCTGACAGAATCTTTCCCTTTGTCCATCGTTTACCCCCTGTCGGGTGGTCCCCCCGGTCACTCAAATTGCAGCGGGCCACCCACCGTTTTCTCCTGACGTTATTATACCACAGTTTGGCAATGCTGGTGGCAATACGTCACGCGCCGCTTACCGCCGGGGAAGAAGCTGCGCTGCCAGGGCAAAGCTGTGCTGCTTGTAACGGAGAGCGCCGGCCGGGTCGTTCCGCCGCCAGACGCGGATGGGCATGTACTTTTGCACTTCGTACAGCAGGTAAAACTGGCGGCGAATCATGGCCGAGGGCGATTCGTCTCGCGGCGTGCCATAGCCCTCCCAGAAGGCAGGCTCGCTGATGCCGCAATAGTCCAGCACGGCGAACTCGATCTCCACGTCGCCCCACAGCGCCCGGTCCAGGTCCACCAGCCCGGTGACGTCCCCGGCCTCGTCAATCAGAATGTTCTGGCTCCACACGTCCATGTGCAGCAGGCGGGGGGTGACGGGCCGGTCAAAGTGTTCGAGGTGCAGGTCGAGCAGGTCGCATAGGGCCTGGGCTTCGTCGGGGGTGTAGCTGCCGCAGGCCACCACGTCGTCCAGCAGCTTTTGCCACATCACGCGGAAGGCGGCAGCCCAGGTGGGCTGCGGCTTCATGGGGCGGTGCGCTCCCAGGTAGCCGTGGGCCTCATGCCCCAGGCAGGCCGTCGCGGTGAGGGCGTGGAGTTGGCGCAGGTATTCGCCCACCTGCCGCAATGCCCCGTGGAGTTGAGAACGGGTGAGGCGGGGGGCATCGCTGAGCGGCGTGCCGGGCAGCGCCGTCATCAGCAGATAATCGCGCTCGATGCGCGTCCGGCCAAAGTCGTGGCCCACGACCTCGGCCACCGGGATGGTCGTTTTGGCGCGGATGAGGGCGTGCAGTGCCGGTTCCTGGCGCATCATCTGCCGTTCGTAGAAGAGAAAGCCAGCGTCGTCGGGCGGGGCGATGCGTAGCACAAAGCGGCCCCGGTCGCTATCCACCCAGTACGAAGTGTTGTGCTTGCCGGTGCGGATCGGCGTGCAGCGGAGGGAGGCGGGATCAGTATTGACGTGATTGACGTGATTGACGTGATTGACGTGGGCCAGCACCAGCGCGGCGAGCGTTTCTGGGTCAAAAGATTCGGGCAAGGCCGGGCTCCTTGTCGGGATTCGGCATGGGTTGGCCTCCTGTGCACAGTATATCACATTTTCTGTGCGTCTACAAAAGGTCAAGCTCAGAATGACAAAGAAGGAGTCTCGTTGACCGAAAACGGGATTCTTCGCGGAGTTTATCCTGAGCCCTTTGCCCTTCGTCCTTGGGCCGAAGGACCAAGGGTCCCTGGGCCAAAGGACCAGGGGCGTAGTCGAAGGGCTCAGAATGACAAAGGTCAAGGTGAAAACCGATACCGCCAGCGACTATGAGACAGGATTGGCCAAGAGACCAATTCCTTCGATCTCTACCTCGACGCGGTCGCCGCGCTGGAGGGGGCCGACGCCGGCCGGTGTGCCGGTCAGGATCACGTCGCCCGGCTGCAGGCTCATCACCTGGGCTACATAGTGGACCAGCTCGGCGACGGGAAAGATCATGTCGCTGGTGCGCGATCGCTGCCGCACCTGGCCGTTGACCCGGCTCTCGATGGCCAGATCGCCGGGATCCAGGCCGGTGACGATCCAGGGGCCGAGGGGACAAAAAGTGTCAAAGCTCTTGCTGCGCGTCCACTGGCCGTCCTCGAGTTGCAGGTCACGGGCGGTGACGTCGTTGCCGCAGGTGTAGCCCAGCACACAGTCCAGCGCCTCGCTGACCGAGACGTTCCTGGTCCGGCGGCCGATGACCACTGCCAGCTCTGCCTCATAGTCCACCCGCTGCGAGATGGGCGGGTAAGCGATGGTTTGGCCCGCTCCAATGACGGCTGACGGCGGCTTGAGAAAGATCAGCGGCTCGGTGGGCAACTCTCTGTGCGCCTCGGCGGCGTGCTCGGCGTAGTTGAGGCCGACGGCGACGATCTTGGTCGGCGTGCACGGCGCCAGCAGCCGCACCTCCGAGAGCGCCCCGACCCGCTCGCCCTCCTCGAACGCGCCGAATACATCCCCCTCGACGGCATAGACGACGTCTTTCTCGACCAGGCCATATCTGGTTTCGCCTTCCCAGGCA
>CAYNKW010000459.1:0-3133 GCA_964397845.1 uncultured Anaerolineae bacterium
CGTTCGTCACGGAACTGCTGGACGTCGCCGATGGCCTTCCGGGTGTTGGCCTCGCCGAGGCGGGCGCCGACGGCGCGGAAGAGGTGGAGGGCCTGGCGGTAGCTCTCCAGTGCGGCGTCCCGTTCGTCACGGAACTGCTGGACGTCGCCGATGGCCTTCCGGGTGTTGGCCTCGCTCCTGGCGTCACCGGCGCGGCGGGCAGCTTCCGCCGCGCGGCGCAGCCGGGCCACGCCTTCTTCCGGCCAGGCCAGCAGCATGTACAGGTTGCGCAGGCGGCCCACCAGCCGGGCGGCCGGGGCGGCCGTCTTTCCTTCTTGCGCCAGCCCCCAGTCGGCAAAGGCGTGCAGGTTGGGCAATTCGGTCAGCAAGATGGCCCTGCCCAGGTCGTAGTCATCGCCTGCCAACAGATCGTCGGCCGTCTCGGTCAGGGCCCAGTAGTGGGCCACACCGGGTGGGCCGTAGCGTCCCCAGGCGCCGGAGGGCAGGCGGCGTTCGGCGTAAGCGCGCGCTGGGCCGGGCAGACGGCGGCCGCCGTCTGCCGTCTCCAGCAGGCTGGCCGCCCGCAGCCTTCCCACGGCGGGCAGCGCCTCCGGCCCCAGCACGGCTTTGATCGCCGCTTCGCTCGCCCCGCCGGGAAAGAGGGCCAGCAGGGGAAAGACCTGCGCCGCTTCAGAGTCGGTCTTTTCCAGGTGATCATAAGACAGCGACAACGACACGTCCACGCTGTCCAGCTTGTCCCGCGCCTCCGGCGGCAGGTTGGGATCGGCCAGCAGTTGGTCCTTTTCCCCTTGCAGGCGGCGGTGCAGTTCGGCCAGCGAATAGTCGGCCAGGAGGGGAGCGGCCAGCACCAGCGCCAGCGGCCAGCCGTCCAGAAAGTCGAGCACGGCGGCCAAATCGTCCGCTTCGCCGCTCAACGTGGGCTGGGCCAGACGGGCCCGTCTCAGAAAAAGTTGGGCCGCCTCGTCGGGCGCCAGGCGGCCCAGGCCCTGAACCTGGGCCGGGGGGCGGCGGCCCAGTCGCTCGCGGGAAGTGAGGAGCAGGTGGGGCCCGCCGGTGCGATAGATCGCCTCCAGCAGGCGGCGCAGGCCGGCCAGGTCGTGGTGCGCGGCCTCGTCCAGGTCGTCTAAAATCAGCAGGCGCCTGGCTCCGGCCAGCGCGGCGGCCAGGTCGTCGTCGGCGCGGGCGGCGTCGGGCGGCAGGCCGGCCGCTTCGGCCAGGCGGGCGCGCAACAGCGCCAGCTCGGTCACGCCGCGCAGGTCGGCCCAGCCCACGCCGTCGGGAAAATGCCCCCGCGCGGCCAGCCAGCGCCCGGCTTCGCGGGCCAACTCTGTCTTGCCCATGCCGCCCATGCCGGTCAGGACGGTCAGGCGGTGATCGAGCACGTGGCCCACCAGTTCGTGCAGTTCGCAGGCCCGGCCGGTAAAGGTCTCGGGCCGCGCACCCAGGCGGTGAGGGCTGGCTGGCGGGTCGTGGCGGGCCACGGCGCCGGAGGGCAAGCCGGGCGGGAAGAGGGGGGCGCTGTGGTCGCCGCCCTCCTCCGGCGCGGGCAGCAGGCGGAATTTGCCCGCCTCGCGCTCGCCCAGGTCGGGCTCACCCCGCGCCAGGCCGATGCGATAGAGGGCCGCGTCGGTGCGGACGCTGGTTCGTCCCTGGGCAAAGGCGGCGGTCACGCTCCCCCCGGCCAGCAGGGCGGCGTAAAAGGCGCGGGCAAAGGCGGCGGCGGCCAGGTCCATCACCGGCTCGGCCTCGTCCACGGCCACGACGTGGGGCAGGCCAGCCGTCCAGCAGCGCCGCCGCCAGTCCTGCCGAGTGGCAGGCGCTGAGGAAGGCCAGCCGGAAGGCGAGCTGCCCGCCGGGGCAGATGAGGTCGGCCAGGTGATCGGCCGGCAAGACCTGGAGGCCGCCACGACCGTCTTCAAAGGCCAGGGCGTCCGGGCTGCCGTGACCGGTGTAGTGAAGCAGGTCGAAGCGGCCTGCCCTGAGCCTGTCGAAGGGGCGGCCAAGCAGGGCACGCTGCAGGCGGGCGGTCTCGGCCCACTCGACGTAGAGTTCGACGGCGCGGCCTGGTTCGTGCAGCCAGCCTTCCAGGCTGGCCAGTTCGCCGCTGGTGTCCAGGGCAGCCACTGCATCGCCGCGCAAGTCTACCAGCGGCGCGGAGACCAGAGCCAGGATGGTGGGCTCGTGTTGGGTCATGATCACATGTCCTTTGCCTCCGGGCCGGCGTCCAGGGAGCGCAGGATGTCCTGGCTGCGGGATTTCAGGCTGTTGTCTCTCAGGCGGCGGACCAGGGGCAGGGCCTCTCTCAGGCGCTTGGGCAGTCTGGTCACCGCGGGGTGAACATCGTGCCACGGGGGCGCGGCGTTGACGTATTCCAGCACGCTCAGGTTGTAGAGCATCAATTGTTCTTCGGTGTAGAGGGTTTCGCTGAACCAGTGGGCCACGTTCCTGAGCAGGTCTTCCGGCAGGTCGACCCTTTTGGACTCCAGGTCGCTGGTCACCCGGCGGGCAATGCTTAGGAGGAGGTCAGTGTATTCCAGGTCGTTCAGGTCAAGGTCGTCGTCGGCTTCAAAATAGAGGACCACATAGCCAGCGTCTACCAGCCGGGCCTGCAAACGCAGCAGCTCGGTGGACTTGCCCGAGCCCCGGTGCCCGGTGAAGAGCTGGGCCACGTGGACGTCCGACCAGGTGATGGCGTTGAACAGCGGCTTTCGAGTTTTGTCCTGGTGGAAGCGATGTGAGTGAGCGTTGGTGGCCCAGAGCGGTTTCTCGTTCGAGCCGCCGCCAACCTGCCCTACGATAGCAGCGGCGTGGTGTGTAGGGCAGACTTTGTCCCGAGCGCAGCCGGAGAGTTGGCCGCGAGTCAAGCCGTGAGTCTGGTGAGCATGGAGCCAATGTGGACAGCGGGCCGTGTCAGACAAGGCATGGGAGCGGCCTACCTGCCGTTTGGCTAGCTGCTCTCCATTCCCAAAACCTGGACGAGAAAAGCCCAACCATCGGCCATCTCTTCGATCAGCATAGCCGTGGGCTTGCCAAGTCCGTGCCCTGCCTTCGTGTCAATCTGGATCAGCGTAGGAGCAGCTCCCGCCTGGGCCGCCTGCAGCGCCGCGGCGAATTTGAAGCTGTGTGCCGGAAA
>CAYNKW010000460.1:0-3131 GCA_964397845.1 uncultured Anaerolineae bacterium
CGGCAATGACGTCCTCAACGAGTGAGGGTACGCGGTGAAGGACAGTGTACCGGGCGAACGATTCCGAGGTCATCAGCGGCGGAGGACAGGAAAAGTCCATGTTGTTGTTGCCTCCTGGCAGGGAAATGGTGCCGGCAGTAGTGGCTGTCCGGCGGCGGTCTCATTGTACCACAACGCAGCCGCGCGCACAACCCAGGACACAAAGAGCCCCCGGCCGCTCGGCCGGAGGCTCCACTGTCCGTGGCTCTGAAGGGTAACCAGAGAGAGCGCGACTGCCAAGCTACCTGTTGACCCCGTTGTAGGTCATCGTCAGGTCACCTGTGCCACTGGCTACAGTATTGACGATAGCTGCGATGGGCTTTCCGTTGGTGCACTCCACGGTCACCGGCCCCTGGAAGCCGGACGCGGTGCCCGGTACAGGGTAGAGGGTGACCGATCGGTATGCCCCGATCGAGCCCGACCAGGTCTGATTGCCGTTGACCCGCACCACCACGTTCGCCGTGGCGCTGTCCAGGTTCTGCACCTGCACGCCCGAAGACCAACCTCCGTAGTCATTACGCACGACCGGCAGGACGACCAGACGGGATGCCGGGGCAAAGCTATTGTAACTCGATGCCTTGCCGGTGGCAGCCTGGTTCACGATAGCGGCTATTGGTTGAGAGGCAGAGGCGATGACCCGCGCTGAGCCAACCCAACGGGCGCTGCCCCATTGTCCGCCAGACTGAACCAAGATAGCCGTGGCGTTGGGCTGCACATTGTAGACCGTCTCTGGGTTTCTGTTTGGATATTGGGAGCCATGCTCTGGATAGTAATTGACAGTAATGTTAGCCGGCGCGGAACCGAGATTCTGCACGGCGATGCCGGTGAGCCAGCCATAGTTGTTGGCCATGACCAGCGGCAGATTCACCGTTGTCACCCCATCTCCGCTGAAGCCATTATAGGCTGCATTTATCCCACTCGAATGAGATTGGCTGACGATCACCGCCAGTGGCTGGTCGCCGGTGATGCGCCCGGCACCATTGGTGGGACAGTTGGAGCCCAACTGGCTGTAGGTGACAGAAGCCTGCGGCCCCAGGGAGCCCTGGGGTCCCTGGTAGGGGCCACCGCTGTTCTGGCCATAGTAGTCAAAGTCAAAGGTGGCCGTATCGCTGCCGGTGTTGAGAATGGTGACCAAGGTAGACCAGCCGCTGTTGTTGTCCATCAAGAGGGGGAGATGAATGGTCGTGCCGACCTGTCCCCAGCCAAGATTGGGCAAATCGGCGGCGACGCCATTGTAGCTATAGGCCCGGCCGTCAGAATGGTGGGTCTCCACCACCACCGACACGTCCTCGCTGGCGGCCACGATCGCTGAGCCAGTGAAGCCGGTGTGCGAGGGGTTGTATACCCACACGGCACCTGATGGCAAACTGGAGTATGTCATTCCACCAGCCCAGTCACCGTTGGCGTAGAAGAGCGTTACCGTCACATCCTTGGACTCCGCGCCGTCGTTGCGGATGATGATGTCAGAGTCCCAACCGTTGTAGCTGGACTTGACGTCGGGCAGGTAGGTGGCGGTCTTGACCCAGGCGATGCCAAGGTAGTTGCTGCTTTCGTTGTTGTCCCCTTCGGGCGATCTGTACACCCGAATTTTATACTTGCCTGTTTCAGAGGCCGTAAACTCGGCGAGTTCATAGTTGTTGTCCCGACTTGCCGTGTAACCAACGAGAGTACCATTGGGATCATAGACATATAGATCGTAGTTGACATCCAGTTCATCTCGTGCCAGGCCAGGGTGGTCAAGAGGTGGATCGGCATTGGACCACCAGGCGATGGCAACGCGGATCCGCTCGCCTTTTGAGGCGTTAAAGTAACGGTAAAGGGAGCTGCCAACTGACGGGTCGTAGCTGTAGGTGGGCACTCCCCACCAGCAAGGGGCATCACACGGCGTGGTAGAAGATGTCCAGCGCAATTTGGCGATCTCGTCGGCCAAGGCGGCGTCAATGGAGCCGGCGCCATCGCGAAGTTCCTGACCAGTCGGGATGTCACTGGAGCCGTGGACGTTGTGCACTGCCGAAGCCATGATGATGGCCTTGATTGCTTCGGGCCATAGTTCCAGATCAGATTTGCGATCTATCAGCAAGGCTGCCAACCCGGCCACTTGAGGAGCAGCCGCGCTGGTACCAGTCCCAGTGCGGGACACGTTGCCCGGGCCTATCGCAGTGATGCTGACAGCAGGAGCCACACCCTCTGGTTTTTCCCGATGGACCCCAACTGGATTGATATAAGACGAGTTTCCCCATATCTCGTCATCTGACCAGGTAGAGGTTTGTTTGTCGTCTGAACCGCCGACTGTGATTACATTCCAAGCTTTACCGGGCGAGCCGATTCTTCCGCTTCCATCGTCGTTGTTATCAGAGGTCTTGGCGATGACAACCCATTCTGCCCGTGCCCAGTAGTCGAAGGCCCGGTCCGTCCAGTTCAGATTGTTGTCAATTTCCCACTTGTAACTCAAGTTGACCGCGTTTGCGTCCTCATCCTGAATGGCCCATCTGAGTGCCTCCACAGCATCTTCTTGAGATGCTCCTCCCGGCCAACCAGTTTCATCAAAACCGGCGTCAACGATCTGCGCTCCATGGGCAACGCCCGTATACGTATCGTCATCGCATGCAGCAATGCTGGCCACCCACGTTTTGTGCCATGGTGGTGACAACCACAATTGGCCTGGTCGTGTAGCGACGATATCCAAACAGCCAACATTGCCGTCAATATTGCCCGCTTCAAGAATGGCGATGCGAGTGCCGCTGCCGTCGAACCCCTTCTGCCACACCGCAGGCACCCGGTCAGTAGGGGCAGCTGTGTCCGTAGAAACTGAGCCCTGCTCTTCGATCAGGTAGATGAGTCCCACGTCATCCCGCTCGGCCAGTTCTTCGATCACCTTCTTGGGCAGGATGCCACTGACCGAGGGCATTGCCCCATACATCCTGACCGCGAAACCGCGCCGACCGAGATGATCCACCAACGGTTCTATCCGAACCGCCGTGTCCTCGGCCCGCATCCGCCGGTATTCCCGGCGAATCTCTTCAGCCAAGGCAGGGTCATCCACCTCAAAGGGCTTCCTCCCGCGCTCTATCGCGGCCGCAACCTCGGGATAC
>CAYNKW010000461.1:0-3123 GCA_964397845.1 uncultured Anaerolineae bacterium
CCACCATCGAAGCCACCACCGACCGCCGGGCAGCCCTGGACGGCGCGGACTATGCCGTCTGCATGATCCAGGTGGCCGGCTACAAGCCCGGCACGGTGATTGACTTTGAAATTCCCAGGGAATACGGTCTGCGCCAAACCATCGCCGACACCCTGGGCATCGGCGGCATCATGCGCGCCCTGCGCACCATCCCCGTCCTGTTGGACGTATGCCACGACATGGAAGAACTGTGTCCCGATGTCACCTTCCTAAACTATGTCAATCCCATGGCCATGAATTGCTGGGCCCTCAGCCGGGCCAGCAAAATCAACACGGTGGGACTGTGCCACAGTGTGCAGGGCACAGCTAAACAACTGGCCCACGACATCGGCGTGCCCCTCGAGGAGATCAACTACCTGTGCGCGGGCATCAACCACATGGCCTTCTACCTGCGCTTCGAGCGCAAGACGAAGGACGGCGTCGAGGACCTCTACCCGCGCATCCGCCAGGTGGTGGTGGAGGGCCGGGTGCCCGATTGGAACCGGGTGCGCTACGAGATGCTCACCCGCCTGGGCTACTTTGTCACCGAATCCAGCGAGCACTTGGCCGAATACGTGCCCTGGTTCATCAAGCGGGATCGCCCTGACCTGATCGAGCGCTTCAATGTTCCGCTGGATGAATACATCCGGCGCTGCGAAGCCCAGATCGCCGTATGGGAGGTTATGGAGGAGAGGCTAGAGAGTTCTGGTCTCTCCTTCGAAGAGGCCGTGCACGAGACGCTGGCGAGCGCCCGCGAGGCCCTGGAGGGCATTGTCATCCCCAACGATTTTGTCGGAGAGATCCTTGGCATGAAGCTTAGTGGCGAATATGCCCCACTGATCATCCACAGCATGGAGACAGGTACACCCCGCGTGGTTTACGTCAACGTGCCCAATCACGGCCTGATTGATAACCTGCCCCAGGGCTGCATCGTCGAAGTCCCATGCGTGGTGGACAAGAACGGCGTGCAACCCGTCCGCATCGGCGCACTGCCGCCGCACCTGGCAGCGCTGATGCAGACCAACATCAACGTGCAGGCTCTGACGGTGGAAGCGTCGCTGACCCAAAAGCGAGAGCACATCTACCACGCCGCCATGCTCGACCCCCACACCGCCGCCGAACTGGACCTGGATCAGATATGGAACCTGGTGGACGATCTCATTGAGGCCCACGGTGACTGGTTGCCGACCTATCACTGATCGTTCTTGACCCTGGGTGGGCGTCCAGCGAAGCTTCGTCTCAAACCGAGGAGCCAAAGAGGAATGAATCCGTGAAATTCAATCTTGCCGACCATCCCCACCGCCGCTATAACCCGCTGACTAACGAATGGGTCATCGTTTCGCCGCACCGGCTGAGCCGGCCGTGGCAGGGCCAGGTGGAGACGCCGCCCCAGGAGAGCCGCCCGACCTACGACCCGGCTTGCTACCTCTGCCCCGGCAACGAGCGGGCCGGCGGGGCGCGCAACCCGGCCTACACCGGCACCTACGTCTTTGACAACGACTTTCCCGCTCTGCTACCCGGTACGCCATGGGGCAAGGTGGACGTCCGGGGGGTGCTCGTCGCCGAGGCCGAGCGGGGCATATGCCGCGTGGTTTGCTTTTCGCCGCGCCACGACCTGACGCTGCCAGAGTTGGAACCGGCAGCGCTGCGCCAGGTGGTGGATACCTGGGCGGAGCAGACGCAGGAATTGGGCGCACGGCCCTTTATCAACCATGTGCAGATCTTTGAGAACAAGGGCGCGATGATGGGCTGCAGCAACCCGCACCCCCACGGCCAGATCTGGGCCACCGAGCACCTGCCCAACGAGCCAGCCAAAGAACAAGCGGCCCAGCTTGCTTACCGGGCCGCCCACGGCGCTTGTTTGCTATGCGATTACCTGGCCCTGGAATTGGCCCAGGGCGAGCGGATCGTCTGCGCCAACAAGCACTTTGTCGCCCTGGTGCCATTTTGGGCCACCTGGCCTTTCGAGACGATGATCCTCAGCCGCCGTCACGTCTCTTCTCTGCCGGACCTCGGCGACGCCGAACGGGGCGCTTTGGCCGATCTACTCAAGCGACTGACGACTCGTTACGACAACCTGTTTCAGACGTCGTTTCCCTACTCGGCCGGCTTTCACCAACGGCCCACCGACGGCGATCCACACCCCGAATGGCACCTGCACGCCCACTTTTATCCGCCGCTGCTGCGCTCGGCTACGGTGCGCAAATTCATGGTCGGCTTTGAGATGCTGGGCACGCCCCAACGTGACCTGACCGCCGAAACCAGCGCCGCCTGCCTGCGGGCGCTATCGGAGTGTCACTACAGGCAGGTGTTGCCAGGGTCCTAGTGCTAGGGCGAGCAAACTTTAACAGGTTCGCTCTTTCAATGGAGCGAGCAGGCGGTTCACAAAGCCTGCTCAAGACAGATGCGGGCCATGCTCAAGAGTTGACCATTCTGTGATAGTTTTGCCATTCTGACGCGACCAGGAGCACATACAATGGGCGTAGAGTTTGCGAGATTAATGCACCCTGAGACCGAACTTGAACATAGTTGAAAGGAGCTATGAAATGACCAAAGTTGATTTCAGAGTCACCATCAGAGAAGACATTGCACCATTATGTCCGTTTTGTGAGCAGGAGTTAGAAGAGGTCTACGCCAAAACAAAAGGATGGGGTCTGTTGACGGGCAAGAACGTGATCTACTTCTGCCCCCATTGCTTAAAAGTGCTTGGATTCGGACAGAGCCGGATGGCCTAGACCTCTCTAATAAGAAGCAGATACTTGGCTGCCAACGGCCATCGCTTCCCTGGAGGTTTTTGGGATGCCCAGTGTCGATTCCATTTAAGTCATACCCCCAAAGTCTCAAAGTCGTATCACTCGCCACTCATCCCAGGTGAAAGGAAGCGCAAGGTGGAAGATCAAGTGCTCGTCTTCTGGGTCGAAGGTGATGTCCACCGACTCACCCCTCCACGCCACTCCCAGGCCACAAGTCTGTCGTCCCAAGGAAACAGTGCCAACCTGACTGACTTGTCGAAACCACTGTCCCTCGACGAGATAGGCGTAGACCTGCGACAGGTCCACAACTCTTCTTCCCACTCCGGTCGATACAAGCGTCGGGGCTGAAGAG
>CAYNKW010000462.1:0-3116 GCA_964397845.1 uncultured Anaerolineae bacterium
TTGTAATAGCGCAGCACGACTGCCAACACCGGTACCGGCAGAAGCACCAACAGCGCCAGCCGTCCGTCCAGCACAAAGAGGACAACCGCCCCACCCACGAGCCGCAGCAGATCCACGGCTGTGAGGGCCGATCCGTGCGTCACAAAATGCTCCAGGGCGTTGATGTCATTGGTCACGCGGGACATCAGCTCGCCGGTGGAGGTGCGCTCAAAGAAGGATAGCGACAGCCGTTGCAGATAGGCGTAGAGGCGCACACGCAGGTCGAGGATGAATTTCTCGCCCAACGCGTGGCGGATGTACATATCGCCAGAGTTGACCAGTTGCTGCAGGACATAGACGCCCACCAACGCGCCGGCCGTCGCGCCCAGGAGGGCCAGGTGGCGGGCACCGATGATCTCGTCCACGATCGCTCTCTGGAAGAGCGGTGGCGCCAGTTCCAGCCCCGCCCGCCCCAGCAGCAGCACGGCGTTGAGCAGCAAGGTCTTCCAGTAGGGGGTGAGGAAGAAAAAGAGCCGTCTCAGGACTTTCATCTATTGCTCCTATTTCTGGCTCACCACATAGTTGGCCAGCGATCGCAATATGTCGGTGATGTCAAAGCTCAGCCATTGTCCAGAGGGGCTGCCGGCGGTAAAGATAGCCACGCCGATGACGTAATCGTCTTGCTGCAGTTGGCCGTCGTACCAGGCCAGTTGCTGGATGTAGGCCTGCCTGCCGCCTTTGCCCAGCCCTTGCTGCGCCCAGTAATCGGTGAAATCACGCCAGCCCAGGCCGGGAGGGGCCAGGTTTTGCTGCACCTGACCGTCAATGCCGCCCTCAGAGATGACGAGAGGGATGGCCAGCCCGCGTGGCTTCAAAAAGTCTTCGTACCACCAGCGGTAGCGCAACGTCAGCACGCCCCGCTCCGGGTAGGCCGGGTGGCCGGGCAACGCTTCGCCCACACGATAGTCCAGCGTTGGCGCGGCGTACTCGTGCAGCGCCAGGATGCCATCGTGGGCCAGGGCAACTTCGATGGCCGGCAGGAACTCGGCGAACTCGTCCCACTCTGGCGTGCCGGTGGCAAAGCCGCCAACTGCCACCCGGAGGCCATGTTCGGCCATCAGGCGGGTGCGCTCGGCCTCGAACCGGGCGTACCAGGCCATGCGCGACGTGGGCAGCGGTTCATTCCATCCCTCCCAATAATCTACGCCGGGGTTCAACAGGTATTCCTCCAGGTAGTGCGCTACAAAGTCCTGCGCAGCCTTTTCCGGATCGCATGTCATGTTCCCTTCGTCGTCGTAGCCCATCAGCCGGCCGATGGTCACTGTCTCCGGCGAGACTTCTTTCACCTCGGACAGCCAGTGTGTACCGCCCACGGCTTTGACGACGGCCGGTTTGGCGCGGCGAATGAATTCCACGATGTCGGGCGAGTTGGTTTGAATGACGTGCAGCCCCAGCTTGCTGCTGCCGGGCTCTGCCAGCGGTGGAGGCCAGGGAGCAAAAGCTTTGATGATGGCAGGCAGGAATAGCCGGCGGGGCATAATGCGGATGGCTGCTTCCGCTGTTCCGTCAGGCAGAGTCCCGGCCAGGTCAATCATGGTGGCGGTGTTGGTGAGCGGATACCCGGTGGACAGGGAGGTCGTTGGGAGGCCACTGGCCTGCACCTGGAAAGTGACAGCGTCCGGTATTGTCCCCGGACCGAACTCACCCTCCCAGACGATGCCGTCAACTGTGCTGCCGCCGTGCCCTTGTCCCCCAATCGTCGGGCTGTACCACGCCCCTCCCCCGATCGTCGCAGGCGCGGTGATGATCTTTAGGTACGAGGGAGCGGGATTCGGGTTGGTCACTCTCACGTGCACAGTTTGCGTCTGCACACTCGTAGTGTAGAATTGCAGCGTGAAGGTGAGGATGTGGCCCACGATCGGGGTCTCGTTGCTGGCCGTGTTGGTGAAAACAATTCTGTCCTCCGGGGGCGCCGGCGTTGGCAATGGGCTGTGTCCGGGGGGAGGCGGCGGTGACAATGCATCTCCTGCGCCTACGTGTCTCTCATAGTGCGCCAGGAGCAGGGCCAGTCCCAGCGCCATGGCGCCGATCAGTATCTTTTGCCAACGAATTTGAGGCATAATAATCACTCCTTAAAGCGTGTTTGGAACCCTTGCGAAGGTTGTGCAAACCTTCGCAAGGGTAGTTGTAGCGAATTTGTAATCACTCCTCAGTAAGCCGGGCTCAGGGCGATGAGAAGCTGGCCGCCATAGTAAAAAGCCAGGCTGAGGTGATTATGTTTGAACGGCCGCCGGAAGCGGTTCACCGCCAGCATCAGGTCTGAGATCCAGAACAGGATCGCGCCGCCGGCCATCAGCCAGGCCTGCGTTGGCCCGAAGGTCGTGCCAAAGAACGCCGAGATGGCCCGGTTGACCATGAAAGAGATGACCACGACGTAGACAATGACAGGGACTTTTATCTTTTCCAGACCGGGTTCCAGGTAGCGGTAGATGACGACGGCCAGTGCCAGCAGCGCGCCGCCGGATATCAAGTCGCCAGGGTAAAAGCCGTTAAACAGGGTGAACGTGACCGCGTAAGCTACGTGGGCCAGCAGGAACAGAACCAATCCCACCAGGAACGCCTTGCCTGAGGGAAACATCAGCGCCACATCGCCCCCCAGCGACAGGATCAGTCCAACGAGCACTCCGGCGGTATATCCTATTTTGACCCCCGCCGTCCGAAGCGACAGTGCTGCGACCAGGATCACCAGCAACGTCGAGAGCGGCTTGAAAAAGAAGACCTGTCGCTGCTCGGAGCGGAACTCGGCCCGGATGAGCAAAAAGACGGTGATGGCCAGAAGTGGAATGGGAAACAAGGTCACCATAGTTTACTCCTCTCCTGCTCGAAGGGATGTGGTCATTGCAGATCCAGGTCTACATCAAATCCCGGTCCAACTGTTCCAGGTCTACCAGTAAGGCGCTGTGGGCTTTCGCATTTTACCACCTGCACGGGTAATTGTCAATGTCACCTGGCATACATTGGCGAGACATTACAATTGTGTATTGCGCATTGCGTGGTATAATATCCCTATGCCCAAGTCCATCACGCCCCAACCCAATCGCATCCACGTCTTGCCACCCGGACTGGCGAACCGCATC
>CAYNKW010000463.1:0-3112 GCA_964397845.1 uncultured Anaerolineae bacterium
GCCTCTTCCTGCTCGCTCTCCTCCGGCAGGGAGCGCATCTGCTCCCGCAGCCCCTCTACCTCGGAGAGCACCTCATCGTAGCGCCCCAGCCTGTTCAAGAGCTGCAGCCGCTGCGCTTCGTTGAGGAGTTGCGTCCAGGGGCCCAGGCCGGCGCTGCGGGTGTAGGTCTTCATCTCCTCGACCAGGGCCAGCGCTTCCTCGGACCGGCCGGTGGACCTGAGGATGGTGATGAGGTCGCCGGTATTGGCCGAAGCCTGGCGGAATTCTCCCCGCGCTGCGGCCCGGCGCACGATGTCGCGCATCATGGCCTCGGCCTCCGGCCAGCGGCCGGCCCTCAGCAGCGCGCTGGCCAGCACGCCGGCGTTCTCCAATCCCTCCTTCGTGCCCTCGGTCGCGGCGGCGATGCGGCGCAGCAGCGGCAGAACCGCCGCAATCGTGGCCGGTGAGAAGTCAATGAGTATTGCCTGCTCCAGGAGCGTGGCCGCCTCCACCCACTGCTTCTGCCGCAGCAGGTAGGGCGCCGCGCTCCGGCCGGCCTGTACCACCAGCCGGCCCCCGCCGCGCATCTCCTCCCGTCGGCCGTGCTGGTAAACCGTCACCCAGAAAGCGGACAATTCGGCGTCCACGGCCGCCTGAAAGTCATCGCCAGCTTCCTGGCGGCCGGCCTCAACCACGCCGGGATGGATGCGGTACAGAAACCCGGTTTCCGGGAGAAACCGGGTTTCCTGGGTCTCCACCAGCCCCGCGGCCGTCAGGGGCTCGAGCGTCGCCGCCAGGTCGGGAGCCTCCCCCGGCCGCTCCAGCCGCCTCCACAAGTTGGGCCATACGCGGTGCACGATCCCGCTCTGCCGGTCGCCCTCCTCCAGCGCGCACAGGAAATGAAACAGCGCCCGCGCCGCAGGGGACAGGGCGGCCGAGAGGCCGTGTGTCCAGCCGGCCAGCGCGGCCAGGAACTCTTCTGCTTCAAAGGGCGACTCTCCCTGGCTAAAGAAGGCCTGCAGCCGCCCTTCGCCGCCGGCCCAGGCCGCGGCCGCCCGCTCCAGGTGGCCGGCCAGCGCCTCGGGGTCGCCGGCCTGCCCCTCGGCCAGTTCGATCAGCTTGGGATGGCCCTGCACCACGGCCAGCGTCCGGGCCACCAGCTCGCGGCCGCGGGCCAACCCCACTGTTTCACCGCGCAGCAGTCGCCCCAGGTTGGGCAGCTCCCGCGCCAGGAGCGCGGCTTCACTCAGCGACAGGGCGTGGATCGGCTCTATCAGCACCCGGTCCCTTCGACTTTGCTCAGGGCAGGCCTCGTCGCCCAAATCCGCCGGTCGGCGGCGGGAGGTCAGCACCGCCCGCGACAGCCCGCCGTGGGCCAGCAGCGCGGCGACCAGTTGGCCCCAGCGCTCGTCCCGCCAGCGGCCGGTGCGTGTCAGCAGCGACTCCATGTTGTCCAGCACGACGAGGACGCTGCGCTGTTCCAAAAGTTCCGTCAGGCGGGGCAGCCAGGCCGCGAACTCGTCGGCCCGGTCCACCAGGTGGGCCATCTCGAGGCCGGGGAGCTGCTTTTCCATGTCCAGGGCCAGCTTGAGCAGGGCGTCCTCAATGTCATTTCCCTCTTCGGGCGCCTTGTGCCACACGAAGGCCTGAAAGCGGCCGCTCTCGTAGCGATAGGCCAGTTCCAGCGCGCAGGCCGTCTTGCCCGCCCCGGCCAGGCCGTGAAAGAGGACGCCCGTCTTGCTGCTTTGAGGAGCCAGGACCGCGCTGGCCCGCGACATGGGCCCCACCCGGCCCACGAAACGCTCCGGCTGTGGGGGAAAGTAGGCCAGGCCAGTGCGCGGCGCGACAAACTCGGTCACGGTGGAGCGCGGCGGTTTCAGCGCCAGGCCGGCCGCCTGCCGGCCAAAGAGGGCCGGCGTGGTCACGGACAGGGGCGGGACGCCGGGGCGAGGGCCGCCGCGCAGGGCGGCCGGCAGAGCCAGTTGCAGGGCTCGTGCCAGGCGCTGGCCCTTGCCCAGCACCCCCTCGTACAACCCGGCGGCCAGGGCAATGGCAAAGTCGTCGCCCACCGGGTAGCGCATGGCCAGCACTGCGCAGTCCAGGTGGCGAACCAAGGCGCGGGCCACTGCGGGGGCGCTCTCCCCCGACCCATCACCCGCGTCTGGAGAAGCGAACGTGGGTGGAACCGGGATGCCCAACCAACGCAAGGTCTCTTCCACCGTGGCCGCCGCCGAAAGGCAGGAGGAGAGGGTCACCAGCTTTAGCCGGCCGCGGGCGGGGTGCAGGAGCTTTTCCAGGTCCTCGGCCGTGACCAGGTCGTGCCGGCCGTCGGGCCGTTCCAGCATCAGGCTGGCCGGCAGACCGTGGCCCGAAAAGTGCATCACGTCCCAGCCTTCGCCCTCTTCCAGGGCTTTGCGCAGCGCGTCACGGGTGACGCCGTATTGCAGGACGCGCAACTCGAGCGCCAGGCCGTGCGTCTGGGCGACGCGCTGGATGAGGCGCTCGAGTTCGTAGCGCTCCCGGCGCAGCGCCAGGGCCGAGACGTCGGTGGGCAGGCTAAAGACGGCCAGCATGCGCAGGCGGTGGCCCACCGGCCGCCAGCGCACGGGCGGCGCTTCCCCGGCCACCTCAAAGACCAGGCTCACGTCGTGCAGCGCCAGGGGCCGGCCGTAGGCATGGGCCAGCTCCAGGGGCCGGTAGAGCAGCCCCGAGGCCTCGGGCGGCAGGATCACGCGCACCGTGAGTGGCGTGCCATAGTCCACGATGCGGGTCGCCACCGGCCCCAGCACCTGCCGGCCGATCCAGTCGCCTACCTGCTCGATGAGGCGCACCTCGTCCTCGGGCCATTTGTCCGGGGCGGCGTGCTCTTCCAGATAGGTTTCCAGGTCCAGGAAGGCTGTGTACTCGGAGTCGTTTGGATCCAGGGCCACGGGGTGGTCGGCGAGAAATTTGCCGGCGGCGTCGGTGAGCCGCCAGTACCAATGGGCGGGGTCCGTGAAATCGGTGACTTTTAGGTGTAGAGCGTCGTTTTGGCTCATGAGAGGACCTCCTGAACTTGACAACGTTAAATTCCGCAGATGTTGCCTCCTCCAGATGTCATTCTGAGGAGCGTAGCGACCCTGTACCCTGTACC
>CAYNKW010000464.1:0-3111 GCA_964397845.1 uncultured Anaerolineae bacterium
TTGTCCAAGCCATTTTAGCCAGACTCTAATCGTTTGACTTTATCGCCAACCTGGACTAAAATCTATCTACACTTTTCACTTACGGGGGGGGCAACGCCGCCAAGATTATCATTGACGTGCGACACCAACTCCTCACCGTTGTAACCGTCCCTTTGACGATCTTAACAGCCCACAGATAATGAGTCCCCCCTCGCACATTCTATGTCAGGAGGTGATTTCATGTCTCGACGATTGTTTTTATCAGCGATCCTGGTTGGGCTGCTCCTTCTAACCTGGGCGATACTTGCTCCCCACTCCAGCCAGCCGGCGGTCCCAGCCAACGATCATTCCCCCGCTATCGTCCCCTCGGAGCTGCCTGCCACTATCACGGATGCAGAAGGCCGGTTTCTCTTTTCCTCTGTCCCCCTCGCCACCCACCTGGTCTACCTGATCGAGAATACCCTGCCAGACCAGTGGAAAACCGGCCTCCCAGAGAACCCGGTCAAGTTGATACTCAACCCCGGCATGGCCACATCCGGCCGCGTCACGCCGTGGGTGGTGCTGGAGGCGCGCTATCAGGACGACGCCATCGCCGGCGTCGTGTTCGCCGACCTGGACCAGGATGGGCAGATGAGCGCCGGGGACGTGGGCCTGGCCGGCGTGACGGTCGTAGATCCGGGCATGCACCAATACTTTGTGCCCTTTGACGATGCAAACCTTCAACAACTTTTCGACGAGGCCAACTTGTTCCAAGGCCAGGGAAACGCCTTGACCGATCTGGAATCCGTTGTCTCCCTGACAGCCAGCGCCGGCGGCACCCAGTGGTTCTACGACCATTGGGAAGATGGCTATGACGCAAACCCGCTTGAACCCGAAACTGGTTCCTCCACCCTGAGCAGCACGCTGGATGCCGGTGAGACCGAGATCTTTCCGTCGACGGTGGACACCACCGACCTTGGCAACCCAGACAACCTGCAATACGATGGCCGGGATCGCATCACGCTACTCGGCGAGGCTGGGGCCGTGACGCGCATGGTGTATCCGACCGATCCTGGGGTTGTTTTGGCCACTGCCTGGGAAGTGCCAGAAGTGCTCGAGTGGGACACCTACTACATCGCCACCGTGGGCGAAGACCTGGATTTCAACGACGACTTCGTAGATGACTTTGACTATACCGGCCTGGAAGCGATGGCCGCGTTCTCCGGCACCCAGGTCTACTACAACGGCACTCCTATAGACCCGCTGTTGGGGCCGGGCCAGACCTATTTTGTGGACGGCGCCAACGACGGCGGTGACGGTGATGGCGTAGACAGCAACGATGTCATCACTGCCACTGCCCCCATCCAGATACAAAACTTTGTCGCCGGCTGTGTGCCGACGAGGGGGTGGTCTTCTCAGGGCTATACCCTGCTGCCGGTGAGCGCCTGGGGCACCGACTACTGGGCCCCGGTGCCCGACTTTACGGACGGGATAGGAGACTGCAACATAGTGACCCTTCCCCCATATATCGGCAACGACCGGGACATAGATATCTACATCCACAACCCACACGACGCCGACATCACCGTTACTCTAAACATCCCAGGCTCCACGTACGACGGAACGCCAATCCGCGTACCAGCTCACCGCACTCAGAGTGTACTGGGCTTCACTGACTGGGACGACCTGCCACCAATGCCCGACTCTGACAACACCCAGGCTATTCATCTCTTCTCCACCGAAACTTTCTGGGCCGTGGCCATGGTAGACTCCTCGACGGCTGGCGTCAACGAGCCCCGCGTCAACGACTGGGGCTACTCTCTTGTCCCACAAAGCAATCTAGGTTCTCAGGTCATCGTCGGCTGGGCGCCGGGCAACAACGACACGCCGCCCAGTGATAACGGCAACCTGGCCTTCGTCACCGCCATCGCCGATGATACCCGCGTCTACGTGGACTTGGATCAGGATGGCAGCGCCGATGACTTTGACATGAACGGCAACGGCAACGCGACGGACTGGGATGTCTACGGCATAGATGCCTTTGACGAACCAGGCTCAGCAGGCGGTGTCTTGCTAGCTGCTGGGCAAGTGCTGCGGGTGGGCAATCCCGATCCCAACAACCACGACCTGCGCGGGGCGGTTATCTATACCGAGGACCTGTCTCAAAAGATCGCTGTGGCCTGGGGCCAGGATGCGTGCGCTTCAAGCCATAGCGCCCCCTACCTTGACCTGGGCTACACCCCCCTGTCCGTCATTATCCCCATCGTCACAAAAATAGGCGACCTGGCGATAGACGCCGACAGCAGTGGCGACATCACTCCCGGCGACACGCTGACCTATACCGTCACCATCGAAAACAACGGCTTTGGCACTATGTCCAACGTCGTCCTCACCGACGACTTGTCCCACGAATACGTAGACTTTGTGCTGGACAGCATCGTCTCCACCCGCCCTTACCAGAGCGAAGCGTATGACAACGGCAATGGACTATTTGACTACGACCCGCCTCCCACACCGGGTATCCCCGATCCCAACATCCAGGCATTCCGCCTAACGTGGAACACTATTGGTGGACGCGAAACCGTCGCCGTCACATTCCGCGTCGTCATACAGGATGACATACAGCCCGGCGAGCACGACATATGCAACTTTGCTGAAGTGATCAGCGACAACACCGACTCCGCCGAGGCGGATACATGCAGGCTCGTCACCCAGCAACAACCGACGATAACTAACACGCCAACGTCCACCCCCACCGACACGCCAACGCCCACAGCGACACCCACCACCACCGGCACACCACCAACCCCAACCTCTACGGCGACGGCGACGCCCACTGCCAGCGGTACACCACCGACCCTCACGCCTACACCGACGCAAGCCCCCCCTGCCGAGATACCGGAACCACTCACCATCCTGCTGATGGGCAGTGGCCTGGCTGCCCTGGCCGGATACGCTCGACTTCGGCGGCGGCGCTAAGAGCAATACTTTTCAATCCCATCCCAAGACTTCCGAAGTCTTAAACCTTCCCAGAGCCCTGGCGAGCACCAGGGCTCTGCTTTTTGACTCGACCCCATAGCGTCGTCTCTGTGGAGGAGACAAGTTGCCCTTCTAGCGCGATGCGGCTATAATTGCATCCACACCTTGACCAAG
>CAYNKW010000465.1:0-3110 GCA_964397845.1 uncultured Anaerolineae bacterium
CCTGCTGGCCGAACTTGCGGAAGCCTACACCCAACATTCGCCCAAGTCCGCAGCACTCAACGAAAAGGCAAAGAAATACCTGCTGGACGGCGGCAGCCACGCGCTACGGCTCATGCAGCCCTTCCCGCCACGCATCGTTGCTGCCCAAGGAGCCTGGTTAAAAGACGAGGACGGCCACGACATCCTGGACTTTTGGCAGGGGCACCTGGCCAACGTTCTGGGTCATAACCCAGAGGTCGTCACTTCGGCGCTGGCCTCTGCGTTCGAAGCGGGTTTTGGATTGCTGACCGGCTTCACCGACCGGCTGCAGGTGGAAACGGCTGAAATTCTCTGCCAGCAGACCGGGGCCGAGCAGGTGCGCTTTACCACCAGTGGCACCCTGGCGACCATGTACGCCATCCTGCTGGCCCGCACTTTCACTGAGCGCGACTTGGTGATGAAAGTGGGTGGCGGCTGGCACGGCGCGCAGCCCTGGGGGCTCAAGGGTATCAGCTTTTACGCCAACGACGGCAATGGTTTTAAACGGGTCGAAACCCATGGTCTCCCCCCGGCTCTGACCGACGAGGTAGTGGTTACCGGCTTTAACGACCCGGACATGTTGCACGACCACTTTCGTCAATACGGCGACCGGCTCGCCTGCTTCATCGTCGAGCCGTTCATCGGCGCCGGTGGTCTTATGCCGGCTACTTGCGAGTACCTGCAAACCGCCCGTGAGTTGACTCATCAATACGGCGTGGTGCTCATCCTGGACGAGGTGATCTCTGGCTTTCGCTTCCGCGCTGGCAATGTTGGCGCGCTCTATGGCGTGCAACCCGACCTGGCGACCTTTGGCAAGGCGATAGGCGGCGGCATGCCGGTGTCCGCCGTGGCCGGCCGGGCCGACATTATGGCTCTGGTCGGGCGCGAGGGAGGCAGCAAGGTCAAGTTCTCCGGCGGCACCTACTCCGCCCATCCAGCCTCGCTGCTGGCTGCCAAAACGTCCATGACTTACCTGGTCGCCCACGAGGCAGAAGTCTACCCTCGCCTGGCTGAGCTGGGCGAAAAGACCCGCGGAGTGATGGAAGCCGCTTTCGTCCACGAGGGTATCTATGCCCGCTGCGCGGGCTGCGGAAACGAGGTGCTACCCGGCAGCTCGATGGCCATGCTCCGTTTTCCCTACGAGGACGACGCCCGGCTCGACAGACCGGAGGATGTGTTCAACCCGGCTGTGTGCGACGTCACCCTGGGCGGAGAGGTGCTGCAACTGGCCCTGCTGCTGGAAGATGTGCACGTGGTCCACGGTCATGGTGCGGTCTCCACCGCTCACACGGAGGCAGACATTGGCTTGCTTGACCAAGCCTGCCGTCGAGTGGCACGCCGCTTCAAAGCGCACCTATGAGGTAAAGTCCGGCTGACTGCTGCCAAGGTGACGGTCGTTAAGGAGATGAAATGTTGAACATTCTGATTCAAAACGGTCTGGTTGTAGATGGTTCTGGCGCACCCCGGCACCGTGCGGATGTGGCTATTGAGGGCGATCACATCGTCGAGGTAGACCGGCTGAAAGGCGCACAGGCAGAGGTGGCGATTGATGCCTCTGGGTGCGTGGTGACGCCGGGCTTTGTGGACATGCACTCGCACACCGACTTTACTTTGCCTATTAACCCCACAGCGGACAGCCTGGTACATCAGGGCATCACCACCGCCGTCGTCGGTCAATGTGGGGCATCGCCGGCACCGCTGTTGGACGAGACCCGCGAGCAGGTGCTCGCTATGATGGAAAGTGAAGAGGCGCCTCTGCCGTGGGACAGGTGGTCTACCTTTGGTAGCTACCTCGGCCATCTGAGGCAGATCGGTACATCCATCAACGTCGTGCCGCTGGTCGGGCAAGGGACGGTGCGGTCGGCAGTGATGGCATTCGCCGCCGGCCCGGCGAACGATGAGCAGGTGGCCCGAATGCAGGCCGAAGTGGTCAAGGCCATGGAGGAGGGGGCTATTGGCGTCAGCACCGGCCTCATCTACCCGCCGGGTTCCTATGCCTCCACCGAGGAGTTGATCGCCGTCACCCGCCCGGCCGGCGAGCGAGGTGGCTTCTACTTTAGCCACATCCGGGGTGAAGGTGACACACTGCTGGAGGCCATCGCCGAAGCCATTCGCATCGGGCGGGAGACCGGCGCAGCGGTGCAGATCAGTCACTTCAAGGCCTCCAGGCGCGACAACTGGGGCAAGTCCAGCCGGGCGCTGGAGCTGATTGACCAGGCGCGCGCCGAAGGCATGGACGTCACCGCAGACATGTATCCCTATCTGGCCGGTAGCACCAGCCTGTCCGCCACACTTCCCGAGTGGGCGCAGGAAGGGGGCAAAGAGGCCATTCTGAAACGCCTGGGCGATGCCGAGACGTGTCAAAAGATGGCGGCCGACATGCAGTCCACCGGCTCCTTCCGCATCGCAGAGTGGGACAAGGTTTTGATCAGCAGCTCACCCAGGAACCGAGACTACGAGGGCTGCTACGTCGCCGACCTGGCCGCGGAAGCTGGCAAGTCGCCTTACGATTGGATTTTTGACACTCTGTTGGAGACGGAACTGGCAGTGAGCATGGTCACCTTTATGATGTCTGAGGACAATCGCAAGCTGGAGTTGCGCCATCCGGCGATGATGATCGGCACCGACGGAGCTGGCCGGGCTACCGAGGGGCCGCTGGCCAAGGGGGTGCCCCATCCACGCAGTTACGGCACCTGCCCTCGCGTGTTGGGGCATTACGTCCGCGAGCAGGGGGTGATTTCGCTGGAAGAAGCCATCTGGAAGATGAGCGGCTTCCCGGCCCAAAAGCTCCGCTGGTCGGATCGCGGCCTGGTAAAGAAAGGCTACAAGGCCGACCTGGTGATCCTGGATCCGAACACGGTCGCCGACCGGGCGACCTATGAGGCGCCGCATCAGTATCCCGTTGGCATCACTCATGTCATTGTCAACGGCGAGCTGGTGGTCCACGACGACAGCCACACCCGGGCACGGCCAGGGAGAGTGCTGGGGCGGCGGTAAGACGGGTGCAGGAGTGATTGCCCTGGATTCCCCGGCGTAAGCGTTCAGGGGAGCCTTGCGAAGGTTACAAAAAACCTTCGCAAGGCTTTTCCAGC
>CAYNKW010000466.1:0-3087 GCA_964397845.1 uncultured Anaerolineae bacterium
CGAAGGAAAGAATCTAACCTTTTGTACGCTCTTGGCACTCCAAAGACGAGATTCTTCGCTCCCTGCGGTCGCTCAGAATGACATTTCGGCTAAATGGGGTTGTAGTACTAAGCCAATGTCATGAACCCAAGCGATTCCAGATCTTTGACCATTCTGGCGAGGGTCTCGATCGCCAGCGCCGGCTGTCCCTCAACACCTTTGGCAGGTGTGCCATAAGTCCTCCTAAAGCTCTCAAGCTCATGACTGAGTATCCGGGCTATCTCCCCAAGCATCCTCTCCCCGTTGCTAAGATTGCAGGCCTCGTACATGTAACCGAGGAGATCCAAATGATCAGGCATGCCTGGCACACCATCGTACTTGTCTGCTAGATCCAGGGTCAAGCGTTTCATGTCTATCATGCCCAGTTGTTTCATCTTTGGCTTCCACTGAGCCGCGGCAGGAAGTGGCTCTGCCTCCAGAGGAGGAAGCTCGCCATGCAAGAACTCGGCAAACTCCCTCAGATCCTCTTCTTCCTCCTTCGCCTTGTTCGCTAGCTTGTCCGCCAACCTCTCGTACTCCTCCTGCGCAATGCCTTTGTTCCCCTCATCCTCGTGCCTGACCAGCACCAACGCCGAGGCGATGGCCTGACTGTCCCTGTTTTGCAAATACCTCAATTTGTCTACTCGCGCCGCCATGATCTCCCGCGCACCCTCGGCGCTGGCTTCCATCAACTCTCTCCTGGCCACCCGACTCACCTCGTTGAGTCGATCCTCTGATCGGGCCTCCACGCTCTTCATGATCTCTATCGTCTCCACCAACCCCGCATCGGCCACCGTCAGGGCCACCATGGCATATACCCATCCCACCTTCATGAACTCCTCAGGGCTCGTCTTGTCCACGGTATCAAAGGGGGTGTGCCAATAGATGTTTGGAATCCGCATCATCTCGATGGCTGGAATGCCCCAGGCGGAATCCTGAAGACTATCGCCACCCATGAAGCGCGGCGTTGACTCAAATATGAAAGGCACCTTGGCCTTGGGGCCGGGCACAGGGAACCGATCGTTGACCTGCTCCAAGAAATCCAGACACAGATCGTTCAAGAACGACGGTGAAGCGGCCGAGGTCCTCGTCATCCCTAGTGCCCCTTTCAACTTCTCCGGGTCCCCACCCGCGTGAGAACAAAGGGAGACAATGACGTTGCCCAACTTTCCTTCCTTCTCCAATCGACTGTAGTAAATGTTGGTGTGATGCCCCTCCGGGCCATAGAACACCTTGATCGTCCTCTTTGGCTGAGGGATATCCCCCCTCTCGATCAGGGTATTGATCACCCGTGCCACCTCGGTGATGTGCGCACAACCCGCTGCATTGTCTACTGCCCCAGGTCGAGTGTGACACAGATGCGCAACCATCATCACTTCTTCATCGGGGTACTCGCTTCCCCTGATGATCCCCATGGGGTTCACCAATAACCCCACAAATGTCCGACAATCTACTCTGGCATACAGCTTGACCGGCCCCTTCTCTAACAACCCGCGCAAATAGTCTCCCATGCGAGGTGAGATGGTGAGTCCCCACCCCTTCACCATCGCCCCATCTAACTGCCTCTCATACAGGGTATTCCATAACACAAAGTCGGGGTACATCTCCCTGGTCTTGGCGTACGGTATCTCCCGTATGTCGTCGTTGATGAATCCGATGGCCCCATACTTTTCCACCGCAAGGGCGTGAACCCTCCAACTATACCCCTTGTCGGTGAAGACGATCTTGCCCCTCACATCCTTGCCCGCATAATCCTCGTCCCTGGTCCCACTCTCCACATGCACCACCTCGGCGATGACCCCAGCCGGAGGCGTGGCCCCAGACCAGGAGTTGATGCAGGTCGGGCTTTCCTTGAAATTGACTAACGTCTTTTCCTCCGGCTGCACAACCTTCAGTATTGCATCGTGGGGCTCCCAGGCATAGGGCATAATGTAGTTGCCGATCCTGGTGGTATTGTTCAGAGGCTCGTCGATGCTGGTTACCTCCAGACCGATGTTCTCCAGATACCTCTTTAACCCATCCGCTGCCTGGTGCCACTCAGAAGATCCCAGGCTGCGGTGATAGACGGTGATCTCTCTCACCTGCCCCTGCGCCCTCTCACCATCAATCTCCTCCGCTACCAACTGTCGCACACGACTGTCAACCATGGTTTTCACTCCTTTTCTGTTCGAATGACGGTCATGAAGCCTAGGGATTCTATGTCTTTGGCCATCTCTGCCACTGTTTCAATCTCTATCGGCCCGACTTCGTGGCCAATGATCCTCGCAATCTCTTCAATCGTCCTCTCTCCGTTGCTGAGATGGCAGACCTCGTACATAGGCCCCAAGAACCCCCTCCGCGCCATGACTCCTGGCTTCGACTCGACCATGGGCTCATATTTTCCCCCCAATTCTACGGTCAGTCGCTTCATCTCGATCCATCCCGGCCGCTTCATCTTTGGCTTCCATTGGGCCTCAGCAGGAAGCGGTTCGGCCTCCAAGGGAGAAAGCTCACCGTGCAGGAACTTGGCAAATGCCCTCAAACCCCCCTCCTCCTCTTCCTCTTCCTTCACCCTTAACTTCTCCACCAACCTCTCATACTCCTCCTGCGCAATACCCTTGGTAGCCTCATCCTCGTTCCTAACCAGTACCAACGCGGAAGCTATGGCCTGACTGTCCCTCTCCCGCAAATACCTCAGCTTGTCGGCTCGCGCTTCCAGGATCTCCCGTGCTTCCTGAGGGTCAGCTTCCATCAACTCCCCCCGGGCTACACGACTCACCTCGTTGAGCCTCCCCTCTGACCGGGCCTCCACGCTCTTCATGATCTCTATCGTCTCCCTCAACCCCGCATCGGCCACCGTCAGGGCCACCATGGCAGCGACCCAACCGGCCTTCATAAGCTCCTCGGGGCTGACCTTGTCCAGGGTATCGAAGGGGGTGTGCCAATAGGCGTTGAGGGTTCGTCCCATCTCTACCGTAGACACGCCCCAGCCGGACGCGACCTGCGTCATCGCAGAATGTTGGACCACGAAGGCGAAGGGAATCTTGGCCCTGGGACCAGGCGCGGGGAACTGGTCGCTGACCTGCTCCA
>CAYNKW010000467.1:0-3072 GCA_964397845.1 uncultured Anaerolineae bacterium
CATCATCACCAGTTCGGCCTGGGCGCAGATAGACGACGCCTTTGTCCTGGCAGGCGGCTACCCGGTGCACTATGGCATTGATAGCTCCGACGCCACGCTTGCCGCCGAGTTGGAGGGTCTGCGCAACACGGGCACGACCATCCGTGTGTGGGGGCAGGTCACCTGCGGCATCCCAGATGCCAACGGCTGCCGCATTGAGGTGACCCGTATCGAGATCGAGGGTGAATGATAAATGATAATGTTCTGCGGTTGTGCCTGATCGGACACCTCGTTCTTGTGAAAATGCCTGGCTTTTTGTTTTTTGTGGCGCAGTTGCCATGCCGATGATGTAACAAAACGGTAACACAGTGAATATCCAATTCGACGCTTTGCGCAAGTTTACTCGTGGGATCAAGCCCAACAAGAACGAAAGGAGACAAATGGTGAAAAGCAAACACAGCATTTTGGGATTGGTGCTCATTCTCAGTGTGCTGATCTTCAGTGGCTGTGGGCAGGCCACAGCCGAGCCCACCGAAGTCTCAACGGCCACTCCGACGGAGGTCGCCACGGAGCAGCCCACCAAAGTCCCAACGGCCACTCCGACAGAGGCCGCCGTGGAGGCACCCGACGAGGTCCGGGCCGCCCGCGATGTGGCCCTGGCTTATGTCAGCGGACGCTATAGCGAGCAGGCTCCCGCGCTGGGGCTGACCTGGACGGAGGAATTCATCACTCCAGAAGGGCTGGTAGGCTCGGGAACCTTCCAGTACACCGCCGAGGACTGGGTCGTCACGATCACCTATCCGTTGGTGGCCCCCGAAGCGGTCGTCTATCAGGTCGTGGTGGCCAATCAGACCACTGGGTTCCAGTGGGAGGGAGGGGTAAACGCAGTGTTGCAGGTGACGGAGACACTCGCTCCCACTGGTGGACAGTCCGTCGTGGGCTGGCTCGGCCGCGTCGTCAGCCTGCCGGCCGGCGGTCAGTTCGACGACTACCTTGTCCTGGAGCCCGAAGGGGCTGGCGAGGTCGGCCTGACTGGTGCTGACAATACCGTCGAGGCCCAAATCCAGGTGCTGCGTGACAGCGACACCTACGCCCACTTCTGGGGCGCGCTTACCTGCCCTGTGCTCGACTATGGCGGCTGCCAACTCGTCGTGAGCCGCCTGCGCAAAGACAGGCCGGGCCCCTCCTTCGACCCCGACCCGGTCGAAGGCTGGGAGGGCATCATCGTCAGCTTTCCGCCAGGGTCTCAGTTCGATGACTACTTTCTCCTGGCGGGCGACTTTCCGGTGGGGTATGGCATAGACAGCCTCGACCCTACGCTCGCCGCTCAGTTGGCAGGCCTGCGCGATACGGGGACCGCCATCCGCGTTTGGGGGGAGCTCGTATGCCCCACCATCAACGCCTACGGCACAGGGATCGTAGTGAGCCGCATTGAGATCGTAGGGGAGCCCCCCGCGCCCTCACCGACGCCGCTCCCATCGCCCACGCCGACGCAGGTTGTAGAGGAGCCGGTGGATGGCTGGGGTGGCACGATTGTCCAGCTCCTAATGAACTTTTGGCCGCTGGCAACCTGGCCGGATTGGGTGGAACCTTTTGGCCTCTCAATCCGTCTAGAATACGGCAAAGCCAATTTGAGTAGATCCAAGACAAAGAGGGAGATAAGAAATGAAAAGCAAACCGGAGAAGGTAGTACCGATGAACCATAGATCGAGCCAAATCACGCTTGCAGCACTGATTGTGCTGGCCTTGCTTGTAACAGCGTGCGCTCCAGCCACAACGCCGGCCCCTACTGCCAGGCCCACCAGTCCGCCTGCGCCAACCCATACCCCTGTCCCGCCCACCGACACTCCCGCGCCTACTGCCACACCCACTGCTCTATCCACCGACACGCCCGTGCCTACTGCCACACCCATCCTCCCATCCCCCACACTGCCGCCCATGCTACCCCCCGGCTGGATCTCGTATGCCAATGCCAGCTATGCGTACGACATGGCCTTCGACGGCCATGGCAACCTGTGGGCCGGAGGTATCAGCGGGGTCGTCAGGTGGGACCTGACTGACGGCACGTACACCAAGTACACCACCGACGACGGCCTGGCCGGCAATTTCGTTCAGTCCGTTGCCGTGGCCCCCGACGGCGCGCTGTGGTTCGGCACTCTCAGGGGCGTCTCCCGCTTTGACGGCGAGACCTGGACTACCTACACCACCGACAACGGCCTGGTGCAAGATCACGCCCTATCCATCGCCGTGGCCCCCGACGGCGCGCTGTGGTTCGGCACCACGGGCGGCGTCTCCCGCTTTGACGGCGAGACCTGGACCACCTACACGGCCGACGACGGCCTGGCGGGCAATTCCGTCTGGTCCATCGCCGTGGCCCCCGACGGCGCGCTGTGGTTCGGCATCCTTGGCGGCGTGAGCCGCTTCGACGGCGAGACCTGGACTGCCTACGCCATCCGCGATGCCTTCTGGTCCGTCGCCGTGGCTCCCGACGGCGCGGTGTGGCTCGGCACCAACAGCGGCGCGAGTCGCTTCGACGGCGAGACCTGGACCACCTACACGGCCGATGACGGCCTGGTGCCTGGCCCCATCAGGTCCATCGCCGTGGCTCCCGACGGCGCGCTGTGGTTCGGTACCGGCGGCGGCGGCGGCCCTGGGAGGGGCGTCTCCCGCTTCGACGGCGAGACCTGGATTACCTATAGCAAAGACGATGGCCTGGCAGACAATCTCGTCGAGTCCATCGCCGTGGCTCCCGACGGCGCGCTGTGGTTCGGCACCGAGAGAGGCACCCTCTCCCGCTTTGACGGCCAGACCTGGAGCACCTACGTCGCTGGCCTGGCGGGCCACGGAGTCAGTTCCATCGCCGTGGCCCCCGACGGCGCGCTGTGGTTCGGCACTCTTGGCGGTGGCGTCTCCCGTTTCGACGGGGAGACCTGGACTGCCTACACCACCAGCGACGGCCTGGCAGACAATGTCGTCCGCTCCATCGCCGTGGCCCCCGATGGCGCGCTGTGGTTCGGCACCTCCGGTGCTCCTCTCTACTTCGAGTTCGCGACTGCTATGGAGGAGGGCGGTGGCGTCTCCCGCTTTGACGGC
>CAYNKW010000468.1:0-3065 GCA_964397845.1 uncultured Anaerolineae bacterium
ATTGTGAAACGGATTCTGGTTCGCCAGGACCTTTGCAGCGGCTGCCGCGCCTGTGAGGTGGCTTGCGTCGCCTGGCACGAGGGACGTTTTGGCACCGCGACGGCCCGCATCCGGGTGACCAAGATCGAACCCTTGGGAGTGGATCATCCCCATGTCTGTCGTCTGTGCCGGCGTCCGCCCTGTTTGGCGGCCTGCCCCACCGGGGCCCTGTACAAAGACGAGACCACGGGGGCTGTCCTCCTGGATGCCGACGATTGCATCGGTTGCTCGGCCTGTGTGGATGCGTGTCCCTTTGGCATGGCGGCTCTGCACCCGGAGAGCGGCCTGGCTCTCATCTGTGACCTGTGCGGGGGCGATCCCGCCTGTGTGAAGCGGTGCGCCACGGGTGCGATCCTGTACGGTGACGCAGAGGCAGGGGCAAGGGCAAAGCGGGAGAAGCTGGCCGTTAGTGTTGGTGGACACCACGAAGCGTATTGTGACCCAGAAACCAGGTTTTGAGGAAAAAATCTGGTTTCGTCAGCGAAGGGGAAAAAATGTACAGTTATGGTGGCACCATCTTGCGTGTCAATCTGACCGATGGCACCATCCACCGTCACCCCACCGAGGAGCGCCTGGCCCGGGCCTTCCTTGGCGGGCGGGGGCTCAATGTGAAACGCCTGTGGGACGAACTGCCGGCCCACACCGATGGGCTCTCGCCGGAGAACATGCTGGTCTTTGGCGTCGGGCCCCTGGTGGGGACGCTCTTTCCCGGTGGAGCACGGTTCAACCTCACCGCCATGTCCCCTCAGACCGGGATCCTGGGCGATTCGAATGCCGGCGGTTTTTTCGGCCCTGAGCTCAAGTTCGCCGGCTACGACCAGTTGATCATCCAGGGCCGGGCGGACCATCCGGTCTACCTCTGGATCAAGGACGATGTGGTAGAGCTGCGGGATGCCCGGGGGCTGTGGGGCCAGGATGTGTGGGACACCACTCTGGCCATCCAGCAGGAACTCGGCGACCTGGGAATCCAGGTGGCTGCCATTGGCCAGGGGGCGGAGAATGGGGTGCGTTTCGCCGGTGTGTTCGTCAATCTCAACCGCGCGGCGGCCCGGACGGGTATGGGTACGGTCATGGCTTCCAAGAACCTCAAGGCTGTGGCCGTGCGCGGCGGCAGGCTCATCCCTGTGGCCGACATGGGCCGCTTCAGCGAGATCATTGAGCGGTTGGATGAGGTCATCTACCACCACCCCGATTACGCGATTCGCTGCCGGCTGGGCAGCACCAGGCTCATCAAAGCCCTCAATAGCATCGGCGGCTTGCCCACTCGCCATTTCCAGCACGGTAGCTTCAAAGAGGCCGATGCGGTGAGTGGCGAGGCCATTGAGGAGCTATACAAGATCAAGAGCAAAGCCTGCTTTGCCTGCACCATCCCCTGCAGCCGCTTTGTGGTAGTGAGCGATCCTCGCTTCCCCGGCCTGCGCCTGGAGGGGCCGGAATACGAGCCCCTGGCTGGCTTTACCGTCCGGGTGGGCAACGGCGACCTGGCTCTGGCCCTGAAATGCATTGACCTGGCCAACCGCTACGGCCTGGATGCCATTACCCTCAGCGAGGTCATCTCCTGGGCCATGGAGTGCTATGAGCGTGGCCTTCTCTCCCGTCAAGAGGCCGATGGGCTTGACCTCACCTGGGGCAACGGCGAGACCATCCTGGCCCTGATCCACAAGGTGGCCCGTCGTGAAGGTTTCGGCGATTTCCTGGCTGACGGGGTCAAAAAGGCGGCCGAGCGCCTGGGGCCGGACTCGGAAGAGATCGCCATGCACGGCAAGGGCCTGGAGGTATTCCAGGCCGATCCCCGGAGCATCAAAGGCTATGGCCTGGGCAATGCCGTGGCCAGCCGCGGGGCCGATCACCTGCGCTCAGAACCCTGGTTCGAGTTCTCCAACGATCCAGAGGAGGGCATCCGCCGCTACGGCATGCCCGAGACGGCCTTCCGCCTGGAGTACAAGGGCAAGGGCCTGGTGGTCAAACATTCTGAAGAGATGGCGGCCATCTCCGATGCCGCCGGCGTGTGCAAGAATACCTACAACAACATGGAGGTGCTGGACTGGGAGGGAACGGCGGAACTGCTCCGCGCTGCCACCGGTTGGGACATCGGCGGTGAGGAGGTGCAGCGGATCGGCGAGCGCATCGTGAACCTGGAACGGCTGTTCATCGCTCGCGAGGGCATCACACGCCAGGACGACACGCTGCCCAGGCGTTTTCTGGAAGAGCCCATGCCCCAGGGAAGCGGCCCCAGTACTGGGTCGGTGTTGGAGCTGGAACCTATGCTGGACGAATACTACCGCGCCCGGGGGTGGGACGTGCAGACCGGGTTGCCAACGAAGGAAAAGCTGGAGGAATTGGGTCTGAGAAAGCCGGTAGGCTGGTAGATCGGTAAATTGGTGTGCCAGACCAGTCTACCAACCTACCAATCTACCAATTTACCAACACAAGGAGCAAAGATGGTAGATAGAAACAAAGAAAGGCCAGTCCTTCTGATCATAGACATGGTTAAAGATAATTTTGATGAAAGGCGGAATCTGCCTATTACACCTCTTGCCAGGCGGATCATCGGTCCTATTAACAACCTGATCAGTGTGTTTAGAAGGGAAGGGTGGCCGATTGTTTTTTCCACGGACGCCTTTCACAGCCAGGATTTCATATTTAAGGGCCGCATGAAGCCTCACTCGCTGGCAGGAACAAGAGGGGCAGAGGTGATAGATGAGTTGGATCGCAAAAAGAAAGACCTGTGGCTGCCTAAACCGAGATTTTCAGCCTTTTTTGAAACCGGACTCGATCAGTGGCTACGAGAAAGGGGAGTGACGCTCTGCGCCGTTGCCGGCATTGCGACACACTTTTGTGTTCTGACTACCATCATGGACGCTATCTGCCATGATTTCAAAGCGGTCTTGTTGCAAGACTGTACGGCTGCTTTCTCTGAGAACATCCATGAGCAGACGTTGAGTCTCTATCGCCGCAATCCACTTTATCCGTTATTGAGAATTGCCTCGTCCTCAGACCTGGTGATGGAGTTGACGGAAGAGTAG
>CAYNKW010000469.1:0-3061 GCA_964397845.1 uncultured Anaerolineae bacterium
ATTCATCCCGGCTACCACTTCCGCGCCGTGGACGTGCTGATCACCAACTTTCACCTGCCCCGCAGCACGCTCCTCATGCTGGTTAGCGCCTTTGCCGGCAAGGAACTGATCGATCGTGCCTATCGGGAGGCCATCATCCACCAATACCGCTTCTACAGCTTTGGCGACGCGATGTTGATAATCTGAGTAAAACGTGATGCTCGACAGGTCTGGATCACGTTTCACTTCTTACGTTCGAACTGAAGCCATAGCACTCGCTCTGTCTCCGACGTGACCCGCGCCCGCTCGTCCAGCCGCCAGCCGGCCACCCACAGGATGCGGTTGCCGCCGCCACTGACGGCCAGCGGCACCCAGTCACGCCAGGCGGCCGGCACCTTGACGTTGATCAGAAAATCGCTCAACGACTTGCTCCGCCCGCCCATGCCCTGCGGCTGAAAGCGGTCGCCCGGCCGCCGCCTCCGCAACGCCAGACTCTCACCAACTGCCCTCCCATCGAGGAACGCCTGCCAGGGGTCGGCATTGGCCGCCCAGCCGGGCGGCAACTCGTCAGGCAGGAGCCACTGCGCCTCCACCCGCCAGCCAGCGAGACCCGGCAGAGACGTCCGACCGGGCAGAGTCAGGGGCAACTCTTCCAGCAACGCTGGCCAATCCAGCGGAAGGGGCCGGTAGTCCTCGCCGGCCACTGTCAGCGTCTCGTAGCCGACAGTGAGTCGCAATCCTCGGGGCAGCGAAGCGATCGCGCCAGTGCCCTTCTCCTGAACCACCGCCACCGCGTCCTCAATGTGGACAAAGCTGATGTCCCGCAGATTCCGCCGCAGGCGATGCACCGCCTCCCGCAGCGTGGCCCGTTGCAGGCTCAAAGGCAGCGCACGCCAGCCCGCCAGATAAAAGACGACCGCCTCGTCGGCGGTGAACTGCGTCACCCTGGCCCAGGCGTCTTCCAGCACCTCCCGAAGCAGTGTATAGTCTCCGGCAGCCACGCGCGCCGTGCGGCGGATCACCTCGCGGGCGTTGGAGCGATAGGTCTCCAGGTACGGGATCAGTTCGTGGCGCAGCCGGTTGCGAAAATACGTCGTGTCCAGATTAGAACGATCAAAGCGGGGCTCCAGGCCGTGTTCAGCGCAGTAGACCCCGACCTCTGTCCGGGTCGTCTCCAGCAGCGGACGCACCAGCGACAGCGCCGCGCCTGTATGCCCCTCCAACAGCCAGTAGTCGGACAGTGGTGTCTTGGGCAGCATCCCCCGCAGACCAGCCAGGCCAGCACCCCGCAGAAAATGCATCAGCACCGTCTCTGCCTGATCGTCGGCGTTGTGACCCACAGCCACGGTGCGACTGCCCACCTGCCCGGCCACTTCTGCCAGAAAAGTGTAGCGCGCCTGGCGCGCCGCTTCTTCCATCGCCAGCTTGTGGCGGTGCGCCAGTGCAGGCACATCGCGGGCAGCGACGACGCAGGGCAGACTCCATTCGGCGGACAGGCCGGCCACAAAGGCCGCGTCGGCGTCGGCCTCCGCACCCCGGATCTGATGGTTCAGGTGAGCCACGTGCAGCGTCAGGTCATAGCCCCCTGCCAGCCGCCGCAGCACGTGCAGCAGGCAGAGCGAGTCCGGCCCGCCGGAAACACCAACGACGACGGGTTCACCCTTGGGCAACAGATCGTAACGCCCAATCGTCTTCCGAACCTGCTTTACCAACGACATGGCCAACTACTCCAACCCAGCAAAGCTACGCCGCCGCTTCCTCCCGCCTGTGGGCTACCTGTCCATCCACCAACACTAGCTCAACCACAGTGCGATAATCGAAGGGGTGCCCGCTAAAAACGACAATGTCGGCATCCTTGCCCATCTCCAGGCTGCCCACCCGGTCGGCCACGCCGATTATCTCGGCAGGGTTGATGGTAATGGCCTTCAACGCCTCTTCTTCTGGCATCCCCTCTCGCACTGCCAGCGCAGCGTTGATGGTCAGGTACTTGACCGCCGACGACTCGTCGGTCTGAATGGCCACCTTGACACCCGCTCTGGCCATGATGCCGGGGTTCCTGGGCGTCATGTTCTTCAGTTCGTACTTGGTGCGAGAAAAGAAAATCGGCCCGGCCGTGACCGGAACTTCTTTGGCGGCCAGAACGTCGGCGATCTTGTAGCCCTCGGTCGCATGCTCCAGCGTCAAGTCGAGGTCAAACTCTTCGGCGATGCGCATAGCCGTGAGCATGTCGTCGGCCCGGTGCGCGTGAATGCGGGCCACCATCTCGCGGCGCAGCACCTTGCCCAACGCTTCCAGTTTCAGATCGCGCTCTGGCAGCTTGGGCGCCCCCGCCTCCTCATCTCCCGCCTCGACCTTGGCCCGGTACTCGGCCAGATCAGCTTCGTATCGGCGCCATTTTTCCAGATAGTTTTGGGCCTCCACCAGCGCGGCACGCAACGTGGCCGCGTTTCCCATTCGCGTGGAAGGCGCTTTATTTCGCTCGCCATAGACCCGCCTGGGGTTCTCGCCCAGGGCCATCTTCATGCCTGCTGGCTCCAGCAGTACCATCTGCTCCACGCTCGGCTTGGCTGCGGTCTTGAGACAGACCCACTGCCCGCCGATGAGATTGCCGCTGCCGGGGCCGGTCAGCACTGCCGTCACACCGGCTGCCACCAATTCCTGGAAAGCCTGGTCTTCAGGATGCACCGCATCCAGCGCCCGCAGGTGGGGGGTGATGGGATCGGTCAGCTCGTTGCCATCGGAATACTCCCAACCGATGCCATCGGGAAAGATCCCTACGTGGCAGTGAGCGTCAATCAGGCCAGGCATCACCACCTTGCCAGTAGCATCGTACACCTGAGCATCCTCGGGGATTTCAATCTCCTCTCCCACGGCGACAATGCGCCCGCCCTCAACGAGCACGGTCCCTTGCTCGAACGTGCCTTGCGTAATGGTCATCACTTTGCCATTAGTAATGGCGATCATCTGGTCATCCTCCTTGTTCTCGTTAGTGTGCATGTTCAGTAGCCCCCCCATCATAGCAGAAAGTCAGCCAGACGTCAAGGTTGCATTGCCGCGCAATTCAGGTTATAATGTCACCACA
>CAYNKW010000470.1:0-3050 GCA_964397845.1 uncultured Anaerolineae bacterium
AAAAAGATGACCCATAGCGAGGTGCGTACATACGAGGACGCCCTGGCCTATTGTTACAGTTTCACCGACTATGAAAAGAAAACATCCTATCTCTACGCCCCTGAGAGATTTGATCTGAGTAGGGTTCAGGATCTCCTGGATCGGTTGGGTAACCCTCACCACCGCTTCCAGAGCGTTCACATTGCTGGGACCAAGGGAAAAGGCTCCACCGCAGCAATGATGGCAGCCGTCTTGACCGCCGCTGGGTTCCGTACAGGGCTCTACACCTCGCCGCATTTGCACACTTTTTGCGAGCGAATTCGCGTCGGCTCGCGGATGATCGCCCGCGAAGAGGTGACACAATTAGTGCGCGAACTAGTCCCCGCCGTCGAGGCTGTCCCCGAGTTAACGACTTTTGAGATCATGACAGCTTTGGGTTTCTTGCACTTTGCACGCCAGGGAATCGAGTTTGCTGTTGTCGAGGTAGGACTGGGTGGCCGTTTGGATGCCACCAATGTGATCGAGCCGCGCGTCGCCGCGATCACCTCTCTCAGCCTGGATCACACGCAGATTCTCGGCGATACGCTGGCGGCCATCGCCGGCGAAAAGGTGGGCATCATCAAGCCAGGTGTGCCGGCGATCTGTGCCCCACAGCCTCCCGAAGCCCAGTCCGTCATCGAAGCTACATGCCATGAGCGTCACGCTCCGCTGACGGTGGTGGGCCGTGATTGGACCTGGCAGCCCGGCGAGGCATCCCTCGACGGCCAGACGTTTCGTGTCGCTTCTGACCTGGCAGGAAGCGGCGACCTCTGCCAGCAGACCTACCGTTTGCCGTTGTTGGGACGCCATCAACGGCTCAACGCGACGGTGTCCATCGCTGCACTGCACGCTTTGCGCGGCCAGGGGGTGGCGATTTCGGCAGACAACGTGTTCCAGGGATTGGCGCACGTTGAGTGGCCGGCCCGATTCGAGGTGCTCCGGCGTGATCCAGCACTGGTGGTGGACGGGGCGCATAACCCTGAGTCGGCGCAAAAGTTGCGCCAGACGTTGGCCGACTACTTTCCAGGACGTGATGTCACTCTCATCTTTGGCGTTTCAGCAGACAAAGATACTGTGGGTATGCTACACGAGTTATTGCCTATCGCCCGGCATGTCATCGTCATGCAGTCGAGTCACCCACGCGCTGCCTCTGCGGAGTCTATGCTGCCTGTAGTGGCCGACCTGGGACGCCGGGTTTTTGTTGCAGAGGATGCCGATCGGGCGCTAGACATGGCCCTCGACCTGGGCGCACCGGGCAGTCTGATCTGCGCCAGCGGGTCGCTTTTCGTCGCTGGGGATGTCCGACTGGCCTGGATGCAGCGCAACGGCTCAGAAAACTTGCCCATGCCCGATGACAAGTGACCAGGTCTAATTCTAATCAATACTCAATCAAAAACTGCAGGAGAAAAAAAAGAGGACTGCCATGAAACAGCCCCGATTCCTTGCCATCATTGCTCTGGTCGTCCTGTTGGTGACGACCGTCGCTACTGGCTGTCAGTCGCGGATCGAGAGTAAATTGATCTACGGTCTCACACTGGCCCCTTCGGGCATTGACCCTCACGTGAACGCTTCCTCGGAACTGGGCATTCCGCTCACCAGTGTTTATGACCCCCTGGTTTGGCGGGCCCCGAGCGGCGAGTTCGTGCCCGGCTTGGCCCAATCGTGGGAAGTCTCTCAAGATGGCGCAGAGTACACCTTTTACCTGCGGCGCGATGTGGCTTTTCACGATGGTACACCGTTCAACGCCCGCGCTGTTCAGGTCAACTTTGAGCGCATTGTCAACCCGGAAACAAAGTCACAGAAAGCTGCTTTCATGATCGGGCCCTATGAGAGCAGTGAGATCATTGACGATTACACCATCAAGGTTCGCTTGTCAGAGCCGTTTGCTCCCTTTCTCGATTCATTGAGCCAGGTCTACCTGGGCATGGCCTCACCGGCTGCTTTGGAGAAATGGGGTGCTGACTATCAGTTTCACCAGGTGGGTACGGGGCCGTTCATTTTCAAAGAGTATGTGCCCAAGGATCACCTCACCCTCGCCTGCAACCTCGATTACAAGTGGGGGCCGTCCTTCTTCCAACACGAGGGCCCGGCCTACCTGCAGGAGATCGAGTTTCGGTTCTATGTCGAGCCCGCCACGCGCGCGCCAGCCCTGGAGTCGGGGGATGTACACATCGCGGGCGAGATTCCTCCGCAGGATGTTGCCCGGCTGGAGACCGATGAGCGTTTTGGCGTCATGCAAGTGGCTATCCCTGGCACGCCGTTAACCTTCTTTATGAACACCGAACGCCCTCCTACCGATGACTTGTTGGTGCGTCAGGCCATCCTCCATGCATTGGATCGACCAGCCATTGTTCAAACCGTCTTTATGGGGACGTCGCCCGTGGCCGACGGTCCGCTCTGCGCCAACACTCAAGGATTTTCTTCTGATGTCAAAGGACTGTATCCTTACGATCCTGATCGGGCTGCTGACTTGCTGGATCAGGCGGGGTGGATAGACGTAGAGGGAGATGGCATCCGCGAGAAGGATAGTCAACCTCTCACCGTTGAGACCTATCTGATGGGCTGGGGATACGCTCCCGAGGTGGCCCAGATCATGCAGGAGCAACTCAGGGCCGTGGGCATAGATATGCAATCGAGCGTCGTGGCCTACCCCGCTGCCCTGGAGGCTGGGCGCGAAGGCAAACACAATCTCGTTCCCTTCGCCCTATCCAGTAGCGATCCTGACATCCTGCGCACTTTTTTCGAGTCAGGGAACGCCGACACAGGCTTTAACTGGGCCAAAGTCCGTGATGCCCGCATTGACGAGTTGCTGGCCGAGGGACTCAGCACAATGGATGCCGCCAAACGCGAAGCCATTTATGCCGGAGTCCAACAGCGGGTCATGGAGCAAGCACTGATTGTCCCCATTCGAGACTATGTCAACATTAATGGAGTGAGTACCCAGGTTCGAGGACTGCGCTTCGATGCCCGCGGATGGTTCCCCTGGCTGTACGATGTGCAACTCGGCGATTAGGAAACGTAGGCCCGGCGCG
>CAYNKW010000471.1:0-3049 GCA_964397845.1 uncultured Anaerolineae bacterium
CGCTGTTGGTGCTTCTGCCGGTACCGGTGTTGGCAGTCGTGCTGCGCTATTACAACACCCGCATCCGTCCGGTCTACCGCCGGGTGCGCGCCCGGCTGGGCGACATCAACGCCCAACTCCAGGACAATCTGTCTGGCATCCGGGTCATCCAGGCCTTTGGTCAGGAGGACCGGGAGCTGGAACGCTTTGCCGCCGAGAGCGAAAACTATTATCAAGCCCGCGTGCAGGGTTTTCGCTACTGGTCCACCGTTTTCCCGGCCATGCGCTTCGTGGCCTCGATGGGTACGGTGATTGTGCTGGGCGTCGGAGCGACGATGGTCGTGCGCGGAGAGCTGTCGCTGGGTACGCTGGTCGCTTTCCTCTCTTACATCACCTCGTTCTACCAGCCCATAAACCGCTTGACCGAGATAGACAACGTCCTTCAACAGGCCATTGCCGCCGGCGAGCGGATTTTTGAACTGCTGGACGAGACGTCGGAGGTCAAAGACGCGCCCGAGGCGGTCGAACTGCCACCTATCCATGGTGAGGTGGCCTTCCACGACGTGCACTTTTGCTACGGCACAGGCGATAAAGTGCTCCACGACGTCACGTTCCAGATGGCCCCTGACCAGGTGGTAGCACTGGTCGGTCCCAGCGGCGCGGGCAAGACCAGCATCGCCAACCTGCTCTGCCGCTTCTACGACCCCATCCAGGGGCGGATCACCGTGGACGGCCACGACCTGCGCAGGGTCGAGCTGGCCTCGTTGCGGAAGCAAGTGGCCGTGGTGCTGCAAGATACGTTCCTCTTTAACACCACCGTCCGCGAAAACCTGTTCTACGGCAAGCCCGATGCGACAGAAGATGAACTCATCGCCGCCGCCAGGGCCGCCTACGCCCACGATTTCATCGAGGCGTTGCCCGACGGTTACGACACCGAAATCGGTGAGCGGGGCGTCAAACTGAGCGGCGGCCAGAAGCAACGCCTGGCCCTGGCGCGGGCCATCCTGGCCGACCCGCACATCCTCATTCTGGACGAGGCCACTTCGTCGGTGGACGCCGAGGCCGAGTACCTCATCCAACAGGCGCTAGAGTCGGTGCTGGAGGGGCGCACCGCGCTGGTCATCGCCCACCGGCTGAGCACCATCCGCAACGCCGACAAGATCATTGCTTTGGAAGAGGGTCGCATCATCGAAGTGGGCGACCACCGCGAGCTGATGCGTCGCGGTGGCCTTTACAGCCAGCTCTACCATCGCCAGTTAGAGTTGGCTGCGGTGGGGGAGGAGACCAACACCTGACGAGCCTGTTCAGAATGCACAATTCTCAATTTCCAATGCTCAGGCTGGGCATTTGGTCACTGGCTCATTTGTCATTTGCCACTGCCCGGCTGTTCTGGCCAGAAGGGGTGAAACATCAGCCACTGCTCCGGGTGAGCGCGCACGTGCTCTTCCAGGATGGCCGCCAGCCGGCGGGCGTTGGTCAGAATATCCTGCCGCCGGTCGCCGGTGCGGATCATTTCGATAGGCCCCGTGGCCTTGAGAGCGTATCCTTCGTCGGGTTCGTAGTAGCAACTGCCCATAATGACCGTCGCTCCAGTCATCAGCGCCAGGCGCACCGGTCCCACGGGCAGGTAGGCCAACTGGCCAAAGAACTCGATCAGCTCTCTATCCTCCGGGATGGGGCGATCCATGCCGGTCAGCACGATGCCGCCGCTTTTCAACCGCCGGATGGCTGCCCGCAGCGACCGTGGCGTGATCGGCGTGATGTCGTACCCTGCCTTGGCTCGCAGGTAGTTCATGAGGTGAAACCCGGCCCGCGGATTCGCCAGGGAGAGCATCTGGATGGGCAGGCCTCGCGCTCCTACCGACAGACCGAGAAGATCAAAGTTGCTCATGTGGGCACCGAGCAACAGCACACCCTGACCCCGTGCCATTTCAGACCGGACGAAGGCCACGATCGTTTCTGGAATCCGCACCGCCCCGGCGAGCACCTCTGGTGGCTGATCGATGACGTGAAAAAAGTCATAGTAGGTCTGCCCGGCGTGGGAAAAAACGTGGCGCGTCATCTCGTGCAGCGTCGCATCGTCGGCTTCTGGGCCGAGGATGTGGCGCAGGTTGGCCTGCACCGTCCGGTAAATCTGCGGCTTCTGGCGAGCGATCATGCCCGAAAGGGCCCTCACCAGCCCGTAGCCCAGCCAACGCGGCGTGTACCGGCCGATAAAGATGCCGATCCGCGTCGCCGGCCTGCTGCTGGTCAGATCTTGAAGGCGCATCGAAAACTCACTTGCCAGAGACAGGCGGCGCAGCCACTTGATACTCGGCCGACCGGAACAGCGCCGGAGCCTCAATGACCACCGGCAGCCCGCGCACGATGCAGAACGCTAGCGCGACCCAGGCGGATACCAGGCCGGCGATCCAGGCATCGCGCCAGGCCGCGTAGCCGCCCGTCTTTAAGCTCAGAGCCAGAGCCAGCAGCGGGAAAGCGACCCACTTGGTTATCCCGTAACTGGTACGCACAAAACCGGAGGCCACCAGCCACTGCCCCCACGCGGAGCGCATCATGCTGTGCGCCGACTGACCATGCTGCAACGCCACGTTGCGAATCGAGTCGGTCAGCGCACCCCGAATGACGACCGTCAGGGGAATGAGCACCGGAATCAACCCCAGGTGAGCGTAGGCCACCCACAGGACGATCTCGACGGCCCGGTCGGCGGCAACGTCCAGCGCACTGCCGATGAGGGTCTGCTCGTTACGACGCCGGGCGACCATGCCATCCAGCGAATCCATCAGGAGCAGCATTACAATGAGGGGTACGGCGATCAGTTGCCCCAGGATTGCGCCAAAGTAGAGCAACAATACTATCACCACTAACAGCGGAAAGCGTAATACTGTGATCAAGTTTGCTACGTTCATCCTATCTCTCCCTAAATGTGATGTACAGACATTCTCTATTCTTGATCTTACCACAAACACGACAGATGTCAAAATGAAAAGGGGGCACTATGAAAATCGTGAGATTTGCCTGGGAAGGCGAAACCAGATATGGCCTGGTCGAGAAAGACGTCGTCTATGCC
>CAYNKW010000472.1:0-3039 GCA_964397845.1 uncultured Anaerolineae bacterium
GGCTTTGCTGACGTGAGAGACCGTTACCGTTGCCATGAATTACTCCTCCCTGTTAGCCCTACTTTTATCGTTACACTAAACTCCTAATAGTCCCCCGTTGAGTGCCCTTGGTCTCCTTGATCCTGGGGCTCAAGGACCCAGGGCTTTGGCACTTAGTCCTGTACGGCCTAAGTACAGGGCCCAAGGACAAAGGGTTGTTGCCGTATTTTGCTCCGTACGTTACGCTCCATCGTGCCGCAAAGTTGCGAGGGCAGTCGAATTCAGTATGCAGCAAAATCCTCCCCGAGCCACCGGCTATCTGTGGAGGTTGAAACCGGGTCACTTGATCAGGTCGCGCCCTGAGCCCCAGGGACAATGAGTCGTGTTGCGTAGGGCGTGTTCCGTGACAGTCACTGGAGAAGATTTAGGCCACCACACGGCCAGTCACCCCGGGCGAAAGGAGCACACCGTCGTGTTGGATCTCGCGCCAGAGGGTAGCCTGGTACTTCGTTTCATCGTTCCAATAAGCCAGATCAACAATGTGGACATTGAACAGCACGTCGTGTTCCAGTGACTGGCGAGCAGCAATGCGACGGATTATATGCCACACGTCCCAGTCCCGAGTCTGGATGACCGCCAACAGATCAATATCAGAATCGGAATCAGAATCACCCCGCGCTTTGGAGCCGAACAGCCAAATGCTGATCAGTCTGTCGCCCACCGCTCGATACAGATGCGCGATGCACTCCTCTATAGCAACTCGCTCGTGGGGCTGGAGGTGCTCCATAGAACCGCTCATATCCTGATTATACCATAAAAAGCAAAATGAACAAGCTCTTGCTTTTTCAACCACCTTTTGGTACAATGGAGGGGACATAACACCAGGGAGAACCTGCCATGCCCGACGAGGCCGAACGCCAAAAACGACTGGCCGCCCAGATGATTCTCGATAGTGAGAGCCTGACCGACGACCTGGAAGACGCCGCAGCCAAACATCTGCTGAACTGGGGCGTCGCCCTGGCGGAACGCCTGGCGATAGAAGCAGCGGGCGACGATGTGGAGCCTTCTGTGGGCGGTCTCCGGCGCTTGATAAAGCGCGTCAACAACCTGGTCGCCGGCCAGGCCACACTGACCGATGGCGAGTTTGCCGTCGAACTGGACGAGCTGGCAGCGATGGCCGGCCAGTTACTGGATCTCCACATCCAGAGCCAGACCGCCAGCCAGTCATTGCTCGCCGAGCGGAACCGCCTGGACGACGCGGCGCTGGCGGAACGGATCACCGCCTTGCTCACTCCGCAGGGAAAGGAGTTTGTGTTATGACAAAGCGACGTAACTGGGCCAAGTCCGCATTGTTGGGCATGGCGTTGTTACTCATAGTCGTCTTCTACAATTTGCCAAACCTGGAATTTCTGGGCTGCCGTTCCGGGCCAGTGGTAGAGGAGCCCGGCGGCGTGTGGTACCAGCTCTACTTTACCTCGCCGCGCTACCCGGACGAGGAGCAATACCACACCGGCGGCCTGGACGAGCGACTGGCAGCAGCGATTGACCAGGCGCAAAAGTCGGTGGACGTGGCAGCCTACGATTTCGATCTGACTCGCGTGGCCGAGGCCCTCACTGCCGCCCACCAACGAGGTGTAAAAGTGCGCCTGGTCACCGACACCGACAACGTGGATGAAGGGGCTGTCCGCAGCGTCCAGCGGGCTGGCATCCCGGTGGTGGACGACGAACGGGGAGCCATCATGCACGACAAATTCGTCGTCATTGACGGGTCGGCCGTCTGGACTGGCTCCTGGAACCTGACAGAGAACGGCACCTACCGCAACAACAACAACGCCGTGGCACTCCAATCGGTCCGTCTGGCGGAGAACTATGCCGCCGAGTTCGAAGAGATGTTCGAGGAGCGGGCTTTCGGCCCCGGCTCGCCGGCGAACACGCCGTATCCAAAGCTCAAGATCGGCGGCGTGGCAGTGGAGAATTATTTCGCGCCGGAGGACGAGGTGGCCGAAAAGCTGGTCTCGCTGCTGGAAGGCGCGCAGTCGAACATTCGCTTCATGGCCTATTCCTTCACCCACGACGGCATCGGCAAAGCGATGCGCGACCGGGCGCTGGCCGGTGTCACGGTGCAAGGTGTCTTTGAGAGCCGCAGCGCAGACAATCAGTACAGCGAGTACGGCAGGCTCAAGGAGGTCGAGGGCGTGGAGGTGCGCCAGGACGGCAACCCATACATCATGCACCACAAAGTGATCATCATTGACGACGAGACCGTCGTCCTGGGCTCGTACAACTTGAGCGCCAGCGCCGACGAAAGGAACGACGAGAACGTGCTCGTCGTCCAAAGCGCCGAGTTTGCCGCCCATTACCTGAGTGAGTTTCAGCGGGTGTGGGCCAATGCGAGATGAAACAAAATTGGAGATACAGCATGAAAGCATACGAATTTCCCGTGAAAGTGACATCCCAGGGCAAAATTGACATACCCTCTGCTTTGACAGAAATGTTGCCACATGGAGAGGTCGTCCGCGTGATCATTTTGATCAGCGAACCTACAGATGCTGATGAACAGGCTGCCTGGTCGCATTTGACGGCAGAGCAATTTCTGGCCGGATATAGTGAGACCGATGCCATATATGATAGGCTTAACTGAGCCATGGAGAGTTATCGTCCAGGAGAGGTAGTCCTGTTGGCCTTCCCTTTTGCAGACGCAACAGAGGCAAAGCGGCGACCCGCCCTGGTGCTTCTGGATACAGGCGATGCCGATGTAGTGGTTGCACGTATAACGAGCCAAACTGCTCAAACGACTCTTGACGTGGAACTCGTGGAGTGGCAACAGGCTGGTTTGCTGCTTCCATCAGTGGTTCGGGTGCACAAACTAGCAACACTGGGAAAGAGGTTGGTTGAGCGAAGGTTAGGAGCACTGGCTGCCAGTGATTGGACAGAGGTACAAATAAAGATACAACAACTTTGGGCATCCGCTCTAACTCTTCCGTGACCCAAAGAAATACTGGGGTTACATCTCCATGAGCACAGATTCCGTCGCCGGAGGGGGCCAGAAGGCGACAGCCA
>CAYNKW010000473.1:0-3032 GCA_964397845.1 uncultured Anaerolineae bacterium
GGCCGATCCAATCCTCCGCTTCTGTCTCCGAAAGGAGCCGGTCCAGGGCAGCGATCAGATCCGATAACGTCCAACTGGCTTGTGCCGCCAGGATGATGCCACCATGCCGGGGGTAACGTCGCGCCAGTACGACGGAATCGCGGACGTTGAAGGTAAAAACGCAGCGTCCCTGGGCGGTGGCCTGCAACAACCGGGTCTCGTCGCTGGCATCCCGAACCAGCCACTCGTTTGGCGTGCGCGTCACGTCGTGGCTGCGCGCGACCAGGGTCGCTTGCAGCGCCTTGATAGATGCGTCGGCATCCAGGTGCAGCCGGGGCTCAGGCATAAGCCTCTTCCAGAGCTAGCTCAGCCGCGATGCTAGCCTCGATTTCCGCGCGGTGGGCTTTGTAAAAGGCCAGGGCTTCGTTCACCTGGGCCTCGGTCAGGCCGTACTCGGCGGCGATTTGGGCGGGCGTCATTTCCCACTGCTGGGTGAGCACCGCCACCGTCTGCACGCGAATGCCTGTCCCTCGCAGGACGGGCATGGGCTGCCCCGCAGCGCCGCGACGGTATGTGATGCGTGGAAAGGCCGGGTCATTGAGATTCTGACTGAGCGAGCCTACCTTTTCCGCCACAGCCCACATGATGAACTGGTTCAGCGAGACGCCTTGATCCGCCGCCCATTTCTCCGCTTCTTCTTTCAACTGAGCCGGTAAGTTCAAAGGGTATCGCGCCATCGGTTCCTCCCGATTCCGAAACGTCTCGATACATACATCACGGAATACATCGTATAGCATATCATACAGTAGATTCTGGATGCTGTCAAACGGGCCACGTCAAGTGGAGTGGCGGATTGTGATCCGCCGCGAGCCAGGGGCAAAAAAGTGGGACGTCATTTACCATTGGCCACAGCCGGCTCAGGTATAGAATTCTGGCGAGAGCTTTAGCGTTTTCCAGAATTCAGGATCGTGGCCGAAGAGGATTCTTCCCCCTTCGGCCCTGGCGATGGCCGCCAGACGCCTGGCGGAGGTACGGGCTTTTATGGGGTTCCAGGTGCCAGCCCAACTGTCCTCTTTCAGGTTTTCCTCCATGCTGATGGCATCACCGGCGATGACCATGGTGCCAGAGCCTGGCAGCCTGATCACCGGCGCCTGAAATCCCTTGACGTGGCCGGGCGCCCTGACGACCTGGACGCCGGGCGCCAGGTTCAGATCTCCTTCGACCAACTCGTAGGTCAAATCAGGAAGGTGCCAATACGTGGGTTGGAAAGCCACAAGGGTGTCGCAGGCCTGCTGATAATGGTCCCGTTGCACAAGGATGACCGAGTTGGTAAAGAGATAGTTGCAGCCGGCATGATCGAAATGGAGGTGAGTGTTGACTACGATATCAATATCCCGAGGCTCCAGACCTATCTCTGCCAGCCGGTTGTCTATGCGGTCTTGCTCTTTCATTATGGGTACGATGGAGTCGGCGTGAGGGGTGTCCCCAAAGGTAGCCTGCGGATCCTTGATATGGACAGGGTGCATGCCAGTGTCGAAAAGGATGTTCAATCCTTCCACCTCGACCAAAGCGGCCCAGATGGGAGCTATGATCCGCTCGCCCTCGCCGCTCCCCGGGGTGAGGACACGCCCCTTATCACAGTCGCACGATCCCAGGGGCAGAATGTAGAGTCGCATTTCTTTTCCTTTCTCTGTATTGACGGTTTTGCTCTCAGAGCCCCATCATCCATTTCTCGATCTCCCCCAGCACATACGGCAGGTCAACCAGGGGGTCTCCACGCAACGGCGAGGCGTTGACGTCGCCGGCCTCGTTGTGAAAATGGTGTGGAGCGGTTGTCACATGGGGGTAATGGGGTGCGTTGTCCCATCGCAAAAGAGGATGATCACTGAAAAGTTGATAGGCATAATCTTGAAAGGCCGGTTCATGGTGCAGCCAGACCTGGAACTGGTAGCTACCGGGTAGCTGGCAACGCACTTTCAGTTCTATACTGCCCTGTGGTGTTTCGTCGTAGTGGACGATGTGCAGCGATCGGACAAGGGGATGTGCGCGCAAGAGGGATAAAAGCTCAGGCACTGGCGCGGCCACTTGAGAGTTCCTCGTACGTTCTTTGCCAGTCGGACAGCATGCGGTTGGCTGACCGCCACGCCAGCCAGTCGTCCTCTTTGGCCGGGCTGGCTCGACCCTGGAGCCGCGCACTAAAAGCATCAAAGTCGGCGTCGTACTTGCGCTCCAGCGTACGAATGCGCCGCCGATAATAGGCCTTTTTCCGTCGCACTTCAGATAAGGCCATTTCCTGCAGGGCTTCTTCGACACTGGCGAATTTTTGCGCCACAACCAGCGAACGAGCGATGGTGGTCAACACATCTACTGATGAAGCCGTTAATGACATGATACATCTCCATTCCATCTCGGTTTGCAGACAAGGCAGGCCACGCTACGCTGTGCTTGTATTCTATCACAAGATGTGGTGGGGAGCAAGCTTGCCCACAGTCTGCTGTTGAGTCGACTTGATGGATGGTGAGCTCCTTTGATGCTCTGGTGTTGTGTTGAGACTTCCGAAGTCTGGTTTACATCTCGAATAGAATCGTCACGATCTGTTTGGCGCGCACGGCGAAACGTACCGCGTTGCCGCCGGCGGCCAGTTCCTCCTGCGGATCTTCGTTCAGGTTGACCCGCCTCGCCCGGCGGAAGGGGCGATGCAGCTTTAGCGTGACTTGCCGTGCTTGGCCGGCGATGTTGTAGCCGCGCACGATCAACCCGCTGCCGTCCTCGGCCTGCTTGACGGCGGTGAGCACAAACTCGGCCGGGTCGGCCTGCACGAAGCTCAGGCTGGGGGGCAGGGGGCCATCACTGGCGGGGGCGACCACAGCGCGCAGCGGGGCGTTGAAGGCGTGGGCCTGGGCGTAGGCGTTCTCCCAGCCGCCGTCGTGGGGCCTGTCCTGAGCCCCGCCTGCCCTGAGCTCTGCCGAAGGGTCGAAGGGCAGCAGGGCGTACTCGAAGGTGTGCCGGCCGAGGCACTGCGCCCCTGGCGTGGGCAGGGCTGGCCCAGCGTG
>CAYNKW010000474.1:0-1232 GCA_964397845.1 uncultured Anaerolineae bacterium
GCCTCCTGTTTTTCAGCAAAATTATGAAAGAGCAACCATAAGGTGAGAAGTGTATGCCCTCAGGTGTAACCTTTTGGCGTCGAACGACACTCATAGGTGAAGGAGCTACGAGGCCGATGAGAGCCGAAGAGGATTTCAGTCGCATCTACCAGGAGCATGCGCCGGCGGTAATGCGCTATTTGATCTACCTGTCCGGCAGCCCGGCGACGGCGGAGGAGTTGACGGCCGAGACCTTTTACCAGGCCATCGTCAGCGCCCATCGCTTTCGCGGCGAGTCGAGCCTGCGTACCTGGCTGTTCGGTATCGCCCGCAACCTGTACCTGAGCCACCTGCGCCACCAACGGCGACACGTCCCTCTGGATGAAGCAGCTCACTTGCCGACCGGCGGCGACCCGGCAATCCATTTCCTCCACACCGAGCGCCAGCACCAGGTTGTGGCCGCCTTGCAAACGCTCTCGGAATCCGACCGCTCTATCTTGCTGCTCTACGCCCGTGAGGGGTTGAGCTATCAGGAGATCGCCCACCTGTTGAGCCTGTCGCTTTCCGCCGTCAAAGTGCGGCTGCACCGCGCCCGACGGCGGCTGGCTCAGGCCCTGGAACACCTGGAACGAGGAGGAAACGATGGATTGTGATGTGATCACCGATCTGATGCCCGCTTACGAATCAGGGGTCGCCAGCGCCAAGAGCCGCCAACTGGTGGAGGAACACCTGGCTGCCTGCCCGACCTGTCGCGCTGCTTTTGGCGCAGGTTCGCCCAATGGCGAGATCGGCGATTTGCCGACTCCAGCTCAACCGGACGAGCGCGCCGTCCTGGTGCGGATACGAAGCGGGTTTTTTAGTTTCTTTAACCTGCTGGTTGCTGCCTTGCTCTTTCTTGGCAGCGCAACCCTGGTCTTGTTGGCCCATTTCGGTCTCACCGTATCGTATTGGTGGCCCCACAGTCCCCGCGAGGCTCGCCTGGGGTTCCCACTATCAGCCCTTCCGACCGTCTGGGAGATGCTGCTGCTCCTGGGTATCCTGCTGGGGCTGCGCTGGGTGGCCCGCCGCTATCCGCCCGATAGGGTGCCGGCTTCCACGTCGGGCTTCTATCTTGGTGCCGTCTGGCTAGCACTGCTTGGCCTGGCGCTTCTCAGTTTTTTCACCACTGGCACCTGGATGCCTGTGTTTGCGCTGTGGCTGGCTGTGGCCCTGTCCTTGGAGTATGTGCGCTGGACGCCACGCGTGGCCCTGGG
>CAYNKW010000474.1:1332-3021 GCA_964397845.1 uncultured Anaerolineae bacterium
TTCGGACTTCTCTCCTTTGTCCTATTCGTAGAAGCGGGCCACCTCTGCTACCGGGCGGCGCGGCGGTGGCAAAGGCGCTTCCGCCGGCCGCCCCAGGGCCACCAGCATGATGACGCGCCTCGGGTCGTCGGCCGGGATGCCCAGCAGCGTCTTGATCTGGTCTCCCACGGCCAGGGGCGTGTCTATGGCCACCGCGCCGTAACCCATCCCGTGGGCTTTGAGGAGTAGGTTCTGTGTAGCCATGGCCACGCTCTTGTCCACTGTGCTGGAAAAGATGTGGGCCACCTGCTCGCCACCGGACTCGGCGATCTTGGCCATGGCCTCGTCCCCGGCCGATCCGTATTTGGGCACGGAGTAAGGCACGCCACAGGCCACGATGACCGCCGGCGCGTTGCCAAAAAAGCTGCCGTAGCCTCGCAAAAAGCGCAATAGAGCGCCGGCCACGCGGGCCTCGGGCTCCTTTCGCCGCCGGCGCACCTCTTTCAATCCCTCGTTGAAACGGTCATAGACCAGGCGTGCCATCTGAGCGATCAAATCGCGCCGCAATACCACCAGGAAGCGCCACGGTTGAAAGTTGGTGCTGCTGGGTGCCCAGCAGGCGGCCTCCAGTATGGCTTCGATGTCGTCTCGTGGCACTGGCTCCGTGAGAAAGCGGCGCACGCTGCGCCGCCCCCGGATCGCCTCGTCCAGTTCCATCGTCCCTCCTCAGTCTCCTGCGCTAACCAGCTCTTTCTTCTCAAACAGCAACACTATCGCCTGCTCTGAGGCGGTAGGGCGGTGAAGCGTTCCCTTGGGCACGACGGCCATCTCCCCCGTTTTTAAGGATACATCTCCCTGTTCCGTGCCCAACGTCATTCCGCCCTCAAAGATCAGGAACAACTCGTCGTATAACCTGTGGCGGTGCCAGGGAAAAGCATCCTGGACGAGGATCAATCGCATGACACAGTCTTCCACGGTCACCAGGTCCACCGGCTCGAAGGGTTCTGTCAATTGTTGGGCTGCCCTGGCGACGCTGACTTTGTGGAGCGATTTACTATCCGCAGGCGCTACCGTCCGCCGGTCGCCATCCTTGCGGTGAGACATGACTCTCGGTTGGAAGAGCAGCACCGTGGACCAGAGAAGCGACGATGAGCGGTGGGCCACGCCTTTGGGCACCACGGCCATTTCGTCGGGACGCAGGCGGGTGTTGCCCCACTCGCTCTCCAGAGTGATAATCCCGCTCTGCACCAGGAACAACTCGTCCTGATCGATGTGCCGGTGCCAGGCAATCGTTCCCTGGCAAATGAACACTGACACGGCGAAATCGTCCACGTAGCCCAGGTTTGTCATCTGGAAGGGTTCCAGGAGCCCGGTTGCTACTTTGGCAATGTCTACTTTCTTGACGGCCATGATACCCACTCCTCGACCCCATTATACCACGTGTGCTTTCTGAGTGCCACAATCTTTCCGGGAGCTTATCAAGATTTTACGCAAACTTTACCCCTCTCACACGCCGCCTGTGGTAGAATATTCATGGTGCAACATGCAACTCAAGAATCAGAATTTCAGAGGGTGGCGACGAACTAGACGGCTGCGACGGTTGGGGCAGGCAGCGATGGTGGGTGTGGCTGTGGCAGGAATCATCTCTCGGACACTGTGGGCGGACCTGTTTACCTCACGGTTGGCGGGCCTGTTCACCTCGATGCAGGC
>CAYNKW010000475.1:0-3017 GCA_964397845.1 uncultured Anaerolineae bacterium
CAGGACAGTGCGCAGAATGGCGCCAGAGATGCAAAGTTGTTTTTGGACAAGTGCTGAGCCGCGAGGAGGTAGTCATGAAAAAGACAGTTCTTGTAATGCTCTATGAAATTCGCGCGACGCTGGGGCGCAAGACGTTCATGGTTCTGGCATTAGGTGTACCGCTGGTGCTGGGCGTTATCGCCCTGATTGTGATGGTCATCAACCGAGATGCATCATCGGCTCCCCTGGCGTCCACTGGGACGGGGACAAGTGATGTGGCCAAGGAGACGGCGGAAGGGTATGTGGATGAAGGCGGTCTGATCGACGTGCTGCCGGCCGAGGTTCCGTCCGGCTGGTTGACCGAGTACCCCGATGAGGCGGCAGCGCAGGCAGCGCTAGAGGCGGAAGAGATCGCGGCCTATTACATCATCCCGGCCGATTACGTGGAAACCGGCGACATCGTCTACGCTACGCTGCAGCACAATCCCATCTCCGACTCCGACAGGGTTAACGCGGACGGCATCGAGCGGATTCTGCTGCTCAACCTGCTCGGCGATGCCGAATTGGCGGCTGGCGTGTGGAACCCGCTCGACGTGCAAGAGACGGCGTTGGAAGCGGCCGAAGCGGAAGTTGCTGAAGATAGTTGGATCGTTGACTACTTTCCGACCCTGATGGTGTTAATCTTGTACATTGTGATCTTGATGCCCGCCAGTGGGCTGGTGAACGCGGTAACTGATGAGAAGAAAAATCGCGTCATGGAAGTGCTGATGTCATCCCTGTCGCCGGGACAGATGATCAGTGGTAAGATTCTGGCGTTAGGACTGCTGGGATTGCTGCAAACGGCGCTGTGGGTCGGCGTCCTGTGGGCGGTGGTGCGGTTTGGCGGCCAGCCGCTAGACATCCCGGCTGGTTTTGCGGTGCCGACCGAACTGCTCGTCTGGTCGTTCGTCTACGGCTTGTTCGGCTATGCCATGTATGGGGCGCAGATGGCCGGGCTGGGGGCGTTGGTGCCGGACCTCAAGGATGCGAGAGGCGCTTCGTTCGTCGTATTGTCGCCACTCGTCGTCGTATACCTGTTCGCGGCGGGCATCTATGTCGCGCCGGATGGGCCGTTAGCTCTTGTGATGAGCCTGTTTCCGTTGACCTCGCCGATCGGCATGATTGCCCGGATGACAGAGACAACCGTGCCGCTGTGGCAATCGGTACTGGCGGCAGTCCTGCAATTGCTCATGGCCATCTTGATCGTGCGCTTGGTGGCGCGCCTGTTCCGCGCCCAACACCTGCTCTCCGGACAGCCATTTTCGATGAAGCGCTATTTCGACGCGCTCCTGGGGCGGGCATAGGCGACTCGATCGCGTCCGGTCCGAGCTGTATTGAGTCTCGACATTTCTCCAAAATTGTGCTATAACACCAGTACAATAGTGTTCTGGTACTATATGGAGGCGACCGTGATTCGCATTGACCAGGCAAGTCGAGTGCCCATATATGCACAGATCGTGGAGCAGATCAAATCGCAGATTGCGGCCGGGCAACTCACCCCCGGCGACCAACTTCCCACCATACGGCGTCTCGCCACCGACCTGCGCATCAACTTTAACACCGTCGTGCGGGCCTACCTGGAGCTGGAAAGCGAGGGGTCGATCTCCACGAAGCGAGGGCGCGGAACCTTTGTCGCCGATAGTCCTGAAGAGGAAGCGTTGGCAGAGATGCGAGACGAGAAAATGGAAATGATCATTGCGACTGCGCTGGAGGAATTGCTCAACCTGGGATACTCTCGCCAGGAAGTGGATCGAATTTTCCGGAGGAAACTGGAAGAAACATATAACAAGTGAGTGAGCAAGTGGAGGTATAAAGATGGAAAGCACAAGACTGGCAAGGATTCAGGCCCCGCGGACGGGTAAACGTCAGATGACGCCGCAACAGGCTTACAATATCTCTAAAATGGTCAACGGCGTCTCGGGCACGCTGTTCATCGCCATCCTGAGCCTCACCATCATCGGGGGCGTGTTGCTGGATGTGGTGTTGGGAGCTGCCGATTGGCTCGTCGCCCTGGTGATCGTCATCGGCTCGCTGATCGCCCTCTACTTTATGTTTGCCCTCAAGGTGGCCAACCAGTGGGAGAAGGCTATCGTCCTGCGCTTCGGCAGGTTCCGGGGTCTAAAGGGGCCGGGCATGTTCTGGATCATTCCCATCGTAGATGGCATCCCGGCCTGGATCGACCACCGCGTCATGGTCACGCCCTTCGACGCCGAGAAGACGCTGACCAGAGATACCGTGCCGGTGGACGTGGACGCCGTTCTCTTCTGGGTGGTCTGGGACGCTGAGAAGGCAGCGCTGGAGGTAGAGAACTATCGCGTCGCCATCTCCTGGGCGGCGCAGACGGCGCTGCGGGAGATCATTGGCCAGATGGACTTGTCCGCCATCCTGGTGGGCCGGGCGGCGATGGATGCCGAGTTGCAAAAGATCATTGACCAGCGGACGACGCCGTGGGGCGTAACCGTGCAATCGGTGGAGATCCGCGACGTCGTAATTCCAGAGGCATTGGAGGACGCCATGAGTCGCCAGGCTCAGGCCGAGCGGGAACGGCAGGCGCGGGTCATCCTGGGCGAGAGTGAGATGCAGATCGCCGGGAGCTTTCGCCAGGCCTCGCAAGCTTACCTCGACAACCCGGTGGCTCTGCACCTGCGGGCGATGAACATGCTTTTCGAAGGCTTGCAGGAGCGAGGCGCGCTGGTCATCGTGCCCAGCAGCGCGGTGGACACGATGAACCTGGGCGGGCTGGCCGGGGTCACGGCGCTGACCGGGATGGCCCCTCAATCCAACCCAGAGAAGGACAGCGACCAGCCGTAGGGCGCGGGGAGGATGGCATGGCCAAGTGGGAATACAAAGTGCTGAAAGAGGGCATCGGGCTCAAGGGCGTCAAGGCCGAGGAGGTCGAAGAGGAGCTGAACCTCTGGGGCAAAGAGGGCTGGGAGTTGGTGGCAATAGAGCGCCAACAGAACTCTTGGCTGGCCGTGCTCAAGCGACCCGTGGGCACG
>CAYNKW010000476.1:0-2992 GCA_964397845.1 uncultured Anaerolineae bacterium
ATCTCATTTGGGCATGTTAGCCAGCGCGTAGAAGGCCGGGCGAGGCGACCAGTCGGGATGGACGATGCCAAAGCCGGCCTTTTCGTCAAATTTGCCGGAAGCAGGGCCATAGTTGAGGTTCCAGAGGAACATCGGCCCCACCCAGCCCCAGGCTTTGGCCATCTGGTAGGCACGCACGATATAGTTGGCCTGATCTTGTTCGGTGTTATAGTTGGCGTACTCGTAGCCGGAGGCCGGTGGCGCGCCCAGCCCCTGTGCCGACGACCACCCGAACTCGGTAGGCCACAATCGCTTGTTGCCGTCACCATTGATCACCATGATGGTGCGATATTCTTCCATGGTGTTGCGGAAGAAAAAGCTGGGGTGGTCATTGTGCGTCGGCGCGGCTGGCCCTTCCCCGAGTTTAGAATCAGGGGGGTTAGCATAGCCGCTGGGGTGTACGCCGACCACGTCGCAGTGCCACTTCAAGCCGGCGTTGTACATCTGTTGCAGATAGGTGCGGTCGTCAATGGCGGTGGCGCCGTCGTTGACACCGGTGGGCGTCGGTGCCCCGGAGACGACAACCGCGTTGGGGTCTTGTGCCTTGATAGCCTGGTAAGCCAGTTTGAGCAATTGCACGTAGCGGCTGGCGTCCAGCGGCTCCCGGCCCCACTCGTAGTACAGGTTTTGCTCGTTCCAGATTTCGTAGGCCTGGACGCGACCCCGGTAACGGGCGGCCATTGCCCCCACAAAGTCGGCATAGTCCTGCAGGTTGGCCGGCGGGCCTTCCACGCTGAGGTCTGCTCCTGCGGGCCGTGCCCAGGCTGGCGCTTTGACCACACTGAAAAGCAATTTGACCCCGTTGAGCTGAGCGGCTTCTACCACGCGATCAATTTCTGCCCAGCCATATTGCCCTTTAGTTCCTTCGTGGTTTTTCCACTCGATCTGTACCTTGAGCCAGCGGAAGCTCAGTTGGTGAATGGCGTCAAAGATCCGCCCCAGGTCCTGGCCGATGCCATGGGCCTGGATGCCATAGTCGAAGCCGTAGCCCGCAGCGGACGCCACTGGAGCAGCCGGGGGACTGGTAGGCTTGGGCGTGGAGGTAACAGTGGCCACGGGAGTGGTCGTGGGAATGGCGGTAGACGTGGCCGTAGGCGTGCCGGTGGGCGTGGGGGTGGGTGTAGGGGAGGGTGTGGGCGTAGACGTAGACGTGGGGGTGGGCGTCGGCGTGTGCGCTACCACGCGCACCACGGCTGCCTCTTTCTCCCCCACCGGCTGTCCGTCGGCCGCGATGACGGCCGAGTACTCGTAGATGCCTGGTGTTCTGGGCGCTTGCCACACCATCTCGGTCTCGTCCAGGGGGCGGGTGGTTTGGGCCAGTTGCCTGCCGGCGGCGCTGTTTACCTCCCACACCACAGCGAACGTCGTCTCTTGCGGCTGCAATGCACCGTTGGCATAGGCATGGGCTATGGCCCACAGCCCCCGATCGCCCATTGGATCGGCCAGGTACTCCACCGTCACGCCGCGCAGATGATGGCCGGCTGCCAGTTGGAGTTTATGGGCCAAGCTGGCTTCGTTTTCCAGCCAGACGGTGTGCGCGTTGCCCTGATCGTCGGTATAACGGAACCAATAGGTCTGGATGCTCTCGTCGAACTGGATGCCCGGCGAGTCGGCGACGTTGATCAGTGAAGCGGTGATCTCTTTGCCCGGGGCTATGCCCTTGCCGGCCACGTCTACGGCGATACGGCTGAGGAACGCCAGGGCCGCTCCGTACGAGATCGGCATCGCCTGCTCACCGCTCTGATCCACGCCCCGGGCGCTGACGACCAGTTGCAGCTTGTGGCGATCCACCCGCCGGGTGGCCCACGCGATCACCTGCTCTACCTGGCCACCCTGGACATAGGCGCGAGGGTCCGTGGAGCCTGGGAGGAGGGCGACGCTGGCGGCCTCGCTCAAGGCGCGCCAGTCGTAGGCCCCCGTGTCCCAGTGTACGGCAGAGACGCACGTGGGCCAGGCCACGCGCACCGACAGCGTCCGTCCCCCAGCGTTGAGCTGCTCTGCCAGATCCTCCACAAACGACGTCAGGTTCTCCCGCGTCCCAGGGCTGACGTCACGATAGTCCAGCACAATGCCGGGATGATCCCCCTCGCGGGCAAAGGCGACGATGGCGGCAATGTGCTTGTGGCGCAGCACTTCGCTGCTCAGCACTTCTTCGGTCAGGTCGCTGCGCACCACGCCGTCGTCACCCCAGTTGCGGACGACGGGCACTACCTGCCTTGCATCATCGCCCTGCACGGCCAATTCGGCGGGCAAGCTCAGGCTACCGTTGGCGTCCAGATATGCTCCCACGGGGTTGATCTCGCTCAAGACCTGGCCGGCATCGGCAGGCGGGATGGAAAAAGACGACAAAGTGGTGGCGACGACCGGCTGCGGCGGTAAGGTCTGCATCACTGCGAAGGCGATCATCTCCGGTAACGTCTCCAGCCGGGCGACGATCACCTCCTCTGCACGGATGACGGTGCTGGGCACCCAGTTCCAGGCCTGGCCATCCCAGGCATACAGGTCGAGAGTGTGGTACGGTTCTGCATCGTTGGGGATGGGTACTGTGAGGAGCACGTCCGAGGGAGATGCACCCCGGCGCTGTACCTCGTAAAGGGGGCTTTTTATGGAGAGGTCAGAGGGCAAAGCTGCGACGGCTGGCAGCAGGTGTTCGTCGGTTATGCCTTGCAGAAAGTTCAAGCGGGGCACCGATGACAGTCTGAGGCGGAGCTTTGCGCCCAGCGGCTGCTCAGCCACGGTAACCTGCGCGCCGTCTGGGTCTTCCACAGACCAGACGGGGTTCCGGCCCTCACCTATGAGGGTGAAGCCCGCCTGCAGGAGACGGCTGCCCAGGGAAAAGGGGGGCAACAAGATTCCGGCCACCATCAGGACAGGGATGAGGATCCAGCGGGTTAGTTCGATGAATCGGCTCTCGCGAGGTGCTCTCGTTGCCATGGGTATTCCATTCCGCTAG
>CAYNKW010000477.1:0-2976 GCA_964397845.1 uncultured Anaerolineae bacterium
TATGAAAAGGATCCTGATTTCAACAGCTCTGGCCCTGGGGATTGCCTGTGCGCTGTTGTTTACCGTAGGAAGCGAGCGCTACGGTGGGGTGGAGGCTCTGCTGTCGCGGGTGCGCGCAGAAATCGCCTCGCACCGGCCACACCCATTGTCTGTCCCCACCCCACTACCTACCTCGACAGTAGGACAGGCCAATAACTTGTCCCACACGGAGAATACCACGCCATCGCCTACGCTTGCCCGGCCGTCTCCCTCCCCAACCGGCGGACCGCCCCTTCACCCGGCGTCTACCCGGCCCGCGCTGCCCACAGCAACGTCCACTTTGATACCATTACCGAGGGCAACGCCAACTTTGACACCATCGCCGAAGGCAACGCCCACGTTGGCCCACTGCCCGGCAGCTCCGGCCGTCGAGTTGACCGGCTTTACCCACGCCTGGCAGACGTGGAACAACTGCGGCCCGGCGACGCTGGCCATGAACCTGAGCTACTTTGGCAGTACGCTGAACCAGGCCGAGGTATCGGCTGTCCTCAGGTCCAACGAGGAGGACAAGAACGTCAGTCCGGAGGAACTGGCCGCCTTTGCCCGTTCGCAGGGCCTCCATACCCTCCATGCCCTGGTGCGCGTCAATGGAGACGCTGGCCGGCTGCAGTTGCTGCTGAGCAACGGGCTGCCGGTGCTGATAGAAACCTGGCTGGAACCGGAACCGGAAAATGGCATGGGCCACTACCGGTTGCTGACCGGTTACGACGACGCCCGGCAGGAGTGGATCGCCTTCGACTCTTACGTCAGCACAGGCGTGGACCCGGACCAGCCCTACCGGGGCATCCGCCTGCCCTACGACGAGGTTGTCCGGCTGTGGACCGTGTTCAACCGCACCTACGTCCTGATCTATACCGACGATCTGGCGCCGGCCGTGCTGAGCATCCTGGGCGAGGATGCCAACGAGGCGGCCACCTGGCAGCGAGCGTTGCTCAGCGCTCAGGAGGAGGTGGAGCAACGACCTAACGACCCCTTTGCCTGGTTCAACCTGGGCACCGACCTGGTGGCGCTGGGCCAATTTGAGCAGGCCGCGGCCGCCTATGACCGGGCCAGGGTGATCGGCCTGCCCTGGCGCATGCTGTGGTACCAGTTCAGCCCCTTGCGGGCCTATTACGAGACGGGTCGCTACGAGGAACTAATCGCCCTGGCCGATGCCACCATCGCCGTCACAACGGATGTCGAGGAGCTCTACTACTGGAAGGGCCTTGGGGCGCAAGCCACCGGCGACCCTGCGGGCGCCCGTCGGGCCTTCCAGCGCGCCCTCACGCTAAAGCCCGACTATGCCGATGCGGCGGCTGCTCTGGCCGAGGTCGGGGAGTGACGAGCATGTCTACCCGCCGGCGCCACATTGCCCGCAACACTCTGCTGGTCGGGGCTTCTTTTGCCCTGGCCGCAGCAGCCGGGCTGGCCCGCAACGTGGTCATTGCCCGCCAGTTCGGCATCGGCGCCGACCTGGACGCTTACTATGCCGCCTTCAAGTTGCCCGACCTGCTGTTCACCGTGGTGGCCGGCGGTGCGCTGGCGACGGCCTTCATCCCGGTCCTGGCCGTTTTTCTGGCCGGCGACGACCTGGAGGGGGTCTGGCGGCTGGCCAGCGCGATCACCAACCTGGTGGTGCTGGCAGTGAGCGGGCTGGCGATGGTAACGGCCCTGCTCGCGCCGTGGTTGGTACGCACCCTCATCGCCCCCGGCTTTGACGCTACTCAGCAGGCAGAGACAGCCGCCATCATGCGCCTGGTGCTGATCTCCACGCTGGTGTTTGGCATCAGCGGCGTGCAGAGCAGCGTGCTGCACGGCTTCAAGCACTTTTTCCTGCCCGCGCTGGCGCCGGTGGTGTATCCCCTGGGGGTCGTCGCCGGGGCAATTTGGCTGGCTCCGGTCTGGGGCGTCCGCGGGCTGGCGGTGGGGGCTGTCATCGGCGCCGTGCTGCACCTGGCGGTCAAGGTGCCGGGATTGGTGCACTATGGCTTTCGCTGGTGGCCGGTGGTGGACCTGGACAGTCCGGCCGTGCGCCGCGTGGCGGCCCTCATGGGGCCACGGGTGCTCGATCTGGGGGCCTTTCATCTGACGCTGCTGGTCACGACCAACCTGGCCTCGCGGCTGGGCGCGGGCAGCGTCAGCGCGCTGGAGTGGGGCTGGGACGCCATGCAACTGCCGGAAACGGTCATCGGCACGGCGTTTGGGTTGGTGGCCCTCCCCACGCTGGCCGACCTGGCCGCTCGCGGCGACGTGGCCGGGCTTCGCAGCACGCTGGGCGAGACGCTGCGCGCCGTGATCGCCCTCGCCGTGCCGGCGGCCTTGGGCCTGATTCTGCTGGGCCGGCCGTTGCTGCAACTGCTCTACCAGCGCGGCGCTTTCGACCCCGCCGCCACCGACGCTGTCTTTGTCGCCCTGCGCTTCTACGCGCTGGGCCTGGTCGGACACGCCTGCCTGGAACTGGCTGCCCGCACCTTTTTTGCCCAACAGGACACGGTGACGCCCCTGCTGGTCGCGGCCGCGTCGGCGGCCGTCAACGTCGCCCTGGGCATTCTACTGATGGGGCCACTGGGCCATGGTGGGCTGGCCCTGGCCAACTCGCTGGCCGTCTCGGCCGAGGTGCTGGTCTTGCTCCTCATCCTGCGGAGACAATTGGGAGGGGTGGAAGGCCGGCAGACGCTGGACACCCTGGGTCGCGTGACCGTCGCCACCTTTCTGATGGGCGTCGCCGTCGCCGGAGTGCTGGCGTTGGGCCGGCGCGCCGGCATGGCTCCGTTCTGGGCCGTGGCGTTGGGTGGTGTAACGGGGATTCTGGTCTACGCGGGCGCCGGGCTGTTGCTGGGCCTGCAGGCGTTACGCTGGCCGCTGGATGCTCTGGTGAAGCGATGAAGGAAGAGTTCGCACCACGCTTTTGCTATCTTTTATTATTTTCCACATTGTCACATCCGGGAGCACTTTTGT
>CAYNKW010000478.1:0-2964 GCA_964397845.1 uncultured Anaerolineae bacterium
TGACGTTCCCGCTGAGAGAGAACAGCGCTTCGTCAAATTGATAGCCATCTCGCGCCCGGCGGGAGATGTGAAACTCCATAGTGACTTGATTTTTCCCCGGCATGGCATTTCCCTGTAGCATTGTAGCCACGATTTCTATATCGCGTGGGGCCTGCGCGTTGCGGAAAACGCGACTACCTGAACTTCTCGACCCGATACCCTACGTAGCTTGGGCATACACTGCCGCCTCGAAAGTGGTCACCAATGGCTTGCTGATTTCAGGCAGAGAGAACTCTTCCAGACCTTTGGAAACCTGTCAGGTCTTAATAAACACTCCAACAGTCGCTTTGTCGCTTCACCGATGATCTCAAGCTGCCGCAAAATCGCAGACTGGCGCAACGGGTCTCCAAGAAGTGCCTTTACAGTCACACCTCTAACAATTCGATGAGTATCCACTTTGCTATCTAAAATGACCGCTCATCTGGTTGGGAGAATCCGGCCTGGGCTAAATGCGTCGCGATAGCTTGTACCACTTCTTCCGCAATTTGAGCGTCTTCCTGGGCATCATGCTGGCTAATGCTAAGATCGAACCCGTAATCTCCAGTTTGCCTTTCACGAAACAATCGGCTGATGATCTTGCTGAATTCTTTCGGGAAAATGGCCGTTTTCACAAAGTCCTGGTTAAAGGCACTGATGACACCAGCATGTTTGGAGAAGGAAAAGTTCCTGGTCAGCAGGATGGCTTGCATGGCGTAAAAAGCGGCATAGTAGGCACGAGATGAGGCAAAATCGTAATCGCCTACTTCAATGTGCCGTTGCGCGGCTTTGAGGGAACGGAAGGCCTTGCGAATCATCTGTTGCAGTTGCTCACTTAACTCCTCGCGCCCATTCATAAGACGATCCCTTCTCTACGAGCGTTCATCAGCAACGGACTGTACGTTTGCTGTTGGTACTTTTCTTCCGCTATAGGCAAGACCGAAATCACAGCACCATGTTGATAGAGAATTTCTCCAGCTATCTCGTCAATAACGTCTTTGGTCGCCAGAGAAACCTCGTCCAGAATGGCTAAACAATCATAGTCGGAATACGGAACATCACCCCCGCGGGCCCTGGAGCCAAAGAGGATGACCTGTTTGAGATGATTGCCTAACTGCTGTCGCATCTCACTCAAAAAGCGATCTAGAACCTTGTCCCTTATCCTGTGTTTCATCCGTTACTCCTTCTGTGGCGCATCTACACGACGAGCGGTACGCAACACGCTATTCTACCACGTTTCTCCGCTGGTGACAAAAGCGTCAGCGACGAAGGGGCCATCAATGCTCACCCGTCAGCGGCACAAAGCGGACGCTGGAGGAGATCTCTCTTGCTTCCACCTGGTCGCCCTGGCGGGTGATCTGCCACAAGACCTGGAACCAGCCCTGAGGCCCCACGGGGATGACCAGCCGGGCGCCGCCTTTGAGTTGTCCCACCAGCGGTGGCGGCACGTGATCCGGCGCGGCGGTGACGATGATGGCATCGTAGGGCGCGTGCTCTTCCCAGCCGTAATAGCCATCGGCGTGCTTGACGGTCACGTTCTCGTAGCTCAACGCCGCCAGCCGCTCCGCCGCCGAGGCGGCCAGCGGTTCGATGATCTCGACGGTGTAGACCTCGGCTACCAACGCGCTCAGGATCGCCGCCTGATAGCCAGAGCCGGTGCCGACCTCCAGCACCTTGTCGTCTGGCTCCAATGCCAGCAGCTCGGTCATCAGCGCCACCATGTAGGGCTGCGAGATGGTCTGCCCGTAGCCGATAGGCAGCGGGTGATCGGTATAGGCGTAGCGGAGGTCCTCCTCGCGGACAAAGCAGTGGCGCAGCACCGATTCCATGGCCGCCAACACGCGCTTGTCGCTCACGCCCCGGTCGCGCATGGTGGTCTGCACTATATTGGCCCGGGCCTGGGCAAAATCGGGCGTGTCGGTGCAAACCCCTGGCGAGGCAGCCGTCGCCGTCGGCGGAGGGAGCGTGGGCGATGCTGCCGGGGAAGGAGCGACGGTCGGTGAGAGCGCGGGCGTCGTTAGTTCGACAATGCCTGTCACTTTGTCAAGCTCGGGGCGGGGCGTAGCGGTCGGTGGCCCCGGTGTGGGCACGGCCAACGTGGGCGTGCAGGCCACCAGTAGAACGAGGATCAGGACCATCGTTGCCAGAGACATAGATTTCATGACATTTCCCCCTTTCGGGTGGTTTCCCCCTTTGGAGGCTTGGAAAAAGTTTCAGCGCCTGGCCTGCTTTAGCAGGGTTTGGCCTCTCAGCCGGGCGATTGATCGTCCGGCGGCTGTGGAACAAAAATGACAGCCAGATCGTCGGCGTAGCGTTGCTGCCAGCCGTCGTCCGCTGCCAGGAAGCGGGCCAGGGCGCTGTCCCGCTCAATGAGGACGAAGCGGACGCCGTACCGGGCCAGAACTTTGCGCCAGTTCTCCTGTACCAGGACCACGTCCAGATAACTCCTCAGAAACGGATCGTCGTACAAATCCGTCCGGCCGTCCACAAAGACCAGGTGGTCAGGATAGAGCGTCCAGATGAGGTAACCGCCCCAGTTGTAGCTGTTGAACATGGGGCCGGGCAGCCGCTCCCGCTGTATGTAGTGCACCGCCTCGACGGGCAAGAAATCGGCCATGGCTTTTTCCCGCTCGGTGGGGAGCAGCGGCATGGCTACTTTGATCACAGCGGCGAGGGCCACCAGTCCCAGCAGCGCCCAGTTCAAGAAGGCGAGCCGGGGGCTGAGAGGCACGCGGGCCCTGGTTTGTGGCTGGTCGGCGGGGAGTGTTTCCGAATCAGCAGGCATGTCGCTCCACCTGGCCCGCACGGCCCCGGCCAGGCGGCTCAGCGCCGGCGCGCCGTAGCGGGCCAGCACCGGTCCATCGAGCAGGGCAAAGAGGGCAATGTTGCGCCCGGCCAGCAACGACAGGTAAGCGAACCCGGCTACCAGTCCCACGTCGGTGAGATCGG
>CAYNKW010000479.1:0-2957 GCA_964397845.1 uncultured Anaerolineae bacterium
GGCATCCGGCCAAAGAGCATACCGTTGATCGCTCCCTTCATCAGCGGATGCATGACCGAGAGCACAAAGTGCACCAGGAAGAACGCACCATAAGCGATGGTACATAGATCGTGCAGGAACACACTCCAGCGGAACAACGCCACTGGGACATGACCTTTGCCAAACCACATAATCGGCCCCGTCACGAAAAAGCCAACCATGCAAATTACCACCGTCAGGTAGAATAGCTTCTGCCCGGTGTTGTATTTGTCCTGAGGAGGCATGGCCTCCTCGTCGCCCAGGAAGTAATAGGTGGGGGCAGCTTTCAGCCAACCCAGATCGTCCTTGCTCCAGGTAAAGATGCGCTTCATGGAAGCCAGCCATTCCTTGGGGGCATTGATGATGTAGATGATGGGCACCAGCATAAAGGCAATGGCCCCGACGCGGTGGAGGAGGCGCACGGTGTAACCACCCGCACCCAGGCCCACCGAGTTGCTGAACCAGGGAATGTAGATGATTGCGCCAGTGATCATCAGCAGAGCAAAAGCCGCCGTGTGCAACCAGTGAACAAAACGCTGCGTTGTGTTGAACATCAAGAGTTCTTTCTGCTTGTTCGCCATCTCACGCCTCCTCCCCTTCGGCTTTGATCTGGGTACGCGCTACCAAAAAGTTTATCAACAGGCCCAGGGCCGTCGCACCTACGGCGATTCCCCCTAAAGGCTGTATGATCTTTTGCCAAATGCGAGAGAAGGTAATGGGCCCCTGGGGATCAACAGGTAGATCGTAGGCTGAGGGTTCGTCCAACAAGATGCTCAGACGATGCAGCCCTCCTGCTTCGCTTTCGCCGTAGAGCATTGCCCCGCTGTGACCTTCGGTCTTTAACTGGGAGACTCCGATCTTTGCCTCGTCCAGCAATGTCTCTCGCTTGCCCCACGTCAGGGCGCCAGTCGGACAGGCCTCGGCGCAAGACGGCCCACCTGTACCCGCCCGCACTTTGTCCTGACAAAAGGTGCACTTGGCGGCTTTGGCCTCGCCGGTGACCAGGTTAACATCTTTCAAGTGGGGCACGCCAAAGGGGCAGAACTGAGTGCAGTAACCACAGCCGTTGCATTTGTTCTCATCGAAGGCCACAAAGCCCCTTTGATCTTTGTGCAGCGCCCCGGTCGGACAGACTATCACACAAGCAGCATCGGTGCAGTGCATACATTGATAGTTAACGAAAGGCCAATTAGCCGGATCAACTCCATTCCTCTGTTTGATCAGATTCCATGTGGTGGCTGACAAGTCAGAGGGGATCACCGCCTCCACCGGCAGGTTGTTGTATTCCTTGCAGGCTCTCTCACAGGCCCGGCAGCCGATGCACTTGGAAGCATCGTAGAGGAGGGCTACATCGTCCTCGCCCGGAGTCGAAGCGAAGACCTGATCCGAAGACTGCAAGAGCAATCCGCTCAGACCCGCCCCTGAGAGCTTGAGAAAATCTCTTCGATCCACCGTCACTCGTTTTTTATTGTTATCCATTTTGCTCTCCCAAAAGATGAGTAGCATTCCTTTGTGGTGTGCAACTAGCCAGCCTTGGAGCGACGAGTAGCCACCACCACCACCACCACAGCGATAAAGATAAAGATGATCGGGCCTAGTGCAACTAACCAGACCCATTGGGGAGTAACCCGCATCGGTTCAATCTCTGGGTACGGCCCCCAGGAGGTCGGCGGTATCTCTTTCTCTTCGACGATCACGCCGGCATTGGCCTCCAGCTCCTTCGGAGCCACGTCGGCCGCCGTCAGGAAGAGGTCAGCGTTGCCGTGGCAACTGTCGCAACTCGCGTTCTGGGCCGTGACCCGCTGAATGTTGTGAGGTGTAGCGTACTTCCACGTCGGCACGTTGTCAAAGGTGGACAGCAGGTTGTCGCCGTAGAAAGCAAAGGTGTCTGGCGCAACAGGGATGTGGCGCACCAAGACATAGTCCCACGGCCGGTCCTCGCTCTTGAGAGGGTTGTGCCCGATCTTGAAGGTCAATTCACTCCCGTCGGTTTCGTAATAAGGTAGGCCCTTCTCGTCCAGGCCCACGTGGCAGTTGTAGCAGCTCTTGTAAGGGCCGGATACGTGGCAAACCTCGCAGGCCACGGAGCCGTCGTGGATGTTGTGCTCCACCACCTCGCCTTGACCGGGAGCTGCCTCAGGGTGGCAGTCCAGGCAATTCACGCCCGGGGCGCCCTCGTAGCGATAGGCATATTCGGTCCTGTCGCCATGATAGTGGCTCACATTGTGGCAGTCGAAGCAAGGCATCCCTTCCTCTAGCCAGTGAACACTCGCTTCGATACCCTCGTTCTTGCCCTGATATTCGTTAGACACGCGGGCGCCGTGGCAGGCCATGCAGGTATCCTTCATAGAAGCGACTCCCTTGACCTTGTGTTCCTTAAGCAGACCGCCATCCATGGCAGTCGGCCGGCTGATGTGGCACTGACCGCAGGTGGTATGGCAGTCGCTACAGTGGTTGTCAAATGCTTCCTCCATATGAGGGTCAGTGAAATCGGCCCCACGGGCGGTCAACATGGTTTGATAGCCCGTTAGATTCTGATGCAGGCTGGTGGCAGCCAGTTGGGTGGCCTCGGCGTGGCAAACGCCACAGACCCGCTCGGAGTCCTCCAGGGGATCCCGCACCATACCTTCGTGGGCCGCATCCTTGTCGTCTATCCCTTCGACACCCCCGTGGCAACCGATGCAGTTTTGAACATTGTGGACCGAAACCAGGAACTCGTCGCCGACGAACACCTTCTCCCATGCCTCCAACGGAGGCAATTCGCCCGCTCAGCCCTCGCCGGAGGTTTTCTCCGACTTGACCTCCTTCTCTACAGCCAGAGCCTGCAGGCTTGCCGTGTTGGTGTGGCAGGCCACACAGTTAGCAGCACCGAACGACACCGGCAGTAGTCCAGCCCCGGGCGTTGGCTTGGGGACTGGTTTGGCCTCTTCCCCGGCTAA
>CAYNKW010000480.1:0-2939 GCA_964397845.1 uncultured Anaerolineae bacterium
CCTCGCTCGGCGTCGGCCAGGTATTCGTACATACGTTTGCCGTTTGGATCATCGGTGATCTGGGCCAGCTCGCGGTAGAGGTTGAAACTCTTGTTTTCTATCTGCAGGGCAAACAGCAGGGCATCCAGCTCGCTGTCATCGAGCCGGACGGCTTTCTGAAACGCTTCCTCGCCCTGCGGAAAGAGGGAGGACACCAGATCGGGCGTGACCTCGGCAACGCCTTCGGGCAAAATCCAGCCCTTTCCTTCGCCTAGAGCCTCAAGCTGACGGCGAAGGATGCGCTCGTGGATAACTTCGTCGCCCGCCAGGGAACGAAACATCTCAGCACCCTTGGGGTTGCTGGTGCGTTCCGCTGCTTCCAGATAGAAACGTTGACTCTCAATCTCAAGCTCAATGGCTTGATTGAGTGCGGTCAAAGCAGTGTTGGTTCCTGTATTCATCTACATTCCTCTCGCTGATCTTTTTGCTGCTCTCCCGCGGCCCGTGGACGTTGCACAGGGCCAGGGCGTGCAGTGTGCCTGGCTTGTCGAATTTTTAGCAACACTGTCACCTGATGGTGGGTGTAGACGGGGCCTTCATTCGGGCCAGCGGCGATAATCGTGCGTCGAAAGCTTGATCAAGATTTAAATTGAGACAGGGCTGGTCTAGTACTCGGTCAAGAACATCTTGTCGTACTCTTCTTCAAGGAGTCGCTTGTGATTCTCTTCCTGTTCGATCAGGTGGGCGAAAAGGCTCTTGAGCGCCGAGTCCTCGACCATATCTGCCATTTCTGCGTAAAAATCGCGCGCTTCCTGCTCTCGCTGGATTGCCAGTCGCCAGGCTTCTTCCAGTTTGATTTTGTCCTTCATACTTTTGCTCCTTTACGAGTTTGCTGTACTGCTCTTGCGTAATGCGATCTTGCAAGATAGAATTCGCGATACTTGTTCTTAGGCAGACCGCAGATTGTTATTTCCTCCTGTTGAACATGAGGTTGCCTGTCAGCTCCCAAAAGACCTCTCCAGCGCATTGCTCTTTGCGATATTCCTGCCGCCAGCACGGGGCATGGCATCAATCTTTGTCGAGCATTCCAATCATGGGAACTCTTTCCAGCAGGTCTGCGCCGTGAGGAGCTTGATCAAGACTGGTGGTCAGATCCACACCAGCAGTATGCAGCACTTGATGTTGGCCATCCTGCCACAGGAAACTGCGAGATACATTATATACCTTACCCTCGTAGGCTATGAAGGCAGGTACCCCATCCTTGCCATTGTATTGGGCAAGTTCCTTCCTCGTAAACCTTCGCACATCCAGAATGCCTTTGGCTCTTACAGCCGGGAGATAAGGGGGAGACCTTGTGAAAATCAGGGTCTCCCCTTCACCGAATCCGACCTTACTTCAGAAACTTGGACACGAAGGGAGATGTCTCACCACGGCGCATTAAATGACCGGACGGCCCCTCCCCCAGGAACTCGGAGAACCACGATTCGTGCTCGACTTCCTCATTGAGGATCGCCAGAGACAAATCATAGGTCCGATGGTCTTTGCCGGCGGTCATGTTGCAGATCTGGGTGTATCCCCGTACCGCGCATCTTTCGGCTTCCACCAGCACCGTCAAGATGGCCTCGATGTCCGTCAGGTCTTCGGGCAGGTACGCCGGCGGGCAGGCAGATACGTCATGGAACTCCTTCATGTCCTGAGGTAGTTCCCCGCCCAGTTCGTAGATGCGGGGCACCAGGGCCTCAAAGTGATTGCGGTCTTCGATGCGGGCCACTTCTGCAATTTCTTTGATCCCCTCTCCCTCCAGGCCAATCAGATTGACTCGCAGAATCGTGTAGTAGTAGTAGGTGGTGAGTTCGGCGGCAGCATTCTTGACCAACAGTTCCAGCAGTTGGTCAACGTTCACTCCCGCCCTCTCCACCATCTCTCGTGCTACCCTGGCCATAATTTTTCTCTCCTTTCTTTTTGGGGTCTTTTTTCCTAGAAGACAGTCTCTCCTTAGACTTAATGCGCCTTACTTTCTTTCTGATCTTACATACGCACTACCTCCCTAACGTGACACCGGAGCAACCCACGTTCGCCTGACGTTGTTTTCCTGGATAGCATACCTACCAGGATCCAATCCTGGCCAAAGGAAGAACCTGGTACTTGTCTCCGATCATCACGTTTAACTTGCAGTTCTATATGGCCCCGCCTCTTGCTTTGATGTTGACACTTGACCGTCGGTGCTCCCCAGTGCTTCCTGTGCGATTTGCCGGATCTCAATAACCTTCAAAGGCTTCTCCAGGCATTCATAAACCGACAGCCGCGCTGCCTCAGCCTCCACTTTATGGCAGCCATAGGCTGTTATCCAGATCACCACTGTATCGGAATTCAGAGCCCTGATCCTCTCCGTAAGCTCCACACCGTCCATGCCTGGCATCCTCAGGTCGGTAATGACCAGATCGAAAGACGTTGCCCTGGCTTCATCCAGGGCCTCGCGGCCATTCCGGGCAGTCACGATCTCACATCTGTTATCCAGCCCCATCAAGGTATGGCGTAGGACAAAGAGCACCCGCTCATTGTCGTCAACCACGAGTATGCGCCTACAAGCGTCTGTTTCTCGCCTCAATTGTTGACAGCCTCCATATTGTCTCTCGTGCCGCAGAGTGGGTTGCTATCTGTAGACTCGTCTACTGAACATAGCGTGCTGCCAGCCGGGGAGTGTGATCCTGTAGTAGGTATTGCGCCGCTTGGCCGCAAATCCAATGATCGCCAGTGCGTTGGTCCAGCGAATCAGCCCCTCGTTGGCCGACCGCGCGAAACCTGTCGAGTGCCGAATGGAATGCGGTGCGGCTTGACAATATATTAACACAAAAAACAGTCCAAAACCGATGGACTCGGTTGGGACTACTGTTGAGATGCGTGCAATAAGATTGGAATTTGGTTGGAGTTGTTCGATGTCGAGCGACTGTTAGACCCAT
>CAYNKW010000481.1:0-2935 GCA_964397845.1 uncultured Anaerolineae bacterium
GACGTTTCTCCGCCAGGCGGCGCTCCCGCTCGGCGCGGGGCACGCGCGTGGGCCGGCGGCGTTTGTGCGGCTTCAATGCCTGGGCCAGCAATCTCTGGAATCGCGCCGTCACCTCCCGGCGGTTCCGCACCTGGCTGCGACTCGCCTGCGAGACCAGTCGCAGCGTCCCCTCACTGTCAATGTAGCCCTTGAGCGCGGCCAGCACTCGCTCGCGCTGCGCGTCGCTCAGGCTGGGTGAGGCAGCCACGTCGAAGAAAAGCTCCGCCCGCGTGGCGGACCGACTGGCGTGCTGGCCGCCCGGCCCGCTGCTGGGCGTGAACTGGAAGCGCAGTTCGCTAAGGGAGATGCTCAGTTGATCGTTGACGCGGAGATGGGTTTCATCCGGCATCGTTTCCCTCTTTGCCACCTGCTGACAACTCGATGGTGAACGTTGTCCCCTGACCTGATTCGCTCTCGACGCCGATTCGACCGCCGTGGGCCTGTACCAACTGCCGGGCGATGGCCAGCCCCAGGCCGCTCCCTGCCCCACCCCCGTGAGAGCGGGCCCGGTCGCCGCGCCAGAAGCGGTCAAAGATGTAGGACAAATCCTCGGCGGGGATGCCCTCGCCGCTGTCGCGCACGACGATGCGCACGCCGTCGTTCATAGGCCCTTCGACTGGGCTCAGGACAGGCTCTGCCCGAAGGGTGATATATCCGCCAGGAGGCGTGTGGCGCAGCGCGTTGGCCATCAGGTTGCCCAGCACCTGATCCAGCCGTCCCACGTCGGCGGTGACGGTGAGCGTGGACGGGTCGCCGCCGGCCTCGACGCGCAAATCTATTCCCGCTGCTTCGGCCTGGCCGCTAAAGCTGGTGCCCACGTCGGCCAACAACTCGATCACGTCCACCGCTTCCCATACCAGCGGCAACTGGCCGGCCTCCGCCAGCGATAGCGTCCGCAAGTTGTCCACCAGCCGCGCCAGGGTGCGCGTTTCGTCCAGCGTAGCGCCAATGTGTCCCTCCGTCGGTTCATACACGTCGTCGAGGATGCCCTCCAGGTTGCCCTGGATGATGTGCAGCGGCGTGCGAAGCTCATGGGCCACGTCGGCCGTGAGGTTGCGACGTTGCCGATCGGCGCGCTCCAGTTCTTCGGCCATGCGATTGAAAGACTCGGCCAGCCGGCCGAACGCTTCGGGGCCGTGTACCGGCACCGGCACCCGCACGCTCAGGTCGCCCTCGGCCACGGCGTCGGCGGCGGCCATGACGTCGGCCAGCGGCGTGGCGACACCTCGGAAGACCCGCATCGCCACCGCCCCCGCCAGCAGCGGCAGTGCCAGCGACAGACCACAGCCTCCGACCCACACCAACGCCGCCGTCTGCCCATCGCCTCCGAACAGCCGTGTGACTAGGAACGCCAGCGCCGCCATCCCGCCCAACACCAGCAGGACCATGAAGCCAAAGAGCCCGGCGAAACGGAGAAAGAGGAGTCCCCGCTTGCGCTGCCACGCTTGCGGCCACTCGGGAAACTCGCGGGCGTGGCCCCATGGTGCCCACCGCCGATGATGGCCGTGCTTCCATGGGGCCCGCGACGGACGCAGCCTGTGTTCGGAGTGTTTCCAGAATCTTTTGCCCTTCAAGATCACACCTCGTCGGTGAACTTGTAGCCGACGCCATAGACGGTGAGCACGTAGCGCGACTCGACGGGGTTGACCTCCAGCTTGCGACGCAGGTTCTTGACGTGAGCGTCTATGCTGCGGTCAAAGCCATCCCAGGCGACGCCGTGCAGCCGGTCGAGCAACTGCGCGCGGGTGAAGGTCTGCCCTGGGTGCTGAGCCAGGACGGCCAGCAGGTTGAACTCGGTGCGGGTGAGGTGAATCGGCTCTCCGGCGCGGGTGACGCGATGGCCGTGCAGGTCAATTTTCAGGTCGCCGGCGCGGATGAACCCGGGCTGGTGGACGCCGCCCCGCACGCGGCGCAGCACCGCCCGTACGCGGGCCACCAATTCGCGAGGCGAGAACGGTTTGGTGATATAGTCGTCCGCGCCCAACTCCAGGCCGATGAGCCGGTCGGTTTCTTGGACGCGGGCGGTGAGCATGATGATCGGCACGTCCGACTCGCGCCGCAGCGCCCGGCAGACGTCCAGGCCATCCATGCCCGGTAGATTCAAGTCGAGCACGATCAGGTCAGGTCGCTCGTGGCGCGCCACAGCCAGCGCCGTCGTTCCATCGGCCGCCGTGACGACGCGGAACCCGCCCCTCTCCAGGTAGTCCTGTGCTTGCTTGACGATTTTCGGTTCGTCGTCTACTATGAGAATCGTTTCGTTCATACATCACACCACTGCCCGCCTTTTTACCACGAATGTCGAGAATATGCAAATCTCATCGCTATCCAACCTTCCTGAACTGGGAAATCCTTCCCCGGCGCTTCACAGCGTGAAATAGACCGTTTGGAGGCCGGAGCCTCCCTTCGATGGAGAGCATTCCCGCCGGTTTCAAGAGCCGGTGTAGCTCGGTCAAGATGTTCTCGACATCTCCAATGGGGTGAGCAAGGCCGAAAAGGAAGATGAGATCGAAGCTCTGACCGGGTAGACCTGTTTGAGCGGCATCGGCCAGGACGGTCTTGACGTTGGTCACCCCCTGCCCCTCGATCTTTCGTCGGACTCTTTCCACAGCCAGCGGATTGATATCCAACGCACAAACACTTCCTTTCTCTCCCACGATTCTTGCCGCGGGAATGGTGAAAAAGCCAGGGCCGCAGCCAATCTCCAACACTTTCTGACCTGGCTCGAGTCCTGCAGCGCTCAAAACCTTATAGGCATCTCTAAATAGGCCGTAGAGAGTTTCATGAACCAAAGACATCATTCTGAAGTGCATTCCGTCTGCTTTTGACATTTTTCTCCCTCGTAAGAGCGTGTTTGAAAATTCAGGTGGGGCAACCCTTGCGAAGGTTTGGAGGCAGC
>CAYNKW010000482.1:0-2930 GCA_964397845.1 uncultured Anaerolineae bacterium
GTTCCTCCAACAACGTCCGGCTGCCCACCAACACACTCTTTCCGTCCACCACGCCCCGCACGCCCTTGCCGCGTAGCGTTTCAAAGCCGGTTAGCTCGCCCAGCCCGATCCCTTCTGCCTCGGCACGGGCCACGATCGCCCGCCCCAGTGGATGCTCGCTCCCCACTTCCACCGAGGCTGCCCAATGCAGGATTTGCTCATTCGTCATTCGTTCATTTATTATTCCCACCACATCGGTTACTTCTGGCTGGCCTTTGGTCAGCGTCCCCGTCTTGTCAAAGACCACCACTCGCACGTCTCGCATGGCCTGGATTGCCTCACCGGAGCGGATCAGAATGCCATTCCTGGCTCCAATGCCGCTGCCAACCATCAACGCCGTGGGCGTGGCCAGTCCCAGCGCACAGGGACAGGCGATGACCAGCACCGAGACGGTGGTGATCAAAGCCTGGGTGAATGTGTTCAGGCTCGGGTCCACCCAGGGCAGAAAGCCAGCCGCCCATTTGGCCACGGGCCGCAACGCATCGGGAAAGAGAAACCAGGCCAAAAAAGTGAGCAGCGCAATGACGAGGACGATGGGCACAAAAACAGCCGTCACCCGGTCGGCGAAGGCCTGGATGGGCACTTTGGTGCCCTGTGCCTGCTCGACCAGGCGCACCACCTGAGCCAGAAAGGTATCCTTGCCCACACGGGTGGCCCGCACCCGGAGCAGACCGTCCTGGTTGAGCGTGGCCCCGATCACCTCTTCGCCAGGGCGCTTGGCGACCGGCATGGATTCGCCCGTGGCCATAGATTCGTCCACGGCGCTCTCCCCTTCAACGACGACGCCGTCGGTGGGAATCTTTTCGCCGGGACGGATAATCATCACATCGCCTACTTGCACCTCGTCAATGGACACCTCTCGCTCGCGGCCGTCAACCAGGATGCGGGCGGTTTTGGCTCCCAGTTCCAACAACTTGCGGATAGCCTGCGAGGCGCGTCCCTTGGCGCTCGCTTCCACGTACCGGCCGGTCAGGTGAAAGGCCATGATCATAGCCGCCACCCCGGCGTAGGATGGGATGGGAGCAAAGAAAGTGGCAACGCCGGTGAGGAAAGAGGCGCCGCTGCCCATGGCGATCAGTGCGTCCATGTTGGGCGCGCCGTGGGTCGTCGAACGCCAGGCCGCCACGTAGGTGCGCCGCCCCACCCAAAAGAGCACCGGCGTGGCGAGTAGCAACATTCCCAGCTTAAAGATGGTCGGGTTGGGCCAGGCCACGCCGAGCAACATCTCTGGCAACATCCACAGGATGATGGGGCCGGTGAAGAGCCAGGCCAGGAGCATCCGCCGGCGTGCATCCTGCATCTTGCGCACCTCGCGGGAGAGTTCTTCTTCTGCCCGCTCCTCCGCTGTGTGGAGCACCTCGTACCCCGCCTCGACCACGACGCGACGAAAATCAGGCAACCCGGTCACGGTGGGGATGTATTTCACGGTGGCTTTCTCAGTGGCCAGGTTGACGTTGACGTTCAACACGCCCGGCACCTTTGACAGGGCCCTCTCGACGTGAGCCACGCAGCCGGCGCAGGTCATACCCCTGATGGGCAGGCTGACGTTTTCGGTGGGCACGTCGTAGCCCGTACCACGCACAGCGTCCACCAGTTGCATCAGGGGAACCTGCTTGGGGGCAAGGACGACTGACGCCTGCTCTGTGGCCAGGTTCACGTTGGCGTCCAGGACGCCGTCTATCTCTTTCAGCCCACGCTGCACGTGGGCCACACAACTGGCGCAGCTCATGCCCTCAATGGGCATGACTATAGTCTGTTTTTCTTCAGTCATTGTGATCTCCTGTGTTGCTCTTGCGCAACTTCCCCTGCCATGACGTTCCTCGGAGCTCTACCTTGAGGACCATCCTGGCAACCCAGCCTATCACAAATGATGCCAGGGCAACTCCCAGACTGATGAACACCGTCTCGGCCTTTTCCTCATTGTGCTCCCATCCGGCGCAACCGCATGGCGTTCAGGATCACGGCCAGCGTTGCACCGACGTCGGCCACGATTGCCATCCACAAGGTGGCCAGGCCCGCCGCCGCCAGGACAAAGATGGCCGCCTTGACCGCCAGGGCGAATGCAATGTTGGCCGTCACAATTCGCCTCGTCTTGCGGCTGAGCCACACGACGAAGGGCAGTTGGGCCAGATCGTCGCCCATCAGAACCATGTCAGCCGTCTCCATCGCCTGGGCCGAGCCTGCGCCGCCCATGGCGACGCCCACGTCCGCCTGCGCCAGGGCCGGGGCGTCGTTCACACCGTCGCCGACCATGGCCACGGCCTGATACTCCTCCGCCAGTGCTGCGACGGCAGATACCTTTTCCTCCGGCAACAGCCCAGCGCGTACCTCATCCACCCCAACCTGGCGGGCGATCTCTGCCGCTACAGTCGGGCTATCGCCGGTCAGCATGATGGTGTGGATGCCTCTGGCATTCAGATCGGCGATCGTCTGATAACTGCCGGGGCGTGGCATATCGGCCGCGCCGAATATCATACACACCTTGTCGTCGTGCTGGACCAAGATGACGGTCTTGCCCTGGTCGGTCAGCTCGTTGGCCAGTTGGCAAACCTTCTCCGAGTGAGTAACGTACTCGTCAAAGTGGGCGTGGCTGGCAACTGTGACCTGCGCACCGTTCACGGTGCCTTCCATGCCTCGCCCGCTCAACAAAGTGACATCCTGAGCTGGTGGCACGGCCACCCCCCTCGCTTCTGCCTCTGCCAGCAACGCCCGAGCCAGCGGGTGAGATGACTGCGCCTCGAGCGAAGCAGCGTGTTCCAGGCCGCAATTCTCCGGGCACTCTCCGCAGGTGCAGACATCCACCAGGTCTGTGATGATAGGACGTCCCTCGGTCAGAGTGCCGGTCTTGTCAAAGGCAAAGGCTCTGACCCGGCTCAGCGCCTCCAGGTAAC
>CAYNKW010000483.1:0-2929 GCA_964397845.1 uncultured Anaerolineae bacterium
CGGTGGGGTCACTGCCCGAAGCCCAATGGTCAGCGTTGACCTGCGCCATTCCAGGTTCCCGGGTAGGTTCATAGTTTGCGCCGACCGGATCCGGCACCGCCACGTGAGGCGGGCGAGGATCCCCATCGTCAGTCCAAGAGCCGGTGAGGGTACGGTACTGGACATCAAAAACGTCGCTCTCGTAGGTCATGTGGATGCCCATGGTAGACTCTTCTATCAGACGATAGCGCTCTTTATCGCTTTCGTCAAAACCAGGATCACTATAGTGAGGGCGATAAGCTTGTTTGTTGCTGTCATCCATTCCCCTGTGGCCATCATACTCATACGTCCCACACCAGTCGTAGGCCAGCGTGCGGGCCGCCACGGCCACGGCCCGAATGCTCTCCGGCGACCACCATGAAACATAGGGCAGCCTGGGGTGAATCTCACCCCACAAAACGCCAGTCACATAGTTGACGTCGCTGGTCGCAAAATCCGGGCCAGAGCCATCGGCATCGGTCTCGTCAGAGTCGGCCTCGAAGGGGACGTTGATAATGGTTTCTTCTGTTGTCCCATAGTTATCCATACGGACCCAGATCGTATCGCTGTTTGGCGGACATTCCGAATAGGGATTGCTGAGTATAGAAGAGAAGGTAGGCAGGCTTGTCGGTGCAGCATGGGAAGAGGCCATCATTGAAGCGGTAATCGTCAACAGAAATAGCAACTTGAGTGTCCAAAGTCTATTACGTGGCATGGCGGCTCCTTTCGTTGAGCTCATCGTGAAGTGACAGTCAGCAACCGGGGTCGCCTGGTGGGATCCTGGTCAGAGAACTCGCTGTAAAAGATGTATTCTCCATTAGGTGACCAGGTTGGCCTGCGAACGTAGAGATCCTCGTCTCGACTCAGGTTGCGCCAGCTGGTGCCGTCCACGTTGACCATGTATAGGTTCATCTTGCGGGTATGGCTGTTGCGCAGGACAACGATCAGCATATTGCTGTCAGGCGACCAGGAGAGTGAGCTTGGCACGTCACCCATCGCTACATCCACAAGAATGTCCCATTCTTGCCCCAGGCGAACGTCTACGATGTGAATGGACTCTTGCCCGCCACTAACCCCTACGTGAGCGAACCGCCGGCTATCTGGAGACCAGGCCATGCTGCCGATGACAAAGGTGTACCCTTTAAGGGGATCCGACGGGATCAACCACCGCTTGCCGCCTTCCAGGGACACCAGCATGAGCTTGTGGGCCTGGTGCTCCGAGCGAACCACCAGCCAGGCGCCATCCGGCGACGAAGAAAAGTTAATGCCCTGCTCTTTGTAAGCCGTCCAGACCCGTTCCCGCGCAGTTCCGATGATCTGCCGGGTAAGGGGATTGACAGATTGGATGTCGCCGTCAGGGCTCCCGAAAACCACCCTGTCGTTCTCCAGCCACAGGGGCCGACCCAAGCCGACGCGATCAACCACTTGCTGCCTTTCCAGGCCGGGCCACGTGGCAGCCCACAGTTCGTACTGGTAGGGCTGGGTGCGGTGCAGGTAAGAAATGCGGTTACCATCGGGCGACCACTCTGCGGCCAGGGCGTTCTTGGCCAATAAGACGCCGCGACCATCCAGGTCGAGCACCCAGAGTTCCCGGACCGGAACCATCAGCGTCGGAGATACCTGTTTCGCACCGAGAAAACGATCCACGATGATGTTTTTGCCATCGGGCGACCAGATGGCACGCTGAACCTCATCATGGAGTTCCAGGGGGAAAGCCTGGATATCGAACGGCTCGTCGGAAACGACGCGCAATTCTTGAGCCAGCCAGCCATTTGGATCGGGCGTAGGGGGCGACACAGGCGTCTTGAGCGGCGACTCGAAAGTTGTCCCTGGTATGGTCGTTGCGGTTGGCGAAGGCTCCCTGTAGGCCTGCGTGGGGATAGACGTGGTGGGTTGCAGCGCGGCCAAGGTGGATGTTGGTTCCGGGGTTGTTGCCTGCCGTGAGAGCGTCAGGGCCAGAAGGACCGCTAACCCAACCAGCACCAGCAGACCTAGCAAGCTTCCTCCAATTTTAAGTAAACGTTTCATCTGTACCTCCTTGTTTTGATAGGACACAATTAAGGTAGGCGTCTGGTTCATCAGCCATTCATTAGCTCATTCCTTCACTCCTTTCACCATTGTCGAGAAGTTCCCATCTTTAGCGATGGGCCGCATAAAAACGTATTAAGTTACAGTAGGCAAGAACCTCTCGGTTTTCACCTCTGATTCAGAACCGTGCGTGAGTCTTTCGATCTCACACGGCTCCTCAGTACACGAGCCTTTGTCATAGGCACTCCATTGGAGGCAATTACTCACCCCTGAAGCTTGGCACATGCACAGTTTGAGTTGGACATTTCGTCCGGTCTTCACTACGCGTATTACGCGTGTGCCCAAGACCCGGACTCGTCCCTGCACCCGTGCCTTCTCGTGCACCGGCCCTACGTCAGCTTATCCCAGGCATTACCCTGGGCCTTTGCTTCTTAGGGCATCCTACTCCACCGTGACTTACGGTTGGTTACCTGCTCCAGCTTGACCTGAGAGAGCCACGGCGGGTTTCCCCGTTCCGTGTATCCATTTTCCGTGACCTTAGGACGATACTTTGCGCCGTGTCCCTCATATCGAGTGGATACCACGTACGAATCCACTACGTGGCCGAATGGGGACAAGTTCCCTTTTGGGCCTGCCGTCTGCCTATCTCGGCAATTAGCCGTTCGGCAGGTTGCCACTCACGACGCTTACGTACCTTCGTCGACAATCCTGTCCATAGCCACCCGCTCGGGGCGTCGCCGCCCCTGGTCCTTTGGCCCAGGGACAAAAGGCTTTCGGCTAGCAGCTCATCCCCTTCTCACCCTTGCACTCCGACGTTTGATGACCAGTCTCCCGCCGTAGGGTGATGCTTCTCTCCTCCACCTGGAGGGTAGGAGTTGGTAAG
>CAYNKW010000484.1:0-2910 GCA_964397845.1 uncultured Anaerolineae bacterium
CCCATGCGGAGGCTGGCTACGCCGTCCAAACTGGGGAGGGGTGTCAACACCGACAGCGCTCTCTGGCCTGGGTCGAGGTTCTCAACTATGCCCAGGCCCAGGACAAAGCCGGGCTCGTCCTGAAAGGCCAGCAGCCGGCCCCGGACCGTCCCCCCCAGGCCGACGACCGGTAGCCGGTTCAGCGGCACGGAGAGCAGGCCCGCGCCGGCAAAGTAGCGCCGAAACTTGTCTTCACGGTGGACAATGCGTCTTTCGCGGCTTTTCTGCCGCACCTCTCGCGCCACGGAGAGTTCGCGCAAGCGCAGGTCCTGGCGGCGGCGGAGGGGCCAGAGGATGTGTTCCAGTTCTGCGCCCCGGGCCAGGGCAAAGAGGGTCATCGGCTGTAGCAGTTCGATCTTCCACTGCTTCAGCGCCCCGCCGCCCACGGCTGAATCAATCATGCCGGTGGTGTCCATGACTATCACTTTGGCCCCCTGCCGGCGCGCCCAGGTCTGCAGCTTGTGCGCACCCACGACCACGGGCAGCATGTGTCCGCGGGGAGAAACCGCACCGACGAAAAAGACGGCCCGCCGGCCGGCCGGCGGGAAGGCCGGCGCATCATCCTGATCGCACAAAGCGACGGTCATGGTGGCCGGCAAACCCAGTGTGTTCTGCCCCACGTCACCGTCCAGGTAAGCGACCTGGCGGCCCAGGCGGCACAACTCCAGGAACAGGTAGCGGGCAAAGGTCGTCTTGCCCGCGTCCGTGTCTCCCAGGACCATGAGCGTTCCCCGGAGGTTGGGGAGATCGAGGCGCCGCCAGGCCGGAGGGACGGAGAGGTGTGCCATAGTTTGACGACTCCACGGCCTACAGATTGGCCGCGCCGTTGGCATGCCGGTCGAACCAGTCTACAATGCGGTTGAGGCGGTCTATGCGGTGTTTCGGCTCGCCGCTGCGGGAAAGTTCGTGGCCCTCGCGAGGGTAGCGCACAAAGCCGACGGTGCGACCCAGGCGGCGGAGGGCGGCGTAGAGTTGCTCGGCCCCGATGATCGGCGCCCGGTAGTCCTGTTCGGCGTGGAGGATGAGCAGCGGTGTGTGAATGTCCTTCGCGTAGGCCAGCGGAGAGTGCTCACACAGCTTTTGCGGATCGTCCCAGTAAAAGGTCTCAAAGATCTGCTCGGTGAAGCGGGGGATGTCGGTCGCGCCGGTGAAAGCGCCCAGGTCGTAGACGCCCCGCTGGGTCACGGCTGCCTTGAAGCGGTCGTCGTGGCCGATGATCCAGGCGGTCATGTAGCCGCCGTAGGAGCCACCGGTAACCACCAGCCGATCGGCGTCTATGTAGCCCTGGGCGACGACGCGATCCACGCCGGTCAGGTAATCCCGGTAATCGGCAAAGCCCCAGTTGGCGTGGATGGCCATGCGAAAGTCGTGGCCGTAGCCATCTGAGCCGCGTGGGTTGCAGTAAAAGACGACGTAGCCCCGCGCAGCCAGCACCTGGTACTCGTGCCACATGGTTGGCACGGCCGGGCCCCACATGGCGTGCGGACCGCCGTGGATCTCTAACGCCAGGGGATACGCCTTCGCCGGGTCAAAGTCGGGTGGTTTGACGATCCAGCCCTGGATGCGGGTGCCGTCGTGGGCCTCGTACCACATCTCTTCGGTGGGCGCGGTCTTCTTCGTTGCCAGAAACCTGGCGTTGACCTCGGTCAGTCGCCGTTCATTTTGGCCATCGGCGCCGGCGGCAAAGAGATCGGAGGGGTTATCCGGTTCGCTGAGGACGTAAGCCAGGTGGTCATTCGTCACGTCGAAGCCGGTGACGTAGCGCACGCCGCCCACGATCTGCTCCACCGGGCCGTCGGTCACCGGCACGCGGTAGAGGCCGTGGTTGCCGTGCATCGCGGCGGCAAAGTAGAGCCACTGGCTGTCGGGCGTCCAGCGAAAGTCGCTGACGGAAGCGTCAAAGCTGGCGGTCAGTTCGACCGCCTCACCACCGTCTACGGGCACAATGACCAGGCGCTTTCCCTGGGAGTGGGGCACTTTGTCGGGGACGTGGAGGTAAGCGACCCACCGGCCATCGGGTGAAGGCAGGGGCATCATGGGATGGTAGCCCGGCTTGCTTAGCACAACAGGCTCGCCGCCTTCGACCGGTACACGGAGCACCTCACCGTGGAAAACAATATCGTGTGCCTCGGGGTCGCGGATGGCCCAGGTGACCAGCGCCGAGCCGTCAGCCAGCCAGGCCGGCGGGGCAAAGTTAATGTCGTCGTCAGTGACGCGCTGTGGCCGGGCGTCTTTTGCATCTACGTCTATGACGTAGAGGTGGCGGTAGCGGTCACGCAGATAGTCCGTGCCGCTGCGGTAGGGATAGCGGGTGACGACGTGGGGGTCGAACTTTTTATGGCGGGCTTTCTTTTTCTCCTCGGCGCGGCGCTGGCGCTCCTCGGTGTCAAGTTCTTTTTCTGCTGGCTCGCCAGTGTCCTCGGCGACTCGCTCCTCCGCGCTGACGGGCGAAACAAAGGCGATGCGCTGCCCTTTGGCCGACCAGACAGGGTCGCTGGCGCCGTTTTCCATGTTTGTCAGTCGCCGGGCCTCGCCGCCGTCCAGATCAATCAGGTAGATCTGGTTTTTGTCCTCATGGCGATTGGACACGAAAGCCAGCCGCCGGCTGTCGGGCGACCAGCGGGGTGAGACGTCGCGTTTCTCGCCAGCGGTGAACTGCTTGCCAGGGCTGCCGTTCACCGGCGCGATCCAGATCGCGCTGCGGTAGGTGTTGTCCGCTTTGTCCGTTTTCAGAAGGACGTAAGCCACGTGTAAACCATCCGGGCTGATGCGCGGGTCCTCCAGGCGGCGGATGTGGTAAAAGTCTTTGGCGGTGATCAGGTGTTTGTCGGTCGCTGGGGCGGAATCGGCTTTTGTGTTCATGTCTCTCCT
>CAYNKW010000485.1:0-2905 GCA_964397845.1 uncultured Anaerolineae bacterium
CTCTTTTGAAGAGTTTGACAATATCGTTTCTCAAGAGCGCTGAAAGGACAATTTCAATGCTACGCAAACATCTCTTTCGCTTCACTTTGCTGTTCGCTATGATCGTGTTTGTAGTTGACGCGGCTTTGACAGCGTGCACATCGCCGCCGCCAAGGACTGAGCCGGTTGTCATCACCTTCGTTACATACCAGGTGGATCACCACCGCAATTTGGCTGAGGCTTTCCACGAGGATAACCCGGGCATCGAAGTACAAATCCGCGACATGAACGATCTAACACAGGATTTGAGTTATGAGGATTTCGAGATCAGTCGTCGCATTGCAGAGGGTGCCGATGTCGTTCCGATCGGCCTCAACGGAGTGAACCTGTACGACGGCATCCGGCTGGGGCTGCTCCGCGACCTGCGTCCGTTCCTGACTCAAGACCCTGGGCTCGAATCGCTGTTCATTCCTCAGACGATCGAGGCGCTGACCTGGCGCAATGGCCTGTATGGGTTACCCAGCAGTTTCACTGCGCCGCTAATGCTCTACAATAAGCGAATCTTTGATGATGCTGGGGCGCCTTATCCGGCGGAGGACTGGACGTGGGACGACTTTTTGACCACAGCGCAGAAACTCACCGACGCGGGGAAAGAACAGAGCGGTTTCGTAGATATGGCAAACTTCAGTTACCTGGTACCGCTGGCGCTAATCGCCCAAAGCAGCAGCGAGGTGATCAGTCCCGTAGGCGCCGTACCGGAAGCGATTTTGGACGATCCGGCAGTCGTCGAAGCGCTCGCATGGTACATCGCCCTGGCCAAGACCCACAACATCATGCCTGTTTTCCCAATTTATGGCCCAGAGGGAGCCGAGATGGTCAGCCAGGGCAAAGCGGCAATGTGGGCTTTGGATATGAGCTTGAATGTCACTATAAGTTTGTCAGATTTTTCCGGCTTGGCCGGTACAGTCGGTGTTGCCAGGTGGCCGCATGATAAGACCTCCGTGTATCCTATGCTTGTTAGTGGCTATGGCATCAGCGCTGGAACGAGCCATCCCGAAGCCAGTTGGCGGTGGCTTGCTTTCTTGAGCCAGCAGAAGCTCTCTTCATCCTACCGAGATTGGTCTGCACTGCACTCGGAATTTGAGAGAGACACGCTGGCTCAGGACCAGAATGTCACTCAAGAAGCACTAGATGCCATGCGCGTCGCCGTCGCCAACGCCGTGCCGATGCAGCTCGAGTGCGACGCGCTGAGGCGCAGTTTTTTTGAGCTACCCAAGGTGTACGCTGGCGAAAAGAGCGTTAGGCAGATTCTGCGAGAGGCCGCCCAGGCGCAGGCGACAACACCCGAACCGCTGGTCGTGGCTACGCCGGTGCCGCCGTTGCCCGAAGCCAAGACAACAATCGTCTTTGTCCCCAATAGAGACCGGCTGGGCAGCTTTGAGGATCCAAAAGTATACGAAGCACTGGCGGACGGGTTCCGCAGGCAAAATCCAGATATCCAGGTGGAAGTGCGGACTTTTACCGGTGCTGTCTCTTCTGGGGATATTGCCAGACAATCGGACGTGTTCCTGGGCAAGCGCTGGGTGCCGTGGGGCTGGCCCAAAGAAAACCAATACGTCGTCCTGGTGCAAGACCTGGGACCCCTGATTGACGCCGATCCTACGTTTGGCCTCGACGATCTCCCAGAGGTGGATTTTTTGTTACCGCCTGGGTACGCCGAGTCTGCAGTGTGGGGCATTCCCGTGTCCTTTGACGCGGTGGGCATTTTCTACGATAAAGAAAAGTTTCAAGCCGCAGGCGTAGCCGAACCCGGTGCGGACTGGACGTGGGACGATTTTCGCCTGACGGCAGCGCAACTCACCTCCGGTGAAGACGAGTCGAAGCAATATGGCTATGTCAGCCGTTGGGACACACTCGACCTTGAGCTATTCCTGCTGGGTCGGGGGTTCATTTTGCCCGATGACAGTCCTGAAAACTCAGCCCAACCCGGCACGACGATAGAAGATCAGTTGCCGGAACTGAGAGAGGCTCTGACGTGGTGGATCAATCTGGCGCAAAAGGATGGGAGCATGGCCCCAATCGAGATTAGCTTAACGCCTGACTCTATCCTGTCACAGCGCCGCGCTGCGCTGTGGGCCGATTTTTTGGGTAACCTCGAGCGCAGGCGGCATCCTGTCTACATTCTCGCCAAGTCAGAATCGTGGCACCTCGGCTTCGCGCCGATGCCCCGGGGAGAGCATGCAGTTGCTGCCGTTCAGTACAATATCGCCTACATCTCCACGCAAGCCCAGGACCGCAAAGCTTGCTGGAAGTGGGTGCGTTTCTTGAGCGAGCACCTGCCGCTGGGGTCAATGGCACCGGCGCGGTGGTCGTTGCTGCGGTCGGATGTGTTCAAGGAGCGGGTGGGGGCCGAGATGCAGGCTGCGTATCTGCAAGTGGCTGAATTCTACGGACAGGGAGAGGCGATGATCGATCGCAACGCCCTGGGCCCATCCTTCTTGCTCGCGTTTGTACAGGCGATCAAAGAGGGACAGAGTGTAGATGCAGCCCTGGCCGAGGCCCGGCGGCAGGTGGGGCAGTAGTGTCTCTGCAAAAATGTCTGTGAAGGCGAAACTGTGTCCAACTCTCCCGCCTTGACCTTTCTCCCCGCTTGTGACACAATACCTGCCTGGAGGTACTCCAGGCAACCAACCCGTTTGCAACGGCTCTTGTTGACCGTCTTACTCCTCTTAGTCACTGCCTGCTCCAGCGGCGCCGGTGGCGGTCCTACCCCCACCTTCAAGCCCCTGGCTACGAGACAGACCAGCCTACCTACACCGTCCAACGCGATCCGGTGACGCGCACCCTGGAGTTCACCGCCCGCGTCGCGCCGGTCCAGGAGGCGACGCTCTTCTTCCGCGCCGACGGCCACCTGGCCCGCCTGCTC
>CAYNKW010000486.1:0-2896 GCA_964397845.1 uncultured Anaerolineae bacterium
GCACCGCATCCGGTTCTTTTATCTCAACGCCGGCGGCGAGATCGCCCGCCTCGAGGCGCCGGCATGGGTGACAGAAGACAGGGAGATGCTCAACGCGCTCCACGCCATCGTCACGGATCAATGCCGCCGCAGCGGCAACTATCCGCCCTATCCGCCGGTGTTGATGGAAGCCCACGAGCAGGCCGTCATCACCACCGCCGAGCGCCGCCTGGTGCAAGACATCGTCGAGCGGGCTATGGCAGAGAGAGGTCTCACCTACGTGCGCTCGGCCAAAGACCGCAGCAAGCGCACCCGCGCCGTGTAGGGTCGCGTATGGCGTATCGCTTATCGCATATCGGGCCGGATCAATTTGGTCATTTGAGCATTTACCATTGGAGATTTTAGCCATGCGCATCGGGGAAATTATCGAAACCAATACCCTCGGTTTTGTGGCCAAGAGCGACGAGTTGCACGAACATCCGCCACTGGGCAGTCTGGTCAAAGTGCGGGCCCCGGACAGCCAGGACTATGCCTACGCGGTGGTTAGCTTTGGGCAAACGGCCAGCCCGCAACCGGGTCGCCGCGCCGTGGCCCGGGGGGGCGACGGCGTCCACGACGAGGCAGTCTACCAGGCCCATCCCCAGTTGCCCCACATCCTCCAGACCGAGTTCCACGCCGCGTTGGTGGGCTGCATCGAAGGCGGGCAGATTCGCCAGCACCTCCCGCCGCAGCCGCCGCGCCTGCACTACGACGTGCTGGCGTGTACCCCCGACGAGGTGCGCGCCTTCAGCGAGCGGTTGCCTTACTTTCGACTGCTGCTTAACACGCCTGGCGAACTGCCCGGCGAACAACTGCTGGCCGCTCACATCCGGGCCACCTATCGCCAGCGGGAGGACGACGCTGCCTGGCTGGAGCGCGCCGCCCGTGAAGCCGCCGCGCTGCTCAAGGGCGATTACGAACGGCTGATGACCGTACTGCACGGCATTGACCTGGATTGACTTGATGCGTGATGAAACACGGAACACGCACCACGCACCTCGTTTCTTGTCTTCACGTGTTCCGTGTCTCGTGTTCCGTTTCACGCCTTACGAACCAAAGGAGAGATAATAATGGGATCAAAGCGCACCGCCGCTGTCTTTTTCGTCGTCATAGGCATTGCCGTACTCATCGTCGTGGCGGGGTTGCTCTTCCAGGCGTTATCAGATCTGGGCGCCGAACCCACACCCACGTCGCCGGCCGTCAGTGCCGCAACCCCGCTGCCGCAGGACGCCGTCGCCGTCGAGTTCCACTCGTCCAACACCAAAGAGAAGTGGATTGACGAGATCGTGGCCGATTTCAACGCGGGCGGCCACCAGACCGCGAGCGGCAAACCCATCGTCGTCGTGGAGCACCACGTCACCTCCGGCGGATCGTACCAGGCCATCATGGATGGTGAGATCCAGCCGGCTATCTGGAGCCCCGGCAGCGGTATCTGGGTGGCCAAGGCCAACCAGACCTGGCGCGACCGCACCGGCCGGCCGCTCATCCCCAACGCCGATGCCTGCCCGGCCACCCTTCATATCCCGCTGGTCATCGGTATGTGGCGGCCCATGGCCGAAGCCCTCGGCTGGCCGGACACACCCATCGGCTGGCGCGACCTGGCCGACCTGGCGACGAACCCCGACGGCTGGGCAGCCCACGGACACCCGGAGTGGGGCAAGTTCAAGTTCGGCCACGCCCACCCCGACTTTTCCAACTCGGCCATGCTGTCCATGATTGCCGAGGTCTATGCGGCGGCGGGCAAGACCTCTGGGCTGACGGCGGAGGACGTCAAGAGCGCGACGGTGCGGGAGCGCGTCTCTGCCGTGGAGCAAGCCATCGTCCACTATGGCAAGTGGGACAAGTGGATCCTGAGCAAGATGGTGGAACGTGGCCCAGAGTACCTGCACGCCACACCCACCTACGAGAACAACGTGGTGCTCTACAACATGGAGCACGCCGACGAGTTGCGTTTTCCGCTGGTGAGCATCTATCCCCGCGAGGGGACGTTCTGGGTGACGAACCCGGCCTGCATCCCCGACGCCGATTGGGTGGGTGAGGAGCAAAAAGAAGCCGCCGAGATTTTTGTGGCCTACATGATCGCTCCGCAGCAGCAGGCGCGCATGATGAAATGGGCGCTCCGTCCGGCCGATACCGGCATGGCCCTGAGCGAGCCCATTGACCTGGCCCACGGCGCGGTGTCCACCGTGACGGAGGAACAGATCCCGGCGCTGGAAGAGACCAGCGAGCAGGTGACCAACTTTGTCTCCGAGCTGTGGCACGATGTCAAAAAGAAGTCGGTGGCGGTGGTGCTGCTGGATCGCTCCGGCAGCATGAAGGGGGGCAAGATCAAGGCCGCCATAGAAGGCGTAGACCTGTTCATTGACCAGATGGAGCCAGACGACGAGATCATTGTCATCGCCTTCAACCACGAGATTGCCGGAATGGAACCCTCGGGCAAGGTAGGAGAGGTGAGCGAAACGCTGCGCCAGCAGGTGAACGGTCTCTACGCCGAGGGAGGCACAGCGCTGCACTGGGCGGTCATCGTTGGCCTGCAGCGGGTTGACGCGCTGCGCCAGGAGTACGGCGACGATCGCCTCTACGGCATCGTCCTCCTGTCCGACGGCAAGAACGAGGCCGAGGGCGGCCCAACCCGCGCCGAGATGTTGAGCCAGTTGCCTGAGGGCACCGAGTCCAGCGGCACCAGGATCTTCACTATCGCCTACGGCGACGACGCCGACCTGGACCTGCTCAAGACCCTGGCCAACCGCACCAACGCCCTGTCGCTATCCGGTACGGAGCAGGATATTTTGGAGATCTACCTGGCCATTTCGTCGTATTTCTGACGTGCCAGCAAGGCTACGTCATTCTGAGCGACCGAAGGGAGCGAAGAATCTCG
>CAYNKW010000487.1:0-2870 GCA_964397845.1 uncultured Anaerolineae bacterium
ATGCACCACATCGTCTCCGACGGCTGGTCAACGGGCGTGTTCATCCAGGAGATGGCGACGCTCTACCGGGCCTTTTCCACCGGGGAATCCTCGCCGCTTCCTGAACTGCCGATCCAGTACGCCGACTTTGCCACCTGGCAGCGAGAGTGGCTACGAGGGGAAGTGCTGGAAAAGCAGCTTGCCTACTGGAAGAAACAATTGGCCGATGCGCCCGCCGTGTTAGAGCTTCCTACCGACCGGCCGCGCCCACCGGTTCAGACCTACAGAGGAGCGAGCGAGTCGTTCACACTGCCCGAGAGCCTGAGCGCAGCGCTGCAGGCGCTGAGCCGGGAAGAGGGGAGCACGCTGTTCATGACGCTGCTGGCGGCGTTCGACACGTTGCTCTACCGCTACACCGGCCAGGAAGACATCGCGGTGGGCTCGCCCATCGCCAACCGTAATTGGAGCGAGATCGAGGGGCTGATCGGGTTCTTTGTCAACACGTTGGTGTTGCGCACCGACCTGTCCGGTAACCTCACGTTTCGGGAACTGTTGGGGCGGGTGCGGGAGGTAACGTTGGGGGCGTACACGCACCAGGATGTGCCCTTCGAGATGTTGGTGGAGCAACTGCAGCCGGAGCGAGACCTGAGCCGCACGCCGCTGTTCCAGGTGATGTTCGTTCTTCAGAACGCGCCGATGCCACTCCACGGGCAACCGGGACCGACCTTGAGCCCGTTGGAGATTGACAGCCGGGTAGCGCAGTTCGATCTGACACTGACGATGATTGAGACAGAGCAAGGATTGGTAGGGTCGGTGGAGTACAACACCGACTTGTTCGACGCCGCCACCATCGCCCAGATGGTGAGGTATTTCCAGAACCTATTGGAAGGCGTCGTCGCCGACCCCGATCAATGTCTCGCAGACGTGCCCATCCTGACGGAGACCGAACGGCACCGGCTGCTGGTGGAGTGGAACGACACAGAGATAGAATACCCGCAGGATCAATGCGTCCACGAGCTATTTGAGGAACAGGTGGAGCGGACGCCGGACGCCGTGGCGGTGGTCTTTCAAAACCAGCACCTGACCTACCGGGAACTGAACCGGCGAGCGAACCAACTGGCGCATCACCTGGGGACGCCGGACGCGGGACCGGAGGTGGTGGTGGGCATCTGTGTGGAACGCTCCCTAGAGATGGTAGTAGGATTGTTGGGCATTCTCAAGGCTGGAGGAGCTTACTTGCCTATGGATCCCTCTTATCCGAAGGAGCGACTGGCCTTTATGCTGGAGGATGCCCAGGCATCAGTGCTGTTGACCCAGATACGGTTGCTGGAAGAGCTCCCTGAGCATGAGGTCAAGGTTGTGTGCCTAGACGCGGATTGGAAAGTTATCGCTCAGGAGAGCGAGGAAGATCCAGCTTGTAGAACCACGACACAGAACTTGGCCTACGTGATTTATACCTCTGGTTCTACAGGCCGGCCCAAAGGCGTCGAGGTGCCGCAGCAGGCATTGGTACAGTATGTGATGACTGCAATTAACGATTTTGCCATCACGCCCGTTGATCGCATTTTGCAGTTCGCCTCCATTAGTTTTGACGCAGCGGCCGAAGAAATCTATCCCTGTCTGCTCAACGGCGCCACACTGGCGCTGCGCACGGACGCCATGCTTGATTCGGTCGAGATGTTTTTGCAAACGTGCGCCGCTAAAGGCATCACCGTGTTGGACTTGCCCACGGCCTACTGGCACGTCATCGCCGCCAAGCTCAAGGTGAATTCACTGGCATTCCCGCCATCATTGCGCCTAATCATCATTGGCGGGGAAGCAGCATTGCCGGAACGGCTGGAGACATGGCGGGCCCACACCCCGGCCCACATTCGCCTGGTCAACACGTATGGTCCCACAGAAGCGACGATTGTGGCGACGATGTGTGACTTGACGGGGGAGGACACACCGGAAAGCGTCGCGAAAGTACCCATTGGCAAGCCGATCGCCAACACGCAAGCTTATGCACTCGATCCGCACTTGTGGCCGTCGCCCATTGGTGTGCCGGGCGAACTGTACATCGGCGGTCATGGGGTAGCGCGAGGCTACTTGGGGCAACCTACACTAACTGCCGATCGCTTCATTCCCCACCCCTTTAGCAGCGAGCCGGGAGCGCGCCTGTACAAGACTGGGGACCTGGTTCGCTACTTGCCGGACGGCAACATCGAGTTTCTGGGACGAATCGACCACCAGGTGAAGGTACGCGGCTTCCGCATAGAACTGGGGGAGATTGAGGCGGTGCTAGCTCAACACCCGGCGGTGCGGGAGACGGTAGTGCTGACGCAGGGGGACGAACCTGGCGACGAGCGGCTGGTGGCCTACGTCGTTCCGAACGATGAGCGGGAGACCACAGTCGGTGAGTTGCGTCGCTTCCTGCGGGAGAAGCTGCCCGAGTACATGGTGCCGTCGGCGTTTGTGACGCTGGAGGTGTTGCCGCTGACACCCAGTGGCAAGGTGAACCGTCGTGCGTTGCCCGTACCCGATCAGGCCCGGCCTGAATTGGAAGGGGTCTTTGTGTCGCCCCGCACGCCGGCCGAGGAGGTGCTGGCGGGGATCTGGACCCAGGTCCTGGGCATTGAGCAGGTGGGCGTAGCCGACAACTTTTTCGAGTTGGGGGGACATTCTCTGCTGGCCACGCAAGTCGTCTCGCGGATACGCCAGGCTTTCCAGCTCGAATTGCCCCTGCGCGCGCTGTTCGAGGCGCCCACGGTCGCCGGTCTGGCCGAGCGTGTAGAGGTGGCTCTCCGGGCGGAGCAGGGCTCGTCGGCTCCGCCCATGCGACCTGTCCCACGAGACGGCGAACTCCCTCTCTCCTTCGCCCAGCAGCGGCTGTGGTTCATCGACCAGTGGGA
>CAYNKW010000488.1:0-2870 GCA_964397845.1 uncultured Anaerolineae bacterium
GTTGAGGCGCCTTGCGCCATTATTGCAGGTGGTGAGACGATTGTCACCATTTATGGGGATTGTGGAGAAGGTGGCTCCAACCAAGAGTTCGCACTCAGTGCCGCGCTTGCGATTGCCGGACGCAAAGACATAGTCGTCGTGTCGGTCGATACGGACGGAACTGATGGGCCTACCGAAGCTAGTGGCGGACTTGTTGATGGAGAGACCATTGACCGCGCCAGGGCGGTTGGGTTCGATGCAGGCGAGTATCTGAGGACACACTCGGCACTGGAGTTGTTAGAAGCTACTGGCGATCTGGTTATCACCGGCCCCACCGGGACCAACGTCAACGACCTGAAGCTTCTACTGACCGGTCGTTGAAAAGAGCTGGCCCCGTGCAGTCGTGGACGATGAGCGGAGATTATTGTGCTTATTACTCAAAAGTAGTGTCCATCCTCAAAGAGAGCGATGGATGGAGGGGCGTAGGAGAGGCCCTGAAGAAAGGGGTAGGGTCATGATTAAGAAACTTGGTTACTTGAAAGAGGCTACCATAAGCATTCTCGCTGAAGACTCGATTGCTTTCGACACGCCCTTCATGGGCAGATTCGGATTATCAGTCCTGCTGGAGTTGAGAACCGAGACCTTTGAGAAACATATCCTCTACGACACGAATTCGGCAGCAGCGCCAATTCTCCATAACCTGGGAATCTTGGGAAAATCGTTGGACGAGGTCAGTACGATTTTTCTCTCACACTGTCACTATGACCACACGGATGGGCTGCCAGGGATTTTGGAAGCCATCGGCCGGCCAATCTCTGTTATCGCGCATCCCGAGACATTCCGACCCTGCTTTGAGATCAATCCGGATGGGGTTCGCCATATAGGCATGGCTCAAAGTCAGATGCAACTCGAGCAGAAGGGGGCCATTTTCACGCTGACGCGCGAGCCACTGAACTTGATGACCGGGGTCACTACTTCGGGGGAGATCGAGAGGGTAACTTTGTTTGAAGTGCTGGAGGACCTTTACACGATAGTGAATGGAGAGGTCGTCCAGGACCACGAAAGGGATGACGCGGCTGTTATTCTCAACTTCCAGGAGGGCCTTGTCATCGTCACCGGATGTTGCCATGCTGGCATCGTCAACACGATGATGCACGCCAAGAAAGTCACAGGTGTGAACAAGATCCACGCCGTTATTGGTGGCCTTCATTTCATAGATGCGACTGAGGAAAAGGTTGAGAAATCAATTGAGGCTCTTTGTGAAGTGGACTGGGTCTTTGCTGGCCATTGTACTGGCTTTGATGGCTTGAGGAGAATTGCTGATGTGATGGGAGAAAGGTTTGGCCGGATTCACACTGGAACGATTATCCATTTGCCAGTGAAAGGTGATTCACCACCTGTTTCTACAATTCCTACGGTTGTGAGGGACCTCAACCGTTCATACCACGGATAAAGAGCCCCCTATTCGAGATGAGAACTATGTCAAGATTAGAAACCAGGTTTCCAGGCATCACTTTTCCGAATCCATTCTTACTGGCCGCTGGGCCGCCCACTGCAAACGGAGCGATGATAATCGAAGCTTTCAAAGCTGGGTGGGGAGGGGCTGTAACGAAAACAATTGCTTTAGAACCCACAGAACATCCAAGCCCAAGGGTATATGTGATCAGGGCGGGACGAGATAAAAGGGGCATGATTGACATTGAACTGTTCAGTGATCTGACCCTTGACCGCTGGGAAGAAGAGATTGACATGATTCGTGCTTCCTATCCTGAACGGCCGATCATTGCCAGCATAGCGGGGGGGGGCAATCCAAAGGACTGGCAAGAGGTTATCCGTCGTCTTGAACCGCATGGAGTCAATGGCTATGAAATGAACGTGAGTTGTCCAAATTTCGCTGAAGAGAAAAAAGGTGAGAAATTGGGACAGGATCCAGAAGCACTAAAATTGGCGGTCCGCTGGGTGAGAGAGGCGACAGGCCTGCCAGTGATAGTAAAACTCACCCCGAATGTCACAGACATCGTAGCGCTGGCGCGTGCCGCCGCGGAAGCCGGGGCAGATGCAGTAACCGCAATCAACAGCCTATCGGGCCTGGCAGGAATAGACCTCAATACCTTTGCCCCCTTGCCCACGGTTGAGGGCATTAGCATTTTCGGCGGTTATGGTGGCCCTGCATTGAAACCAGTGTCTCTCCGGTGTACTGCTAGCATTGCTCAAGCCCTATCAATCCCCATTATTGGTTGTGGCGGTATTGCAAAATGGCAGGATGCAGCCGAGTACTTGGCGGTTGGCGCATCTGTGATTGAGGTTTGCACAGCAGTGATGTGGAACGGCCATCAAATCATTGAAAAACTGACGAAAGGTCTCGAACTGTATCTTGACAAAAAAGGGTATGGTACGCCGACTGACATTACTGGTAAAGCACTACCCAGTATCGGTACATTCCCCGATTTGGATCTGTCCGTAAAGCTGGTGGCGTCAATTGATGAGGATAGTTGCAACGGATGTGGTATTTGCGTCCGAGCTTGTGCCTCCGGGGGGTACCAAGCGATCGAAATTGACGACAACGTAGCACGCGTTGACTTTCTTAAATGTGATGGATGCGGATTGTGTGTGGGTGTGTGTCCCCTGAGAGTGGTGTACATGCGCCGCCGAAACGCGGGCATGGGAGCCCGCTCTGCTTCACAATTTTGATGTACTGAGATTAAGGAGGGAAAATGGCCTTCAACCTAAGGAACAGACATTGCCTGAAACTGTTGGATTTCACTCCCAACGAGATCAGGTTCCTGCTCAACCTCTCTGCGGATCTAAAGAAGGCAAAATACGCCGGAACTGAGCAACCGAGATTGACAGGAAAGAACATAGCGCTCATTTTTGAGAAAGCCTCGACCCGA
>CAYNKW010000489.1:0-2860 GCA_964397845.1 uncultured Anaerolineae bacterium
GGTTTCTCCGGACTACGAGGCGCAGGGCACGGCGGCCGTTGATGACCACTCTGGTCCTGTTGCCCCGGTAGCGCTTGACCCGCAGAAAATCGGGCCGGGCGCGGTTTTCGGGTGTGTCAGGCAGCGTCTTTTCCGCCTTTTTGCACAGCCAGAGCGTCTTGAGCAGCGGCACCTCGGCGCCGCAGGCCGGGTCGGGGCAGGGAACGGTGCGCGCCCACAGGTAGGCCACCGTCGGCTGGCCGTCCACGGTGGGATAGTAGGGGGCCAGCTCGGCCCGGGCCTTCTCCAGCACCCACTGACCCCAATAGCGGATGTGGTCGGCCAGATCACCGGCGGAATGACCAATGTCCAATGACAAATGACCAAAATCGAGTTGCGCCGGCACAGTTTTATCATTTGTCATTTCCCCATTTGTCATTTGTCCATTTGCCATTTCCCCATTTGTCATTGGCAGCGGCCAGGTCTTGCCCGCCAGGCGTTGGGGAAATTCCAACGTGCATTTTAATATGAACCAGGCCACCGGGTTGTAGTCGTTGGCTATCACGTCGCAGCCCAGGCGCATGGCCTCCAGCGGAATGGCTCCACCACCGGCGAACATGTCGAGCACACGAGGCGGGCGCCCGCCAAAGGCTTTGCGGATCTCCCGCCGGAAGAAATCAAGCGCCGGGCCGTTTTCTGTCTTCCAACGGGTGATGCTCTCGATCTTTTTGCACAACTCGGCGCGGCCGCGCTCGTCGCCGGGGTCTGGCATCAGAGCGGCGATGATGGCCGCGCGGCAGGCGGCCAGCGGCCGGCGCGCCGGCCAGATGTGCAACGTGCTGATGTGGCCGTGGCGCACGTTCTTTTCGTGCTTCGAGTCTTCGGAAACTTTTTTCAGCGGGAAGGCTTCTTCGATCAGGCGGCATTGGGTCATTGTCAGAACCACCTTTGCAATGCACAAGTCAAACGCAGGAAAGCAGGCTCGGTGTGACTTTGCAGGCTGACCCTCTGAGCCAGTTCCATGTAGATGGCCGAGGAGCGCGGCTTGCGGACTTGGCGCAAAGCAGCCTCCATCGCTTCTTTGGGACGGGGTGGCTTGGGCGACTCAGGTGGCCAGTAATCCTTTTCTGCCAGCCAATCGCGCAATGAGGGTTGGCGACCAGCCCAGCCCAGGCAGGCCTCCACGTGGGGTGAAGGACTCCACACCCACACTTCCAACTCGGGAGTCAGAACGACCACCTCAGCTCGCTCGGTCCAGCCATTGCGCGCCAGCCGCTCCTTTACCGCGTCCGCCAAGACGTCTGGCTGCTCCCCTTCCCGGCCGCAGCCCTCGTGGTCGAACACCACCAGGGCGTAGCCGTACCCTGTGGCCATGGGGCGCAAGAAATCGTGCGCCTCGTTCAGACAACCGGGGTCGCGGCGGGGGTGGACAAACAGATCATACGCTACAGGGCGAATACCCAGGGATTGGGGACGCCCCAACAGCCCTTTGGCCGCATGTTCCATGTTCTTATCGGCCACCAGCACGACCAGGTCTCTCATCCCAACACCCCACTGGCAAAGAGCGTGCCCAGATCGGTCTCTCCACGCCACTCGCGCAGGCGGGGATGCTCTGAGCCTCGCACAATATCGGTTGCCCCTTCATCGGTACGGTCAAAGCAGAGCACCTGCTCCGGTCTGGCCAAACTGAGAATGACAGGCGAATGAGTGGCCAGCAACACCTGAGCACCATAGACCGAGGACAGCGATTGCAGCACTGTCTCCACAGCTCGCGGGTGAATGCCGTTTTCCGGCTCTTCGATCAGGTAGATACCTTCCAGGTCCGGGATATAAGCCAGGACGGTCAGAGCCAACAGGCGGAGGGTGCCATCGGAGACCAGCCAGGAAGGGGCCTGCAAGCCGGTACCGTAATCCAACACCAGGTAACGGTGGCGGTCCTCCGGCCGCTCCACGGTGCGGATGGCCCGCAGATCGGGCAGGGCGGTGCGCACATGGGCCACCCACTCTCGCAGGCGTTCGGGGGCGCGGTCCTCCAGGTCTTTCACCACCCACGGGAGATTGGAGCCATCGGGCTGGAAACGCCGGGGACTACCAGGCGGGCTCGGACGACGCAGGGCAGCACTGTTCAGCGCCAGGCGTTGCACCCCCTCCAGCAACACGCGGCGGAACCATATAGAGACGGGGAATTTCTCTTTGTCTTCCGGCAGATTGGCCAGGGCCGAACGGCGTGGTCCCAGGCGGAACAGGTTGTTCCAACCAGATGTTTCGGAGCGAAAGTAATCGTTGCCCGATTCAGGGACCTTGTTGAGCACCCGTCGCCACCCCGGGGGAGTTCTTTTCCGCGATGGTCGAACGATGGCCTCGGGCGGCGGGGGCGGCATGGGGAAGAGCGTTCGTCCTACCACAGCTCGACCTTGCGCAGCAGGTGGCTCCGGCCTCAGCCAGAGGGTCTCGGCCAACAGGCTCGTCTCCCCGGTCGCCAGGTGCAGACCTACGCGCACTTCGTAACGTACGCGGGTGTGGGCGCTGTTCCTGCGGCGCTGCAAGGACATCGGGATGGCTCCTTCGACAGCCAGCTCAAAGGCATCACCCTGGCGCATCCAATAGAGGTCGCGGGCGTCCGGCGCGCGGGCAGCGACCGCTGCGGCCACCCCCTCCTTCTCCTGCACCACGTCGGCCAGAAGAGCCACGACGTCTAGGAACGCGGACTTGCCACTGGCATTGGGCCCGACCAATACTTGAAACGGTGCCAGAGGCTGCCGTACGTAACGGAGACAACGATAAGACAAGGTTTCGATTCGAGCAAACATACTAATTTGCCTTTCCCTTTATGGCCTTTCAACCGCTTTGCTCAACCCGGCGAAGCACCGGTTGGACTTGA
>CAYNKW010000490.1:0-2856 GCA_964397845.1 uncultured Anaerolineae bacterium
CTGCAATCTGAACAAGACGTGAGCTGCACGTTCACAAACTACAACAAGGGCCCGGAAGATCCATATCCACATAAAATCTATTTACCCATAATCTTAAAAGAGTAGCATTTCGATCTTGAGTGAGGCAAAGGAAACTTCCATGACCAACCCAGCCGCATCTAACTCAGCACCCTTCATCCACCCCACCGCTGATGTCTCTCCCCAGGCCGTCCTCGGTCCTGGCACCCGTATCTGGCACCAGGCCCAGGTGCGGGAGCGAGCTTGCATCGGCGACAATTGCATCATCGGCAAAGGTGCCTACATTGACTTTGACGTCACCATCGGCAGCAGGGTCAAGATTCAGAACGGCGTCTATGTCTACCACGGCGCTACTGTAGAGGACGGCGTCTTTATCGGCCCCGGCGCCATCCTGACCAACGACAAGCTGCCCCGCTCAATCAATCCCGACGGCTCGCTCAAGACTGACGCCGACTGGGAGGTGAGTCCCATCCTGATCCGGCGTGGCGCATCCATCGGCGCGGGCGCGATTATCCTGCCCGGTGTGACCATCGGCGAGTTTGCCATGGTGGGCGCCGGCGCCGTCGTCATCCACGACGTGCCAACCCACGGCCTGGTCTACGGCAACCCGGCGCGCCCCCAAGGTTACGTCTGCCGCTGCGGGCGCCCCTTGATCGAATTGAAAAACGGCCAGTGGAAATGCGAGGTCTGCAATGAGTTATACATCTTCTGAAGGTTCCTTCATCCCCATCGCCAAACCGCAACTGGGAGAAGAGGAGAAAGCGGCTGTCATAGCCGTGCTTGATTCCGGCATGTTGGCCCAAGGTAAGCGAGTGGCCGAGTTCGAAGCCCGTTTTGCCGAACTGTGCGGCGTCGAACACGCCGTGGCCGTCGCCTCCGGCACTGCGGCGCTGTGGCTGACTCTCCTGGCCCACAAAATCGGCCCCGGCGACGAGGTGATCACCACGCCTTTCAGCTTCATCGCCTCGTCCAACGCCATCCTCTACGCTGGCGCGAAGCCGGTCTTTGTGGATATTGAACCCGACACTTGCCTGATAGATACCGCCGCCATCGAGGCCAGGATCAACGAACGCACCCGCGCCATCCTGCCGGTGCATCTCTACGGCCAGCCATGCGACATGGCCGCCATCATGGAAATCGCCGCCCGCCACAACCTCGCCGTCATCGAGGACGCCTGCCAGGCCCACGGTGCGACTTTTGAGGGTCAGCCGGCGGGCAGCTTTGGCGGCGGCTGTTTTTCCTTCTACGCCACCAAGAACATGACCACCGGTGAAGGGGGCATCATCACCACAAACGACGACGCCCTGGCCAAACGACTGCGCCTTCTGCGCAACCACGGCCAATCACGACGCTACCAACACGACATCCTGGGCTACCACTTTCGCACAACTGACATCCAGGCGGCCATCGGCCTGGCCCAATTGGCAAAGCTGCCCGTCTGGAACGAGAAGCGCATTGCCAACGCCCGCTACCTGAGCAAACGGCTGCAAGGCGTGCGGGTGCCCGTCGCCCGTTCCGGCCGGCGACACGTCTTCCACCAGTACACGATCCGCATCTCCAGCGACCGTCAGGCACTGCAGGATCACCTGCAAAAGCACGGCATCGGCACGGCGATTCACTACCCGTGTCCCATCCATCGCCAGCCGGTTTACGAGTCACTGGGCTACGACGACGTGCTGCCCCAGGCTGAGGCCGCCAGCCAGGAAGTCCTTTCGCTGCCCGTCCATCCAGCCCTTTCCCAATATGACCTGGATCGGATCGTGGCGGCGGTCAACAGCTTTACTGCATCAACTTGATTCATTCCTCATTCTATCACTCTGCCAAGGGGGAACTGCTATGAAAGTTATACGCATAGGTATCATCGGTGCTGGCAGCATGGGCGAGCGGCACTGCCGCGTCTGCGCTAACCTTCCCCGCGTCGAACTGGTCGGCGTGACCGATCTGAACCAAGAGCGCGGACGCCGGGTCGCAGAAGCCTACGAAACTACTTTCTTTGCCGACCGCAGGGCCTTGCTCTCCCAACTGAATGCTGTGACCGTCGCCGCATCCACGCCCGCTCATTACGCGCTGGTCGCCGAGTGCCTGGAGCAAGGGTTGCACGTCATGGTAGAAAAGCCCATCGCCGAGACGATTGAGCAAGCCCAGCAACTGGTGCAAATGGCCGACGAGCGAGGGCTGACACTGCAAGTCGGCCACATCGAACGTTTCAACCCGGCCTTCATTGAGCTAAAACACGTCGCCGAAGATGCGAGACTCATCGGCATCAACATGCGTCGCCTGAGCCCTTTCGACACCAGCAATACCGATGTGGACGTGATCCGCGATCTGATGATCCACGACCTCGATCTGGCGGTAGACCTGGTCGGCTCAGAGTTAGAAGGGATTACCGCCTGGGGGCGCTCCATCAACACGGGCGCGATAGACCACGCGGTAGCCAACCTCTCCTTCAGGGACGGTCCCATCGCCACGCTGTTTGCCTCGCGCGTTACGGAGCAAAAAGTCAGAGCTATCGAGATCATTGCTGAGGGCGCTTATGTTGAGGCTGACCTGCTCAACAAGACTGTCATGGTACATCGCCGCACATTTCCCCAGTACCTCGATAATCGTCACACCACCAAGTACCGTCAGGAGAGCGTCATTGAGCGCATTCACGTACCGATGGCCGAGCCACTGATGTTGGAACTGCGCCACTTTGCTGACTGCGCTCGCAAGAACCGCCCCAGCGACGTGCCAGGCCACGACGGTCTGCGGGCTCTGGAACTCGCCGAGACCGTCGCTCGCGCCATCTCGAGTTGAATTCACCCTCCCGCGTCCCTCGCCCTACCCAGAGCACCGGCT
>CAYNKW010000491.1:0-2850 GCA_964397845.1 uncultured Anaerolineae bacterium
GCGGCAGGTCTATATGCAGACGATGACCCAATTGACTGCGCTGCGAGCCGATCCTTCTCTGGATGCTGCCACGAGGTTGCTGGTGGAAGGGGCCATCCTGCACGTCGAAGCTGACCTGGAATGGCTGGAGCTGTGCGAAGAGAGACTGAAAGAGAGATAGTCTGGAGGTAAAGTTATGGAAATAGCAATTGAGACGCGAGATTTGCGCAAGATCTACCACACGGATGGCGTGGCGGTGGAAGCCCTGCGCGGGGTGAACCTGCGGGTCGCCCCCAAAGAGTTCGTCGGCGTGATGGGGCCTTCGGGCTGTGGCAAGTCCACGCTGCTCTACATGCTGGCCGGGTTGGATCGCCCCACAGCAGGCGAGGTGACGGTGGTCGGGCGGCGGATGGACACCCTGGACGAGTCGGCGCGGGCAGTGCTGCGCCGGGGAACGATCGGCTTTGTCTTCCAGGCCTACAACCTGATCCCCAACCTGACGGTGGCCGACAACGTGAACCTGCCAGGACTGCTCCTCGGACGATCGCCGTCGGAGACGGCGCAGCAGCGCGAGGAATTGCTGGAAGCGCTGGGGATCGCTGACAAAGCTATTGCCTTCCCCAACGAGCTTTCAGCCGGCCAGCAGCAACGGGTGGCCATCGCCCGCGCGCTGATCAATCGCCCCGCCGTCCTTTTGGCCGATGAGCCGACAGGCAACCTGGATTCGCGCAGCGGGGCCGAGGTGATGACGCTGCTGCGCCGCTTCCACGCTGAAGGGCAGACTATCGTGCTGGCGACCCACGACCCCAAAGTGGCCGGTTTCGCCGGGCGGGTGATCTTTATGCGCGATGGGCAGTTGGTGGACGAGGTGCAGCCGGCTGCCCCCGGCGATGCGGGGACGGTTCTTTCGCGGCTGGTACAGTTGGAGCTGTAAGGAGGCGAAGATGCATGCCATTACCATACAGATCAGCGCAAACCTGAGGAGTCACAAGTTGCAGTCGTTGCTCGTCTTTGTAACGCTCTTGGCGGCGGCGACGCTGCTCACCTTGGCCCTGATCACGTTCCGTACCGCTCGTGGGACCTACGACCGTCTATTCGAGCGCACTCGCGGGGCGCACGTGTGGATCTACCTGGACCCGCGGCGAGTGACCGTTGAGCAGGCAGCGCAAAGCCTGGCCGATCTTTCGGGCGTGGAAGCGACCACCGGCGCGATTCGGTCCTTCTCTCGGCCATTTTACATAGGGGAAGGATCGACGTTGGGCCAGGAACTGCGCGAGTGGCCGGATGAGGCGGTGACTGTGGCCCGTCCCTTGATAGTCGCCGGACGTGTGCCGGAAGCGGGTGAGCGGGACGCCATCGCTCTGGATCGCAACGTGGCCGCCTTTTACAACGTGGATGTGGGAGATACGGTGGACGTGATGACGCCCAATGGTCGGCACCCATTGACCGTCGTGGGGCTGCAAGTGAATGCCATCCACTGCCCCTTTCCTTCCTGCCAGCCGGCCCGAGATTACGTCGCTCCCGGTACGCTGGTTGACCTGGAGGCGCTGCTGGCTCCCACGCCCGACATGGAGACGCTGGCCGTCGGGCTGCGACTGGGCGAGCAGGCCAACGTGAAGGCTGTCCTCCAGGCCGCCGAGGAGGCGCTGCCTTCCGGAGCCATCTATTCATGGTGGGATTGGAAGGAGGTCCGTCGTCACTGCGACGAGTCCGTCATCCTCCAGACGGTTCTCTTTACCGCTTTCAGCATCGTGGCCGGGTTGGCCGCCGGTCTCCTCATCGCCAACGTCATCGGCGAAGCCGTGCGCGCCCAGACGCGGCAGCTTGGTCTGCTCAAGGCGGTGGGTTCACGGGGCGGCAACTGGTCCTGGTCTACCTGGCCGAGTACCTGGGGCTGGCGCTGATCGCCAGTCTGGGCGGGCTGGCGACGGGGAGCCTGTTGGCTTCGACGATCCTGCGTCCTGTGGCCATCCGGTTTGGTGAGACGCTCGTCCGCCCTCCCTTGTGGGTCGCGCTGGCTACACCCTTGGCTGCTCTGCTCGTCTCTGCGCTCTTTACCCTTGGGCCGGTGCGCCGGGCGGCTCGATTGGATGTGGTGCAGACGATTCGGGTCGGGGCGGAGCCGCTGCGTCGCCGTGCCGCCCGTCTGCTGCGCCTGCCGGTGTCTCTGGCCCTGGGCGTGAGCGAGGTCCTCTCCCGCCCGCTGCGCTCGGTGTTGACGGTGCTGGGCCTGGGCGTGGCCGTGCTCGCCCTGACCTTCGCCCTGACCGCCGTGCACACGATCCGCGCCTTCGAGAGCGACCCCAGCCTGGGCGGGATGCGCGATGGCGACCTGATGGCCTTCCCTTCGCAGGACCTCGCCGGGGCGGAGCTGCGCCGCCTCATCGCGGAACAGCCAGAGGTGATCGCCTACTACGGCGAACTGGAAGCGCACTTTCAGTTTCCAGGTGAGGAAGAGATGCTTCAAGCGCACTTTCGCGAGGGTGAGCTGGCAGCTTTCAATTTCTCCCTGATCGAAGGGCGGATGGTTGAGACACTTGATGAGGTCGTCGTCAGCTATGTGCTGGCCCAGGAGCGCAGCCTGCAGCCTGGCGATACGGTCACCATCCTGCTGGAAGGGGAACCCGTTACTCTGCGCGTGGTGGGCCTCTACCGCGAGGGCCTCAACCTGGGGCGAATGTTGATCCTGTCCACCGAGTTGCTGCGTCGCTTCTCCCCCACTGTCGAACCGACCCGTTACATCCTGAAAGTGAATCCGGAAGCCGACCCACAGGCCGTGCTGGCGGCGCTCAAGGTCGCATCGGGCGGCGTGCTAAAGATCGGCGAAATCGAACTGCCGGAGGCCCTGACCTCGCTGCCGAGGCCGCTGGC
>CAYNKW010000492.1:0-2848 GCA_964397845.1 uncultured Anaerolineae bacterium
GACGTTCCGGTGTATAATTGAGTGTCGAACTTGCGTTCTATGCGCCACAAGTAGGAGAGAGAGCAACCATGCCAGAATTCCAACTGGTTTCCGATCTCAAACCGACGGGCGACCAGCCCCAGGCCATTGAAAAACTGGTGGCGGGCCTCCAGGCCGGTCACCGGCATCAGACGCTACTCGGCGCGACCGGCACGGGCAAGACGTTCGTCATGGCCCACGTCATCCAGCAGACGCAGCATCCGACTCTGGTGCTGACGCACAACAAGACACTGGCGGCGCAACTCTACGCCGAGTTCAAAGAGTTCTTTCCCCACAACGCCGTCGAGTATTTTGTCTCCTATTACGACTACTACCAGCCGGAGGCTTATATCCCCCAACACGATCTGTACATCGAAAAAGATGCCGACATCAACGAGGAGATTGACCGCCTGCGGCTGGCGGCTACGTCCAGCCTCTTTAGCCGGCGCGATGCGATCATCGTCGCCTCGGTCTCTTGCATCTATGGCATCGGCAGCCCGGAGGAGTACGGCCGCGTGGTGCTCAAGCTGCATCAGGGCGAGACGATCAAGCGAGACAGAGTTCTGCGCCATCTGGTGCGGATTCGTTACGACCGGAACGACGTAGAGTTGGCGCGGGGCCGATTCCGCGTGCGGGGCGATACGCTGGACGTGCGGCCTGCCTACCGCGACTTTGCCTATCGCATCGCCTTCTGGGGCGACGAGATCGAGCGCATCGTCGAAATAGACCCCCTCACCGGCGAGGTCCTGGCCGAGCACGAGGCGGTCGAAATCTACCCGGCTAAGCACTTTATTACTCCGGAGGACAAACTGGCTCAGGCTCTCAAAGACATCGAGGCAGAACTGGCGGCGCGGGTGGCCGAGTTGAAAGCCGGGGGAAAGCTGCTGGAGGCGCAGCGACTGGAGCAACGCACCAGGTATGACCTGGAGATGCTCCGCGAGGTGGGCTACGTCTCGGGCATCGAGAATTATTCGCGCCACCTGGACCAGCGCCCTCAGGGCACGCCTCCCTGGACGTTGCTGGACTATTTTCCCGATGACTTTCTCCTCATCGTGGACGAGTCGCACATGGCGGTGCCCCAGGTGCGAGGCATGTATCACGGCGACCGCAGTCGCAAGCAGATGTTGATAGACTATGGCTTCCGCCTGCCCAGCGCCCTGGACAACCGTCCTCTGAACTTTGAAGAGTTCGAGGCGCGGCTTAACCAGGTGATCTATACCTCGGCCACCCCGAGGCTTTATGAACTGCAAAAGTCAGGGCAGGTGGTGGAGCAGCTCATCCGGCCCACCGGCCTGGTGGACCCGGGGATCGTCCTCCGGCCCACAGAGGGGCAGGTTGATGACCTCATTGGCCGCATCAACGAGCGGGTGGGCCGGGGCGAGCGGGTGTTGGTTACGACTCTCACCAAGCGCATGGCCGAGGACCTGGCCGATTACCTGCTAGAGATGGGCGTCAAGGTGCATTACCTCCACTCCGAGATAGACACCCTGGAGCGGGTGGAGATCCTGCGCGACCTGCGCCTGGGCACTTATGACGTGGTGGTGGGCATCAACCTGCTGCGGGAGGGGCTGGACCTGCCGGAGGTCTCGCTGGTGGCCATCCTGGACGCCGACAAGGCGGGTTTTCTCCGCTCCGACACGGCTCTCATCCAGACGATGGGCCGCGCGGCGCGACACGTCCGTGGACAGACGGTCATGTACGCCGACGCCGTGACCGAGGCGATGAAACGTGCTATTGACGAGACGGAGCGCCGCCGCGAGAAGCAACTGGCCTACAATCGGGAGCACGGCATCATCCCGGCCAGCATCGTCAAAGAGGTCCGCGACCTGACCGACCGGCTCAAGGTGGCCGCCGAGGAGCGCGCCGAATACGCCGTGGAGGGCCGCATGCCCAAAGACGAGATGGCGCAGCTCATTAAAGAACTGGAGAAGCAGATGAAAGAAGCCGCCGCCCAGTTAGAGTTCGAGAAAGCGGCGCTGCTGCGGGATCAGATTTTTGAGTTGCGGCGGGAGATGCAGGCGATGGACAAAGAGAAGCCAGAGTGGGAGAAAGTCATAGTCGTCTGAGGAAAGGGAAAGGGGAAAAAATGAGCAACGCACACGCCCTTCAATTGCACATCCTGTCCCTGGGCGAATGGTACACTAACTGCTACGTGCTCACTGGCGGCGGGGAGAGTTTTGTCGTGGACCCGGCCGCCGAGGCGGAGCGCATCCTCACCGCTGTCGAGGGTACCGCCGTCGAGGCCATCCTGCTTACCCACGCCCACCTCGACCACATCCAGGCCCTCGACGAGGTGCGCCGCGCCACCAGCGCGCCCCTGGGCCTCCACCCCGCCGACGCGGCCGAATTCGGCATAAAGGGTGACTTTGACCTGGCAGATGGCGACCTGCTGACCCTGCAGGGTAACGAACTACACGTGGTTCACACGCCCGGCCACACGCCGGGGAGCGTCTGCTTCCGCTTCGACGGGCGCGCCATCGTCGGCGATACGCTGTTCCCCGGTGGGCCGGGCTACTCTATAACGCCCAAAGCCCTGGCGCAGATTCTGGCCAGCCTGCGGGACAAGGTTTTTGTCTGGCCCGACGACACGGCTTTCTATCCCGGCCATGGTGAAGGGAGCACCATTGGCGCCGTGCGGCCGGCCTTCGAAGCGTTCATGGCCCGATCGCGCCCGCCGGAACTCTGCGGCGACGTGGAGTGGGATTGAGGTGGGGCGTTCCCTGCTCAAAGCGGACCAGTGCGCAGCCTACCCGAAAGGGTGCAGTCCGCGTCAGATGGGGGAACCCTTGCGAAGGTTTGGAGGCAGCTTTCAGGCGAAAGGTGTCCTCGT
>CAYNKW010000493.1:0-2847 GCA_964397845.1 uncultured Anaerolineae bacterium
GAGACCGTCTCAGGGATGGCGAGTTCACCGGAACTGAAAGACGAGATGAATCGGCTGGAGACCGATCCCTCTCACCTTCCCTTTGGGGTCAACCCCAATTGTATATCAGCGAGGAGGATAGGTCAAACCCCCTTGGTCGATCGAGCCAACGATTGGGTCATACGAAGGGCCTTTCCAGGACTTGTCCTGCGAAAACTGACCGCGCGCGTTCAATGCAGGTCAAGGGCGGCAAGTAACCGAGGCTGGAGTGCCGCCATTGATGTTTGGACTGGCCAACCTGTTCACCATCCTTGCATGTATTTGCGGGTCTGCCCTTCGACAGCCCTTCGACGGGGCCCTTGGTCTTTAGGCCCAAGCCCCTGGTCCTTTGGCACTTAGTCCTGTACGGCCTAAGTACAGGGCCCAGGGACAAAGGGGACTAAAGGCTCAGGACAAGGCTCAGGACACCGCCCCGCTTGCGGTTACTGTGCTTATATAGTATCATAAAGATGTTGAGATCTGGTGCGGATCGAGATTTGATGCAATTCTCTCGGGGGTTGCTCAAAAGTCAGTGTAAGGTCAGGAGAAGGAGCGAGAGGGTGACAAAACCCCTTCGTCCGACTGGTATAGTCCTGCAGGCAACTGGATGATTGTATCGTTAGCAGACGTCCCAAGGCAGCGGTTGTAGGCGATGGGGTCTGGCGGGCGTGTCGGGAGGCGGCGGGGGGAAGCGAGCAGAGTTCTTGGGCAAGTTGGCGGCGTTTTCCACCAGTTGTTCGTTGCACGAAAACATGGTAGAATTGAGTTGTGTATTACAAAGCTCTAATCGATATGGGAGGTCAAATGGAAACGGTCACAGTTTCACCCAAGTATCAAGTTGTGATTCCAAGCGCCATTCGTCGGTCGCTTGACATTCGGCCGGGCCAGAAGGTTCAGATGATTCGATATGGAGACCGTATTGAATTGATCCTTTTGCGTCCAGTCCAGGAAATGCGGGGGTTTCTCAGAGGCATTGACACAACGGTGGAGAGGGAGTCAGATCGGGTATGAATGTCGTAGATTCTTCAGGCTGGTTGGAATACTTTGCCGATGGGTCGAACGCAGACTTTTTTGCATTGGCGATTGAGAGCGTGTCAGAATTGGTAGTACCATCCATCAGCATCTACGAGGTATTCAAAAAGGTGCTTCAAGAACGTGGAGAGAGCGAGGGGTTTCAGGCCGTTGCAACGATGCAACAAGGGAGGGTGGTAGATTTAGACGCGACGCTAGCATTGAGAGCGGCCAAGATTTCGGCAGAGTTGAAATTGCCGATGGCAAACAGTGTGATGCTGGCCACGGCTCAAGTGCACGGAGCGACGTTGTGGACACAAGATGTCGACTTTGAGGGCATTGAAGGAATGGAGTACGTTGAGAAGAAATGAGGCAGGCAACGCCGCATAACCGGCACATGAAGCCGATCACGCTATCGAGTCTCCTCTTTTTGCTTGTTTTCGGTTTTGAAGCGTTTCAGATACAGTTTGGTCACACCTGGATATGGCCAGGAGACAAACCATCGTCGAGGCATCGTTATTATCAACCAGACTGGAAATGTTAGGGATGGTCTGGGAGGAGAGGTTATGTGGCTTCCTTTCATTGGAAGCGACGCGCGCATGTCGTTCCTTCGGTGCAGGTGGATTTCTCCACCCAAGACTGCGCGCGTCGCATTTCTATCCCAACCGGACGCAGAAAGTGTCACATTAGACTCAAAGTCCGAAACGGAGGAGCAAAGTGAACTATACAGAGGACACCATCGTAAGTGAATGGGCCACCGTGAAAGCCCCGCCACCACCCGAGTTGCAGCCAGTCGCCGTCGATCCCAAGGCAACAGCCCTCCTGATTCTGGACATTCAAAACCAGAACTGTAATCCCGAGAGGAGACCCCGCTGTGTGGCTTCTGTGCCCAAGGTTCAGAGCTTACTTGCGGCAGCAAGGGACAAGGGAATGCTCGTTGTCTACAGTCTCACGAGGCGAGCAGAGGACACTGACATCAGGGAGGAGTTAGCTCCCCTCGCAGGAGAAGCGATAGTCAAGTCTGGCGTGGACAAGTTCTACGGTACCGCGTTGGAGGAGATACTGAGGGCAAAGGGCATCGAGACGGTAATTGTGGTCGGTACTTCAGCTCATGGGGCGGTACTGCACACGGCCAGTGGGGCGGCTTTGCGGGGTTTCAAGGTCATAATGCCGGTTGATGGGATGTCGGCTGGGAATGTGTATGCTGAACAGTACACGAGCTGGCATCTGGCGAATGGGCCTGGTACGCGACGCCAAACGACCTTGACTCGAATCAGTCTAATCAGGTTTTGAGAGGGCGTCCAGAGGGATGCTTTCCAGGCCGCCATGGGCGTCCGCCTAATACTACAACCGCAGTTACGCTGAAAAGACCTCTACACTCTAATATTGCTCCCGCCGGATTGCCAAATCCGGTGGTCAGGCTGCGGATTTGGCAATCCGCAGCGAGCAAAAGCGGTGTGGGCGCTCCAAGTGCGGTTGTAGTACCAAGTACTTGTCCATTAATAACTTTACTTTGTGGCGCCGGTTAAGCGCGGTTAGTCCTGTGGCCTAACCACAGGGCAGAATGGCACCAGAGATGCAAAGTTGTTTTTGGACAAGTGCTAAGCTGTGGTCGCCGGGGCGGTCGCCTGCCCCAGCGCCATACAGAACCGGGCGTGAGGCAGGGTAACTCGCTGGTGGCCTACCCTACGCACGCCGGGTTCTGTGCGGGGGCGACTGGGAAACTGACCATCCTACCGCAATGGACGCCCCATCGGTAGACGAAGCAAAACGTCGAGTCAGGCATTTGTCATGATAGCCCGTCAAGGGTGGCACTGT
>CAYNKW010000494.1:0-2827 GCA_964397845.1 uncultured Anaerolineae bacterium
CCAGAGTCCAGAGCCTTCAGAGATCAGAGATAAAGTTGGGAGCAACCACCACGCGAAAACCGCTGAACCAGTACCAGTAGTCGGGATCGTGCCCGTCACGGAAAGCGCAGCGGCTGTGCCGGTCTCCACTGTTGTAGAAGGCGCCGCCGCGCAACACGCGGGCGCCCTCACCCCCTGGCTTCTCACGGCCATCCTCCGGGTCGTAAGGGTAGTCCCTGGAAAGACTCCGCATCCACTCCCAGACGTTACCGCTCAGATCCTCAACCCCATAAAGACTGGCCCCTCCCGGAAAGCATCCCACCGCGCTGGTTGTCTCAATACCCGTATCATCGTAATTGGCCCGCTTGGGATCAGCTTCGTCACCCCACGGGTAGTGCCGCCTGGGGTGCGGGTTGGCCTTCAAATACGGCGCAGGCACCGCGCCCGCGCGGGCAACGACGGGCGAGGCCGGGATTTTGACCCCGCCCCGCGCCGCTTTCTCCCACTCTACCTCCGAGGGCAGACGCGCCACCAGCGCCGCGTCGATCCGTTCTGCCGCCGGCCACGCCTCTGTCAGCCAGCGGCAGAAAGCCAGGGCCTCGTACCAGGTCACGCCGACGGCCGGGTGGTTGGGCAGGTTGAACGGCTCGCCGTAATCGAAGGATCTGTGGCGAGGCTCGCCATCCAAGAACCCCTTCACCGCCCCCGCCTGCCACACCCCTGCCGCCTCGGCTTCCGGCCAATAGCGCGGCTTCTGATACCCGCCTGCCTCCACGAAAGCCCGGAACTGGGCCACGGTCACCGGGTAGCGGCCCACCCAGTAGTCGTAATCCAGACACTCGTTCAGGTGTTCGTTCTTGCCCTCACCCATCCAGAACGGAGCGGATGGAACGTAGCAGAACTGCATCCCCTCCAGCGTCGTCGCCTCTGGCCGCGGATCGCCCAGCCTGGCCAGGGCATCGCCGGCGGCGGCGCGCAGCGGCGGTTTCACCCGCGCGTCATCGGTCAGAGTCTCTCGAAGGGACAGCACCACCGCCGCTTTGCAGGCCGGCGTCACGCCGCCGGGCCAGGCGTCAATCACCGCCTGGCCGACCAGCACGGCCGCCTGCCCCGCCTCTCCCGGCGCGGCGTGGATCAGCTCCCGCAGGACCACACCGGCGGCTTCGTCGCGCTGCTGCACGATGCCCAGGTAGCCAACCGTCAACAGGGTCACCTCGCGCCAGTTGTCGTCGCCCACGTGGGCCGCCAGCGCCCGGACCACCGGCCCCACCTCCCGCTGGCCTCGCAGGGCAATGGCCGCCGCCGCCAGATACTCCTGGAAGGTGAGGTGGATAAAGCCATACTCTCCCGGCCCTCGCTCCAGCAGCAACCCGGCGTGTTGGCGGACATCGGCCAACAACTGTTGCGCTGCCCGCTCTGGCCCTGGTATCTCACGGCCGGTGTAAATCTCTTCCAGTTTCCGCCGCACGTCCTCCCGCTTCACCAACCCCACGCCGGGGCTGGTCTCGTGCATCCACAAGGCCAGCGGCGCCAGCACGCGCACCGTCTCCACCACGTCCAGATCCCGGCTGGGCGGGCGGTCCAGACCGCGCGCCAGGTTCCAGTGCTTAAGCAGCGTCTCGACGTACTTTTGGTAAAGCTCCACCCGGCGCTCGGGCAGGGCCACACCCTGGCGCTTCATCAGGGCCAGGATGGTCAGCAACAGCGGGTTGGCCGCCAGCCGTCGCACGCCCGGATTGCGGTGCACGGCCTCCAGCAACTCCCGCCGCTCTCGTTCGGCCTCCCAGGAAGCCACCGGCGTGTCGTCCCGCGCCGCCCGCTCCAGCGCCCCGCTCCACTGCTCCACAAAGCGGGCAATGTCTTCGTCCTCAAAGTCCACCAACGTGCACTCGGCCAGCCCCTCGGCCGCCGGGCGCACCTCCCGGTAGCCCACGACGCGGCTGGTGAGGATGAACTTGTTGCCTTTTGGCCGGTGGAAAGTGATAAATTCCACCACCCGTCTTACCACCAGATGGCGTTGAGCCAGGGCCTTGACCTCGTCCAGCCCATCCAGCAGCAACAAAGCACCGCCTTCGGCCAGCGCCTCGTCCAGCATCGGGCCGAGGGGCAGGTCTACCCCCCGGTCGTGGTAATACCGGGCGATGAAGCGGTCCAGCGGCACGTCTCGCGCCGCCAGTGCGTTGGCATAGGCCGACAGGGGCAAGAGAACAGGCAGGCGCGTGCCCAGGCCCAACGATTCTCCCTCCCCCCGCGCCAGGCACAGAGCCAGGTACTTGAGGAAGGTCGTCTTGCCGGCCCCGGGGTCGCCCAGGATGATCAGCCCGTCGTGCTGGTGGAACAGGTCCAGCACCGGCGTCGGTTCGCTCAGGCGGCGGCCCATGGCCTCGGCTTCCCCGGCGCTCACCCGTCGCCCGGCCAGGCGCAACTGGCGGGCCCAGGTTTCCCCCTCAGGCAACTCGATGCGCGCTTTGAGAGGGACGTACATCTCGACCAGGGGCAGGCGCAGGGGCAGCCGGTCGGAGACGCCCATCCCTTTGAAGTCCAGGTAGCGGTAGCGGTCCACCAGGTGGGCCAGGTAGCGTTCGGTGGCCCGGCGCAGCTCTCGGGCCGGTGGCCGGCGGCGAATGGCCTGCCACAGGAGATCGGGGTCGGCGATCAGGATGACGTCGCCGTGCACGTCGTGGCCCACGGCCACGCCTCTCGCGCCGGCGGCTACGCTGTGATCCTGGGCCATAGCGCCGGAAGCGTCCCCGGCCATGACGGCGCTGAGGGGAACGGCGCAGATGGGACACACTCTGAACTCGTCGGGCCACGTGCGATGGCAATTGGAACATTGCATAGATTTCTC
>CAYNKW010000495.1:0-2816 GCA_964397845.1 uncultured Anaerolineae bacterium
GAGTTGCTGGTCCGCGAAGGGCCACTACGGATAACGCAGATCCAGTACCGCCTCAGGTACAAGCGGCAAACCCTGCACCGCGCGCTGGCCAAACTGCGTCGCCATCGTTTGCTGGCGAGCGAATCGGTGCTGCCGCCGGTAGGAGGACGTACCCGCCAGGTGCGCTTTGTCCGCCTGCTGGCCGACGACGTGGCCCTTGCTACTGCCCGGCCTCACCTGGGCCACGATTCAGCACAGGCCCGCGTACTCTATCACCTGACCACGGCCGACGACCCGCTCCCCACCCTGGCCGGCGTCTGCACAGCGGCAGCTTGCTCCCCAAGCCCCGTGCAGGCACTGGCCCGGCGGGGTTGGGTGAGCCTCACACCGAAGCAAGAGACCCTCATCCCCCTTCTGCCGGCCGGCGAATTGGCCCGCCTGGCTGACGAGAAGGCAAAGCTTGCCCCCCGGCAGGCCGCACTCTTGCGCTATCTGGGTGATCATCCCGGCCCCGTGGCATGGGACGTGCTACGAGGGGCCACTGGAGTCAAAACAAGCACCGTCCGTGCGCTGGAGAAAGCCGGCGTCCTCCGGCGCGTCACCCAAGAGCCGGTCGTGCTACTACGCCTCTCTCCAGAGGAAGCCAAAGCCCGCGCCCTGGAACTGCGTGGGGCGACAAAACAGACTGCCGTGCTGGATCTCCTGCACCGCGAGGGCGATCAGGTCTGGGTGAGCTGGCTCTACGCCGAGACCGGCTGCTCACTTCAAGACCTTCACCGCCTCGAAGAACTGGAGCTGGTCGAACTCGCCGTGGCCGAGGACTGGCGCGATCCTCTGGCAGGTAAAGCCTTCGTTGCCGAGACCCCTCCCATCCTCACTCCCGACCAGGCCGCCGTCTGGGCCGAGATCCAGCAAGCCCTGAGCCCCCAATCACCTAACCACCCAACCGTTTTTCTCCTCCACGGCGTTACCGGCAGCGGCAAGACCGAGATCTATCTGCGAGCACTGGCCAAAGTGCTGGCCCAGGAGCGGCAGGGCATCGTCCTGGTGCCAGAGATCAGCCTGACGCCGCAGACTGTGCGGCGATTCACGGCCCGTTTCCCCGACAAGGTAGCTGTCCACCACAGCGCCCTCTCGGCGAGCGAACGCTATGACGTTTGGCGGCGCGCCCGTGGCGGCCTAATCGACGTCGTCATTGGCCCCCGCTCGGCACTCTTTGTGCCCCTGCCCCGGCTCGGCCTCATCGTCCTGGATGAAGAACACTCGACCTCATACAAACAGTTGCGCGCCCCTCACTACCACGCTCGCGCCGTGGCCCTCCGGCTGGGGGAACTGACCGGCGCGACGGTCATCCTGGGCAGTGCCACGCCAGACCTGACCTCATATCACCGCGCGAAACAGGGCCTCTACCGGCTGTTGAGCCTTCCCCAACGCATCCTTGCCCATAAGGAGAATTCGCAATTCGCAATTCGCAATTCGCAATTTCCGGCACACACCACGCAATACGCTCAAAGCAAATTTCGAGAGATGGCATACGGCCCTGACGCCCTGTACGCAGAGATGCCCCACGTAGAGGTAATAGATTTGCGAGACGAGTTGCGGGCTGGCAATCGCAGCATCTTTAGCCGGGCGCTGCACCAGGCGATGGCGGAGACGTTGAGCCGGGATCAGCAGGCCCTTCTGTTCCTCAACCGGCGTGGGGCGGCTACCTTTGTCAACTGCCGGGACTGCGGGCACGTGCTCCGGTGTTCACGCTGCGACGTGCCGCTGACCTATCACTCCAGCGACAACACGCTGGTCTGTCACCACTGCGGCCAACGTTCGCCACCGCCGGACATCTGCCCCGAGTGTGGCGAACGGCACATCCGTTACTTTGGCATTGGCACGCAGCGAGTGGAGGCCGCGGTGCGACAGCACTTTCCTGACGCGCGCGTCCTGCGCTGGGACCGTGACACGACCGGCACCCGATGGGGGCACGAAAAGTTTCTGCAAGCTTTTGTGGATCATCAGGCCGACGTGCTGGTGGGTACGCAGATGGTGGCCAAGGGCCTCGACCTGCCGCTGGTGACGCTGGTGGGTGCCGTCGTCGCCGACACGGCCCTGCACCTGCCGGGCTTTCGCGCTGCCGAACGGACGTTTCAACTGCTGGTTCAGGTGGCCGGCCGGGCCGGTCGGAGCCCGCTGGGCGGTCGAGTCATAGTACAGACCTACACTCCGGAGGCGTACGCGGTGCAGTTTGCCGCCCGTCACGACTACGGGGGCTTTTACCGGCAAGAGATCGCCTTTCGTCGCCAGGCCGGCTACCCACCCTTTTACCACCTGGCCCGTCTGGTCTACGCCGACGCCAACTCTGCCCGCTGCCAGACCCAGGCCGAGGAGATGCACCGCACACTGGAATATCAGATCGCTCGCCTGGGGTTGCCAGAGATGGCGTTGATCGGCCCTGCCCCCTGCTTCGTGACCAGAGTGCGGGGTCGCTACCGCTGGCAGATCGTCATTTGCGCCCCCCGGCCTCAAGATCTGCTGCGACACGTGACCTTTCCCCTGGGCTGGCAGGTGGACATAGACCCGGTGAGTCTGCTGTGAAAATGGCTCGCGTAAGGCGGATTGCCAATCCGCCCTACCTTGTCGCAAGACCAGAACTTGTGAAATCTTTGACTTGAGGCTGGACTTGAACTATAATAGCTGCCAGGGAGACGACGGGAGATGAATCTGCGCGCCAGACTTGAGGCAAACCTGAACTGTGGCCCGCGAGCAGTGGCGATCGGCGGCGGCACGGGGTTGTCCTCGTTGCTGCGAGGGCTCAAAGAGCACACGATCAATATCACCGCCATCGT
>CAYNKW010000496.1:0-2815 GCA_964397845.1 uncultured Anaerolineae bacterium
TGACCGCGCGCGTTCAATGTAGGTCAGGGGCGGCAAGTAACCGAGGCTGGAGTGCTGCCGTTCGGTGTTGTAATAACGCATTTGCTACCCGACCACAGCCCGCAACTCACTGAGGGTCTGCGCATTGAGAAACAAGGTCTCCGCCGCGCAGCGCCTTGGTGGCAGTGGCAAGAGTTTCCAACCGCCGCGTCGTGCGGCGTGCGAAAGTAGGACAGAATCGCGGAGGGAGGCAGAGCCGCCAACAGCGTGCCGGCCATCAGAAGCGTCATGGAGACCAATAATGGCAGGATCATGTAGGTCAAGGAGACGACCGCCACCACCAGATTATCCGACGCAAGGCGAAAGCGGAGCGGGTCAGGCGATGCCACATCCTCGACAGCGGAGAGGGTGGCAAGGAGCAGCATTATCAACACGACCAAGGTCAAATGCGCGTGCGTCAGCGCCCAGATCAACCACTTGCGCCGCAGCCGATCCCAAAAGCGCCACAGCCACGCACCGACCCGAAAAATGAGAAAAGCAGGCCCGCTAGCGATCAGTATGAGCATCGCGTCAAAGCTGCCAAAGAAGGTGCTTAACAAATCCCACCACCCCAGGACAAACGCGACGGCATACAGACCACCGCCCAGCAGCAGGCTCAAGCCAATACCCGCCACGCCCTCGTGGAGCAGCCGCCGCCACATCTTGCCTTCATCGGGCATCCGCAACCGCAGCGCGCAGCACACCGACTCGCCAGAACAGTACAAAACGTTTCATTCTTCCCGCTTCAGACGATAGCCCACGCCCCACACCGTCTCGATTGCCTCGCCCAGGTCGCCCAGTTTCTTGCGCAATCGCAGAACGGCATTGTCTACCGAACGGTCACCCGTCACGTAGGTCTCGCCCCAGACGGTGTCCAGCAGGTAGGAACGGCTGAACATCCGCCCAGGATTGCGGAGCAGCAGGTGCAGCAGGCCAAACTCGGTGCGGGCCAGGTCGAGTGTTTCGCCTTCGAGCGTGGCCTGGTAGGCCTCGGGGTCGAGGCGCAGCGGTCCGTAGACCGATCCGCCGCTATGTCGCGGGCGGCCAGTTGACGTTCCACTTCCGACCTTTAGCGACGTGGACCAGGAGGTCGTTTGTATCTCCCCGGACCACATTGTGCTCGTAACGGTTCCCTCTGAGATGATCGAGTTTACAGACCATGCCTGGCCGGCGCCCCGCCGGGGAGTTATCGCCGACGAATTCAATCCTGCCCCAGGACGGCAATGCACCCGCATAGCGGTTGGGATTTTGCTTTCTGGCGCTGTTGTGCTATACTATTCTTGACCGTGAGGGTCGTTCCTTAATGTCAGGGATGAAGCTCATAGTAGCGCACTTGTCCTGAGCGCCGCTTCGCTTGATTCGTCTGCGCTCATCGCAGGTACAGTCGAAGGGAAGGAACCAACCAATGCCTCAAACCGATACTCCCTTTAAGCTACTGGTGAGCGAGTTTGCCCTGGACTTTGCCGCTTGGTTGCTAGACGTGAGCGATGCCGATGTACGCCACGTCCATCCCTTGAACGTCGAGTTGCCGGCCGGGGCGGTGCGGACCGACACGGTTTTCCGCGTCACGCTGGCCGACGGACGGGTCACTCTGTTACACATAGAGTTCCAAGGTCGGCGCAGCGAGAGGCCGATGCCCTTGCGTATGCTCGACTATATCAGCCGACTGGCGCAACAGGGACGAACCAGTAGGCTCAATGGTCACCTATGCAGCGCCGTGCTCTATGTAGGCGACGGGGCTGGGGCCGACGATGAAGGTACGCACCAAGTTGATTGCCATGATGAAGGTTTGACCCTGGCCTGGCGCTACCGGGTCATCCGGCTGTGGCAGATGCAGGCTGAGGAATTGCTGGCGCTCGACCACCCCGCCCTGTTGACCCTCATCGGGCAGACGCGCATTGAGGAGCCAGAGCGCGTGTTGCCCCAGGTGATAGCGACCATCAGGCAAACGTCCGACGAGGGGGAGCGTATTCGTTTGTTTGCGGCGCTGACGAGTCTCATGCGAGACGAGGAGATGCTGAGAATGGCTGAGCAACTGATAGAAGCAATGGACCAAGACTTGATGCTGGACACCCCTTTTCTGCGACGTATCCGCGAAGAAGGACGGGCCGAAGGACGAACTGAAGGACAGGCCGAAGGACAAGTTAGGGGACGGCGGGCTACTATCCTAGACATTCTGCTGACGCGCTTTGAACTCTCACACCACGCAGTACAGCAATTTGAGGTCCGCATTGAGCAGATAGAGAGCCTGACCGTACTGCAGAAACTGGTCATCGAGGCAACGCGGGTAGAGACATCGGAAGAGTTTGCACAGGTGTTGGATCGACTGAACGTGGAGGCTACGCCCGCTTGAATCACCGTCTACCACTCTGATGAGCCTGCCCCAAGAGCGTTAACCTGCAAGATGGCAGCCACCGCTAAAGGCAAAGCCATCAAGATCAGCCAGTTCCCCATGTCCACAACGACACCCGCGCCCAGGCCGAATGCGAAATCCCAGAGACCCTCATTTCAGAAACCAGGTTTTTTCCGAAAAACCTGGTTTCTCTCCACGTGTTTTCATCATGCCCCTCGCAATATTGCCGTCACCTTGCTCCGCACCACCCCACGCGCTGCCAGCGATGCGCTGATGAGGCTCGCCAGGATGACCACGACGAGGATCGCCAGCGTCGTCAGCCAATCAAAGGTCAGACGCTGGGGGGTGGGCAAGAGGCGCATCAGGTTAAAGGTGAGGTAGAAAACATAGGCCTCGTCCGCGCCGTCCGCCGCCCTGTACTGTCCCGTCCAGGACAGTGTCGTT
>CAYNKW010000497.1:0-2793 GCA_964397845.1 uncultured Anaerolineae bacterium
CACGGCGGGGTGTATCTGGTTTTCTTTGCCATCGAGCTGTCCTTTCTGCCGAAAGATGGTGAGTGAGGTGGGGATGCTCCGGGCATACTATTGCCTTATTGATTGACAGCAGCAATAGCTTCGATCTCTACCTGGAATCCGAAATGTAGATCTCTGGTTGGAACGACGGCCCGGGCCGGACGATTCTGGCCAAAGAATCTCGAATAGACGACATTCACCCGATCCCATAACTTGATGTCCGAGACATACACGGTAGTTTTGATCACCTGGTTGATGTCACTACCCGCGGCTCGGAGTATCTCGGACAGGTTTCTTAGCGCTTGTTCCGTTTGTTCTTCAATCGAGCCAAGGCGTTTCTCCCCGGACTGTGGATCTACCGGCAACTGTCCGGAGACGTAGACTATGTTATCGTGAACGATCGCCTGTGAGTAATGCCCCGCCGGTAGTGGGGCATTTTGTGTTGAAATCTCTATCATTTTGCGCATTACCTCCTTTGTGCCTGCGACTTCAGAACGCGGATTTTTGGAATCTGCGGATCGGAACGATTATTTTGCGTCTTCTCTCCTTCGTGCCTGCAACTCGGAGTTGCCCTTTGATGGTTTCGCTGTATCTTCTCAATATCTTGGGGTAGGAAGAGCTTTGTGCCTGTGTACGCTCGCGACGGATTGTCAAATCCGTCGCCCGGCGGCTGGATCTGGCGATCCAGCCGGAGCAAGGTGCGACTTTTGCCCCTACTTTTTGAGAAAATAAGTTTCGCTCGTGGTCACACTTTGTGGTTCTACTCAAGGATTTGAAACGGATGCTCGGCCTGGCACTCGGCTTCGCGTTGGTCAAGATGCCATCTTGACCTACAACGCCCCAAAACGCCTGGTGTAGCAGCGTTTGAGCAAGGGAATGGCGGGAAGGAATCCCGCGCTACTAACTACTGACACAAGCTTGTCCTCCTTGAGGAGCTACTTGCACTGAAACCAGACTGTGGTCAAGTCTGCACTGAGACGGCCCGATGCTGCCTCCGTCCGGCGTCCTGGTTGGGGGAGGAATTCAGTCTTTATAACGAATAGGCACTACAATCTCAAGCTCCGGGCAGTTTTCGGCATTGGAGTGGATGATCATCGTGTAGTTATGATCGATGCCCCGTTGTGGATCTCTGTCTGGATAGTACCATGCTGTGAATGGCGTATGACTTTGTGAAGAAATGCTATTACCGTATTTGGCCGTGAGGCAGTCTTCGCAAGACGATTTGACGTCGTGTATCTCCAGAGTATCTGTACCCGTATTATCAAGATCCCACGTATCCCCCATGGTGTCCGTTGCATCCCGCTCAATTTGTTCAAATCCCCAGGTACACAGGCAGGTTTGATAATCAAGGGGAGAACAAAGTTGCAAGTCAATCGATGCCCCGCCATTTGGAGTTGGTGTTGGCGAGGGTGATACAGGTGCATCAGTTGACTGCACGCTTACCTGGTCGATCTGCCCCTTGAGACGGTTGCCATCCTTCCACACCCAGAAATCAAAGCTCCAGTAGTTTGTCGAAAAGCAGGCCGGCAACTCGGGGGCCGTATTGAGGAGCAGCGGTTGGCCGTCTACGAAAAATTCTATGTTGTCGCTGGTGCGCTCCATCTGCAGCACATGTGCTTCACTGGGCGTCACAGCGACCTCTCCGAGCGGGACTATGCGCCAGTTCTCTTGGGGGTAGAACTCTGTCGCCCTAACGGCATCCATGTCTAGTTCCAGGTGATAGTCGCGTCGCGAGCCATCGGCGTCACATTTCCAACTTGTGACGAGTTGGAACGGTCCGCCAATTCTTTCGACGCTCACGGTAACAGCAATGCCCGTCAGCGTGTCAGAAGGGTGGCTGGGGTGAAGCGCCGCCCCAAGGTCGCCAGCGGTCTCGTTGCTGCAGTCAAACGATAGCTGTCCTTCACTGACGTTTAGCGTGCATATCTGGTTCTCATCGTTCAGCCACCAATTGGTATCTAGTGCATCTGGTGCTGTGAAATCGTCGTACAGGTGCCAGCCACTTTCTTCAGGCGGCAATGTTGGTGTAGGCGTAGTGGTTGGCGGCCGGCGTGTAGGTGTCAACGGTGGCTCTGGCGGCGGGGTGCCCGTGGGTTCAACCGTAGGAGTGGGACAGCCCAGATCTCGGCTGTCCACCTGTTCTAGCCCAAAGCCCCGGCGGAATTTGTAGGGGTAACGCTGCTGCCACTCACCAATCGTGATGACCAACTCGCCCGTTTCCCACAGTTCAATGTGCCGAATGGTGAACTGCCTATTGCTGCCAGCTTCGGTTACCACGGTCAGTGATTTGGAAAACGTCTCCTCTTTGCCATACGAAACGCCATATTGGGCGGCAACCTCAGCGCCAACACTCACCTCTATGTCGGCAAGATCCCCCGGCAGGCCAGCACTTATGGTCCCATCGACGTTTACCGTTACCCCGCCACCGACCTCCAGCGTGTAGGCAACAGTCTGTGACCTGTCGACGCTGTGCGGGAGATCGCGACTATTGCCGCAGTTGTTTTGGGAAATCTCTTCGGTAAAAATCACGCGGTCTTTGACCGCGCCTTTGTAAGGGATGACCTGGATGATGGGCTTTGGCGCGGTGGCTGGGATTGCAGTTGTCGTGGTTTGAGCAATTCCTGCCGGTTGCTCAGGAGTCGCACATGCAGTAGCCAACACTATCAATGTGGTCAGTAAAACCAGACAGAAGAGTTTAGAGATGTTTGTGTTCATGATCCAGTCCTTTACTTTGCTCAATGTGAATGGTGATGAACCGATAGACAGAACTCGGCT
>CAYNKW010000498.1:0-2790 GCA_964397845.1 uncultured Anaerolineae bacterium
CATCGCTCCTGTGCCGCCAGTTCACAGGAAGCAGTGGCAGCCAGAGTGAGCCGGAGGCTATGTCTGTTTCAGGGAAGGAGTTTTCCACCATGAATTCCGACCAAGGAATGATCTATTCGCTGGCCGTCCGCCTGACGCCGACGCGGACGGCGGCCGTGCGGGCGACGCTGGGCCACCAGGCGCACGCCGCTTTCCTGCGGACCGTCAGGGAAGCCGATCCGGCGCTGGCGGAGGTGCTTCACGTGCCGCAATTCCAGGTGCGACCCTTCACCGTCTCGCCGCTGCTGGGCGTGGGTCGCGCCCGCGACGGCATGGTGACGGTGAGGCCCGACGAGGATTACTTTTTGCGCTTCACCGTGCTTTACGAGCCGATCTTTGAGCAATTCATGGCCCGTTTCCTGCGTGGCCAGGGCCGGCCCGTCGTCCGCCTGGGCCGGGCGCTCTTTCTCGTGCGCGAGATACTGGTCACGCCCGAGTCTTCGCCCTGGGCGGGCTACACTTCGTTCGGACAGCTTTATCGCCAGGCTCGATCAGAAAGCGAGATAGAACTCGAGTTCACTTCACCCACTGTTTTCAGCTTTGGCCGCAAGGCGTGGGGGCGCAAGTTCGTGCCGCTGCCTGAGCCGGCCCTCGTCTTTCGCAGCCTGTGGAAGAAATGGAACGTATGCGCTTTTCCAGAGATGACGCTGGACGATGCGCTGCCGGAATACGTCGCCGAGAACGTCGTCGTCAAACGCTACCAACTGGAGACCAGGATGCAGCACTTTGGCCGGTGGCCGCAGGTGGGGTTTGTAGGCTGCGTCACTTTCAAACTGATGGGACGGCGCGAGACAGACGATCTCTTTCGCCGCCAACTCAACTTGCTGGCCGGCTTTGCCTTCTACAGCGGCGTAGGTTACAAAACCACGCAAGGTATGGGGCAATGCCGCCGGATAGAGCGTGAAAGATAGATGGAGACGCCAGATTATTTGCCAATCTCGATGCTGAACCAACTCGAATACTGCGAGCGCCGCTTCTGGCTCATGTTCGTGCAGGGCGAAATGGTGGTGAACGCCGCCGTGCTGGACGGCACACTGCGCCACGAGCGGGCGCACACTGCCGGGCGCGAACGCGAGGGCGACAAAGAGATCTACCGCCGCGTCTACGTCTACTCGGACGCGCTGCGCGTGGTCGGGTTCATTGACGTGTTGGAGGAAATGAACAACGAACTCGTGCCCGTCGAATACAAACGAGGTCGCATGGGGCGCTGGCTCAACGATCACGTGCAGCTTTGCGCCCAGGCCCTCTGTCTGGAGGAGCGGCTGTCCGGCGCCAGACCCTTGACGAGCGAGCCGGCCGAGAACCTGACCGTGGCATCCTACGGTTACGTCTTTTACTTTGGCAACCGCCGGCGCGAGCGGGTCGAGTTTGCGACTCAGTTGCGCGAACAGACCCGCGCCAGTGTGGCCCGCGCCTTCGCGCTGCTGGAGGCAGGCAAGATGCCACTGCCCACCGAAAAGCGCGCTAAATGCCGCGATTGCAGCCTGGAGCCTATCTGTCTGCCACGGGAGGTAAATCGGCTGGTCGAGGGGGATGGGTAGGATGGTGGCAGAAGGAGTGCATTGTGAAGCAAAAGGAGTGAGAGCGTGGCTACTTTGTACCTGACCGAGCAACGCAGCATTGTCAAAAAAGACGGCGACACGCTCGTCGTCCAAATCCCGGCGAACAAGGAAAAGGGCACGGAGAAACGTAAGGTGCGCGTGCCGTTGATCAAAGTTGATCAGGTCGTCGTCCAGGGCGACAGTACCGTCACCACGCCCGCGCTGTTGGCCTTGTTGGAGCAGCGGGCCGACGTCTGTTTCTGTTCCTATTACGGCCAGTTCCGGGGACGGTTGGCCGGTGGCTTTTCCAAGAACTCGCTGCTGCGCATCGAGCAGCATCGCTGGCACGACGATCCAGGCCGCTCGCTCTCGCTGGGCCGGCTTTTTGTGCAGGGCAAGCTGGCCAACCAGCGGACGCTCTTGCTACGCACCAATCGTAAGCGAAAGGATTCGTCTGTGGCCAAGGCGGCCGGTGACATCAAAGGTGTACTGGACCAGGTGCCCCAGGTGCGGCGGGCCGAGGATGAGACAATAGATCCGCGCGTGCCACAGGCCGGCACCGCCTGGGGTACGCTATTGGGCCTGGAAGGGTCGGCCGCTGCCTTTTACTTTGGCGTCTTTCGACGATTGCTGAAACAGGACCTGGGTTTTCGCGGCCGGAAAAAGCGCCCGCCGACCGATCCGGTCAACGCGCTGTTGAGCTATGGCTACACGCTGCTGATGAACAAGATCGCCTCGGCGGTGCAGTTGGTTGGTCTGGATCCTTACGTGGGCTTTTTGCACTCGTCGCAGTACGGCAAGCCGGCCCTGGCCCTGGATCTGATGGAAGAGTTCCGGCCGGTCATCGTAGACAGCGTCGCCCTGACCCTCGTCAACAACCACATTCTCCAGGAGAACGATTTTCGGGAAGAGTTCGGCGTCTACTGGCTCAAAGACGGAGCACGCAAGACCTTCCTGAGTAAATTCGAGGAGCGATTGAACGCAGAAATCAAGCATCCGACATTTGATTACAAAGCCACCTACCGCAAATGCCTGGAGCTACAAGTGCGGCTGCTGGCCAAGACGTTGACCGGCGAAGTGCCAGAGTACCGTCCTTTCGTCGTGAGGTAGAACATGAGCTCAAGTCAAACATCTTTCTACGTCGTGGCCTACGACATTTCCAGCGACCGGCGGCGCACCAAGGTGCACAGAATCCTATCCGGCTTTGGCC
>CAYNKW010000499.1:0-2790 GCA_964397845.1 uncultured Anaerolineae bacterium
GCCTCCGCGGAGTTTATCCTGAACGAAGTGAAGGGCTTCGGCTCAGAATGACAACCCCCTCTTGTCTTTGGATCAGCAGGCAGAGATCACCCTAAAAACTTTTGGGAAAGAGCACTAGTGCTGAATGTAGCCCAGCGCTGACAATGCGTCGAAGAGGGGCTGGGGGTCACTCATGACCATTTGCCCGGCCCACCATTCGCCGTGCGTACCGCGGAAGACATAGCTATGCCCGGCGTGCCGGCCTTCGATGGGGATCAGCAAAGCGGTCGGCCTGTGGTCGTTGAAGGGCAGGTGAAAGTCCACCGGCTCGTCGAAATACAACTCGAGGATGGTACCACGACGCTGGTACTCTACGAGTGTCGCCTCATTCAGCCCCATCGAGCGAGGCGCCAGGTTGCTAAACGCCGACAATGCCTCCCTTATAGCCTCGACCATCAGAGCGTAGCCGGGCGAGTCAGCAGTCAAGACGGTCTCCTCGCTGTCAACGCGAATGACGATCCGCTCAGGGTCAGGCACCGAAGCTCCGCCGAGAAACCACAACAGGTCTTCGCTCATAGCAGCGATCACACTACACGCGCAAAATCCTATCGTTCCGACAATGATCAATATCGGTTCTAGTAGTTTCCGGAGCCTAAATGGCGCACGGGTTCCCATTTAATTAAGAACTCCCTGCCGCCCACCTTTGGGCATCAAGCTGCGCTTTGTCCTCAGGTTCGCACAAGGGGATGATGACTTTCACTGATTGCCCTCCTGGTCCCCGGCCAACTTGGTGTACATCAGCCGGATGTTCTCCTCATACTTCTCGGCGGGCCCCTCACCATAGCGTGGATAACTCGGGTCGGCAGCGGCCTCGTCTTCGCTGTGACCCTGCGCCAGATGATCGGCCGTGCGTGTCCAGGTGACTTCCAGGTAGTTGACGAGAGCAGCGATCTCTGCCTCGCCGCACAGCAGACCATGTCCGGGCACGATGGCTTGTGCGCCGAACCCGAGTAGCCGCTTGAGGGCAGCGATAAGGGCAGGTACGTCGGCATCGGCCAGGTAGGGATAGCGTCCTTCGAAGATGAGGTCTCCTACAAAGAGCACCTTCGCCTCTGGCAGCCACACCACAGCCGAATCGGGCGTGTGGGCGTCGAAATGGATGACCTCAAGTCGAACGCGGCCGATCTCTATCTCGCGGCGGTCCTCAAAGACCTCCGTGGGCAGGGTGATATGCAGGTCGGTCAGCTTTTCCCGGATTTCACGCGCCCAGTCGGGGTCGGTTTTCTCGCGCTCAGCGATAGACTCATTGATGGCCTCTGTGGTCCAGGGCCCGGTGAGGTTGGCGGCCATCTTCTCACGACACAGCCGGTGCGCCAGGATGGGGCAGTCGAAGAGCTGGTTGCCCCAGGTGTGGTCGCCGTGGAAGTGGGTATTGATCACGAGGCGTGCTTCTGAGGCCAATACCCCAGCCGCGTCCAGGAGTTCCTGCATGTCTGGCGCGCAAGAGGTGGTGTCCACGACGACTATGCCGTCGGCAGTGCGGATCAGACCAACATTGGCTCCTTCATCGGGGCGCACAAAGGCGATCGCGCCGGGACTTACTTTCACGATTTCCATGTTTCCTCTCCTTTAGGGATCTGAAAAATTGACACATTTCTTACTCTTCCCCACCACGAACAATGGCTCGTTCATCGTCCGAACGTACTTTCTCACGTGCCACGCCCCGCTGGGTTTCAATGGCTCCCCACAGTTGATGCACTCTTCTAATTCGCATTCCACGATCACTCGCCTGGCGTTCGGGAAGCTCCGTGTTGGACGATGGGGCGGCTGTCTACTCACTCTACTCCTCCTACTGTCTGGATTACCCCTATTCTACTTCACTCCTGGGTGATGTCAAGTAAACCAGGGAACGACCCAGCAAGAGGGTCAATCTGGTCGATGGGCGAGCTGAATGCAATTTGCATGAAATGGTCCAAAGCCGAGCACCTATCGGCCGATGACATACTGCGCACTTATAAAGGCCAAGATAAGGTCGAAAAGGCCAACCGGACGGTCAAAGGCCCCTTGCGGGTGCGTACTGTCTTCCTGCGCACGGACGAGCGCATCGAAGGATTGGTGTTGTTTACCATGTTGGCCTTGTTGGTGCGCTCCATCGTGGCCTTGCAGTGTCGCCGCGCCGGTTTGCCTTTCACAGCCGGTCAGGTCTTGGCCGAGTTTGCCAACCTGAGAGCCCTTGACTTGACCTTCCGCGACGGCAGTCGCCGCCGTGTGGCCAGTGACTTGTCGGCTACGCAGGAACAAATCCTGATCCTCTTGAACCTGCCACCGGTCACGCGCTACGTGACCTTGCCCTCCTGACGGCGCTGACACAGCTCCGGCCCCGACACCAACTTGGTCGTCACCCGGCGCGATGGGGAGGCCGTGCAGTGCGCGGTCATGGCTGGCGAAATCGCGTCCGGTCGGCGGTCAAGCTACCCCTGGTCTCGTCCCTGGTCATCTCGCCGAACTACACCCACGACGGCACATTGCTGGCCGGGACCATGGAAGACGGCGTGTTTCGTTCGGCAGATCGGGGCAGTCATTGGGTCGCCTGGAACTTTGGCCTCCTGGATCTGAATGTCCTCTATGTGGCCATCTCCCCGCACTTTGCCTGCGACGAGATACTCTTTGCCGGCACGGAGACGGGCATTTTCCGCAGCACGAACGTCGGTCGCGCCTGGCGGGAAATGGATTTTCCCAGCTTTGCTTGTCTCACGCAATGGCGGCGAATCCTGGTCGGATTGGAAAGCGGGCGTGGCCTTTGAAGCGGGC
>CAYNKW010000500.1:0-2773 GCA_964397845.1 uncultured Anaerolineae bacterium
GAGCAGATCAGAACCGCCTCTCACACGATGTTTGCGACCATTCTTCAGCATCCAGGCGGGGGGTACGTCATCGTTGGATCTACTTTCAGGGATCCCGTGTTCAATGTCCTTTTGATCAAGACGGACTCGGATGGCAATGTGAGCGAGTGACAGAACTGTACAGTTCGCCGGTCGAGTAGCCCCTGAGCATGGCTCTATAAGGTGATGTGTGCAACGCGTCTTTTTCGCCAGATGGTTCATTGTTGGCTCTGGTGGCTATGATAACGAGGTGTTCCTGTGGGGCATACCTCGCTGAGGCCAGCCTATGCCCAGGGCTGGCTGTCGTTCGACAATTAGTTCAACAGTTTGAAAAGTGATAAAGAGTAAAATCATGTCTACCCGTTGCAAACTGATCGCCACACTAACGATTATCTTGACCCTGGTCGCCGGTTGCGGGGGAGCCGAGCCCAGCGCCACGCCCATCGAGGCCGCACTGGAACCAACCGCAACTCCTATACCTACGATGATAGCAGCGCCCACACAATCGCCGCCAGATCAAGCTGCGCCCTGGCCGACCGAGGAGTGGCAATACTCGACCCCCCATAGACCAGGGAATGAGCATAAGAACCCTAAACGAGTTCTTTGATGCCGTCAATCGATACGTTGACAGCGTGTTGGTGATTCGCAACGGCTACATAGTATTCGAGCAGAACTCTTCAAATTTCGTGATCGACTCGAAGCATCACCTCTTTTCGGCGACGAAGAGCGTTCTCTCCATGCTGATCGGGATTGCCATTGACAAAGGGTACATCGAAGGCGTGGATCAACGAGTCCTGGACTTTTTCCCGGATCGAACGATATCGAACGATACCGAACCTGGATGAGCGCAAGGAGGCACTTACGCTGAAGCACCTCCTCACCATGTCCTCCGGATTTGATTGCCCGGATCTCGGGAACGAAACGGTTGGTCAGTTGATGGGCAGTTGGGATTGGGATCAGTTCGCGCTCGATCTGCCGATGAGCGGGAATCCCGAGGACTCTTACCAATACTGCAATGCGAACACGCATCTCCTCTCGACCATCCTCACCAAGGCGACAGGCATGAGTGCCCTCGATTTCGCCCATGAACACCTGTTCGGCCCCTTGGGCATCACGGACGTGCGGTGGGATAGCGATCATAGCGATCGAGGCAGAAGCATAGGCTTCACGGGGCTCTGGATGTCTCCTCAGGATCTGGCGAAACTCGGGCTGCTCTACCTGGAAGGCGGCGTGTGGGAGGATGAGCAAGATGAGTCGGGTAACACTATTGTGGAAACTCGCGGCAGACTATAAGAATGAAAGGTGTAAAAATGTGTCTAATAATCAAGAACAGTCGTTAAATGATATTGCCCTTGCACCGGCCGGGATGCGGACATTTTTCATCATCTGGATCGGGCAAGTCATCTCAATCGTCGGTTCAAGCCTGACCAACTTTGGCCTCGGCGTTTGGATCTTTCAGCAGACGGGTGATGCCATGCCCTTTACGCTGACCGTTCTGTTCGGCAGCCTGCCCCAGGTCTTTTTGCTCCCTGTCGCCGGCTCGCTGGCCGATCGTTGGAACCGGCGCTGGCTGATGATCCTCGCCGATACCGGCAATGCGCTGGCCACGCTGGCCATCGTACTGCTGCTGTCCTTCGATTCGCTGGAGGTGTGGCACATCTACCTGCTTTCGGCGGTCGGTTCGGCGTTCGGCGCCTTTCAGCGCCCGGCCTACCAGGCTTCCATCACCATGCTCGTACCCAAGAAACACCTGACGCGGGCGAACGGCATGATGCAGAGCGCCGATGCGCTGGGGGGACTTTTGGCCCCGCTGTTGGCCGGGTTCTTGTTCGTCGCCATCGGCCTGAGCGGCATCGTGCTGATTGACTTTGTGACCTACTTTTTTGCTGTTTTTGCCCTGCTGCTGGTGCGCATCCCGCAACCAAAAGTGGAACCGTCCACCGAGGAGCGCAAAAGCACGGTGGCCGGCGACGTGCGCTTCGCCTGGGGGTATCTGCGCGAGCGGCCCGGCCTATTGGGGCTGTTGTTCTACTATGCATCCGTCAATTTCTTTCTCAGCACCGTCTTTGTATTGAGCGGCCCGTTGGTGCTTTCCCAGCACGACGCCCGTGTGTTTGGCTTCGTCCAGATGGTGCTGGGCATAGGCGGGTTGACCGGTGGCCTGGTAGCCTCGACCTGGGGAGGTCCGCAGAAGCACCTCGTCCGGGCCGCCATCGGTGGCATCGCCCTGTACATGGTCGGCATCATCGTCGCCGGGTCGCGCATCCACCCGGTGTTCCCGGCGCTTGGACTGGCGTTCACCGTGTTTGTCGTGACCATCGTCCAGAGCATCAGCAACGCCATCTGGCAGTTAAAAGTGGCCCCAGAAGTACAGGGTCGCGTCTTCTCTCTGCGCTACATGCTGGCCACCATCATCACCCCTCTGGCCTACCTGACTGCCGGGCCACTGGCCGACCAGGTTTTTGAGCCGCTCATGTCGAAAGGGGGCGCGCTGGCCAGTACGGTGCTCGGTGACCTGCTGGAGACTGGACCGGGCCGCGGCATCGGGCTGATCTATGTATTGTCGGGCGTGCTGGTCATCCTGATCAGCCTTCTAGCCTACCTGAGCCCACGTATCCGCCGGCTGGAAGAAGAAGTGCCAGACGCTGTGTCTGGATAAGCTATGTATCCTGGGAGGTGATTTTGTGGGGAAGCCGGAAAATGGAAAGTACCTCTTCTTCTTGAGCGACCAAGAGCGCGGAAAGAGTGTCTATTG
>CAYNKW010000501.1:0-1058 GCA_964397845.1 uncultured Anaerolineae bacterium
AGCGTGGTCGCGCTCTGGCCCAGCTTGACGTAGCCCAGCCCCACGTCGGCCAGCGTTTGCAGGATGCGCTTCACCTTGGGCACGTTAGTAAAGAACTCTAGCGCCTCGTCCACGTCCATGTCCAACACGTCGGCGATGTTCTTGCCCTTGTAGCGGATCTGCAGTGTCTCCCGGTTAAAGCGTGCTCCCCTGCAGACGTTGCACGTCACCCACACATCGGGCAGAAAGTGCATTTCCACCTTTTTCTTACCGTGGCCCTTGCACGCCTCGCAACGCCCCCCCTTGACGTTGAAACTGAACCGTCCCGGCTTGTAGCCGCGCAGCCTGGCCTCCGGCGTCTTGGCGAGCAGCTCGCGGATAGCGGTCATCACCTTGACGTAGGTAGCCGGGTTGGAGCGAGGCGTGCGCCCGATGGGTGACTGGGTGATGTTGATCACCTTGTCCACCTGCTCCAGTCCCTCAATGTGATCGTGTTCACCGGTTTTCCGAGTCGCGCGGTGCAGCGCCCGGGCCAGTGCCGGGTAGAGCGTTTGTGCCACCAGCGACGACTTGCCGCTGCCAGAAACGCCGGTGACGCAGGTGAAAAGCTCCAGCGGAAAGCGCACCTCCAGGTTCTTGAGGTTGTTCTGCCGCGCGCCGACGACGGTGAGCCACTGCCCGTTAGTTGGCCGCCGTTGGCCGTTGGGTGAAGTCACTTCCAACTCTTTGCGCAGATAGCGCCCGGTCAGCGAGTCGGGATGCTCCACAATCGCCTGCAGCGGGCCGGCGGCCACCACCCAACCACCGTTGACGCCCGCCCCCGGGCCCAGGTCCACGATCCAATCGGCGGTGCGCATTGTCTCTTCGTCGTGCTCGACGACGAGGACGGTGTTGCCCATGTCCCGCAGCCGCTCCAGCGTGTCCAGCAGGCGGCGGTTATCGCGCTGGTGCAGGCCGATGCTGGGCTCGTCCAGGATGTAGAGCACGCCCACCAACCCGCAGCCGATCTGGCTGGCCAACCGGATGCGCTGCCCTTCGCCGCCGGAGAGCGTTGGCGCGGGGCGGTCTAGCGTCAGGTA
>CAYNKW010000501.1:1158-2765 GCA_964397845.1 uncultured Anaerolineae bacterium
GGACAGGTCTGCTGGCTCATAAAGTTGGTATACCAGCGGCGCATATAGTCAGACTTTGTCTGGTGATAGCGGCGGCGGGTCGAGTTGACGGTGCCTTCGTATTCCCATTCGCCCTGCCACGAGGCTCGTTCGCTTTCCGATTGCCAGCTCACTTTGACGCCGCCGTACAGGATGGCCTGCTGGCACGCCTCCGACAGCTCGCGCCAGGGCGTGTTCAGGTCGTGACCGAACTTCTCCACGATCTGCCGCGCAACTTTGTACGCGCCGCTGGACTTTTTCTTGCCCAGTTCACCCCAGGTGCGGACGCCGCCTTCGGCCAGAGACTTGTCCTGAACTATAAAGTGGTCAGGGCTGAATTCGATCTTGGTGCCCAGGCCGTTGCACGTGGGGCACATGCCCAGCGGCGAGTTAAAGCTGAACATGGCCGGTGTCAGCTCGGGGAAGCTCAGGCCGCACGCCGGGCACGCGTTCTGCTCCGAGAGGAGCCATTCGTCGCCGTCACCCTGATCAACGACAACCAGGCCATCGCCCAGGCGCAAGGCAGTTTCGACCGAGTCGGTGAGGCGGCTGAGGTAGTCAGTTGGAAAGTCAGAGGGCTGGAGGGTTGGAAGGTTATCCCCATCCTGTCGTTCTGCCAGTTCTCCAGGCACTACCAGCCTGTCTACCACGAGTTCGATGTTGTGCTTCTTTTTCTTGTCCAACTCGATCTTTTCGTCCACGTCCCGGACCTCGCCGTTCACCCGCAGGCGAGAAAAGCCATCGGCGCGGGCCTGGGCAAAGACGTCCTGGAAAGCGCCTTTGCGGTTGCGGGCCAGCGGGGCCAACACTTGAAAGCGCACGCCGGCCGGCAGCGCCGCCACCCGATCCACGATCTCCTGCGCCGACTGAGCGTGCACCCGGCGGCCACACGCCGGGCAGTGCGGCGTGCCGACGCGGGCAAAGAGCACCCGCAGGTAATCATAGATCTCTGTGATCGTGGCCACCGTCGAGCGAGGGTTCTTGCTCACCGCCTTCTGCTGGATGGCAATCGCCGGGCTGAGGCCGCCGATGAAGTCCACTTTCGGTTTTTCCATCTGGGCGATGAACTGGCGGGCGTAGGCCGAGAGCGACTCGACGTAGCGGCGCTGGCCCTCGGCGTAGAGGGTATCGAAGGCCAGCGACGACTTGCCACTGCCAGAGACGCCGGTGATCACCACCAGCTTGAAGCGAGGAAGCGTCACGTCAATGTTCTTGAGGTTGTGTTCCTTGGCCCCACGGATGAGAATTTTGTCGTGGTACATGGTGAGCCTTGCACCCTTCGCATGGCGATTCAATTTCAGGCTTTTTTACGCCAGGCCTCTTCCATTAACACCCCTAGTATACCATCAATTCCTGTCACATCAAGTCATATTTATGCAGGAACATGGCATGAAATTAGAAAATTTGTTCGACCATACCGATCTTTGCCTGTGAGGCGTTGCAGCAGCGCAGGTTTGATTTGACTTTTCAGGGCATTATGTTACAATCTCTGCTGGCCTACTATACCAACCATCCGTTTGAGCGTCCGCAAGTCAGGCCAGTATCTTGAGAATAGACGCATTATAGCACAATTGTTCTAAATGTCAAAT
>CAYNKW010000502.1:0-2764 GCA_964397845.1 uncultured Anaerolineae bacterium
TACCCACGCCAGGAGGTCGTCCAGGGCCCAGGTGTTGATGACGTCTGCCGGCGTCGCCCAGCCCCGCCGGGCCGTGGCCACGCCAAAGAAGAGCAGGTCTAAGCCCTGAGGGTCGTGGGCGTCTGAGCTAATGGTCAGTTTCACGCTCAGATCCACTGCCCGCCGTACATAGATGTCTGGCAGGTCCAGCCGGTTTGGATGGGCGTTGATCTCGATGGCCGTCCCCGTCTCGGCGGCGGCTTGTAGGATCGCCTCCATGTCCAGGTCGGCTCCTTCCCGCCGGCCGATCAGCCGCCCCGTCGGATGGGCAATGATGTCCACGTGCGGGTTGCGGATGGCAGCCAGCATCCGCTGCGTCGTGCGCTCCCGCCCCGAGCGCAGCCCGGTGTGAAGCGCCGCCACCACGATGTCCAGTTCGGCCAGCACCTCGTCGGGCAGGTCGAGGCTGCCGTCGGCCCGGATTTCCACTTCGACCCCGGCCAGGATGCGAAAATCGTCGTACCGGGCGTTGGCTACCTCGATTTCGGCCCGCTGTCGTTGCAGGTCTTTGGCCCTCAGACCCCCGGCCACCCCCATCCCGTAGCTATGATCGGTGAGCAGGATGTAGCGCAGCCCCCGCGCTCGCGCTGCCTCTGCCATCTCGGCGACGGAGGCGCGGCCGTCGGACCAGGTGGTGTGCATTTGCAGGTCGCCCTGGACGTCGGCCCGTTCCACCAGGCGCGGCAACGCTCCCTTCAGCGCAGCCTCTATCTCTCCTCGGTCCTCCCGCAGTTCAGGGGGAACCCAGGGCAGTTCCAGGTGGTGGTAGACCTCTTCCTCCTCAGCGCAGAGGAGTTCGCTGCCATCCTTCCGCTTCAAGGCATATTCACTCAGGCTGTAGCCCCGATCCCGGGCCAACCCCCGCAGGCGGATGTTGTGCGCCTGGCTGCCGGTAAAGTATTGCAGCGCCGTGCCCCACTGCTCCGGCGGCAGCACTCGCAGGTCCACCTGCAAACCTCCGTGGGTGCGAACCGCTGTCTTGGTCGGGCCACTCAATAGCACCTCGGCCACCTGGGGAAGCAGGCAGAAGCGAGCCATCACCTGCTCTGCGTCGTCGGCGGCCACCAGCAGGTCCAGATCGCGCACCGTCTCTCGCATCCGGCGCAGGCTGCCTGCCGGGGCTGCCTGGTGAACGCCAGGTGCTTCTCGCAGGACAGCCAGCATTTCCTGGGCCAGGAACCAGGCCACACCGAGCGGTGTCCGTCCGCTCCGGCGGCGCAGCGCTTCTATTCCCTCCAGGATTTTGGCCTCGGTACGGGCCCCCATGCGGGGCAACGTCTGAACGCGGCCCGCCCGGGCGGCTTCTTCCAGTTCCTCGATGCTGGTTATGCCCAATTCTTTCCACAGGCGGCCGGCTGTCTTGGGGCCTACGTCGGGGATGTGGAGCATCTTTACGACACCGGATGGCACTTCTCTTTTGAGCTGTTCGTAGAAGTCCAGCTTGCCTGTCGTCAGGAGTTCCTCGATCTTTTCCGCCAGTGTCTTCCCAATGCCTGGTATCTCGGTTAGCTTTCCCTCGTGCCAGACGTCGGCCACATCCCGCTCCAGATGATTGAGCGTTTCCGCGGCACGTTGATAGGCAAAGACGCGGTGGCGGTTTGCTCCCTGAATGGCCAGGATGTCCGCAATTTGATGAAAGACGTGGGCGATCTCTCGGTTATTCATTGTCCTGTATCCTCGCTTACGTGTCCTTTTTCTAACGTTCAGACGTAACGATGATGACGGCGATCAGCACCCCGGCGGCCAGTGCGAGAACACTATATCTCTTGCCCTCTTTTTCGACTGCCGGAAGCAGATGGGAAGCACCCACGTAAACCAATGCGCCAGCAGAGATGGCCAGCAATATGCCCAAAGTGGAACTCCCGATGTTATTGATAAAGGGGTACGATACCAATGTACCCAATGGGGTAGATATGGCTGCTGCCAGAAATGCATATACGGCCGACCTCCTTCGGCTGAAGCCTCCCCGCTCCAGGAGCACAAAGGTGACGATTCCTTCGGGAAATTCATGGAGTATCATGCCGATCGCTGCCAACACTCCGGTGAATATATTTACGTTGAAGGTCACTGAGTAGATGACCCCATCAATAAAGGAGTGAAAGCCAATCCCCAACATCGGGATGATGCCCACAGCATAGTCTGTACACTCGTACTTGTGACAGAGGTGTAGGTTCAAGAAGCGGTTGGACAGATGAATTGCCAGGAACCCCGCCAGCAGGAACGCAGGAGCTGCGCTGTTCATCTTGAAAGACTTGGGTATGATGTGTATGAATGAGACAGAGATCAGCACACCTGCTGCAAAACACATAAAGTAGGCGGAATGTTCCCGGCCCCATTTTGCATATTTGCTGATGACGTATATGCCAATTGTCGTAACCACACACGCCAGAAGGCTGGCTAGTATTACTGCTACAGATGTATTGGTAAACATTCGCATCCTCCTAAGTGGAACGACAGTCGGGGCAGAGGCCAATGAACTCCAAAAGGTGGCTATCAATGCGAAAATCTGTCTCATCCATAAGTCTCTGGGCTATGTCGGCCAGAGGACATTCCTGCAACTCGACGACCAGGCCGCAGCCGGAACAGACCAGGTGGCCGTGGTGGCCATTCACGCAGGTGCTATAGCTGGCTGCTTTGTTGCCCATGCGCGGAGGGTGCAGAAAGCCTAGCTCCGTTAGAATGTCCAGCGTACGGTAGACGGTGGTCAACCCCAGGCGCGGGTAGA
>CAYNKW010000503.1:0-2761 GCA_964397845.1 uncultured Anaerolineae bacterium
CGGGCGGTACAACAATTACGAAATACCCCCTTACCTAGTGTAGCAGGCAACCCTCACGAGATCGTCACGAGATCATCACAGGGAGCCCTGGTGGGCAAAGAGGAAAACGAGAGAGCCGCCTACCTGCCATTCCGCGGGGCGACAGGTAGGCGGCTTTGGTGATTTGCTTTGATAGAGATGCCCAGGATGACTATTGTTGATACAGCGTCAATCCAGCCAGGTCAGCACTTTGTCCGTCTCGTTGGGGGCGTCTTGTCAGAACTGCTGCCAGCCGCCAGCCGGTATCGGTGTGGGTGGTACGCCTGTCGGTGTCGGCGTAGGTGCGGCACCCGACGTAATGGACACGTCGTCTATGGCCGCCTCGACCAGGCTGCCATCGCCACCATCAGCCGCCTCGATCAGCAGGTAGACCGTCTGCCCGGCGAGGGCATCCAGACTGGTGGTGAAGGTTGCCCAAGCGGCTTCATCGGTGTTCCTGGCGCCGAGTTCCTCAAAAAGGGGGGCATTTCCTACATCCTCTGGGTTTGGATAATCAGCCCAATCGTATCGGGCGCTATTGAAGGCAACGGTCAACACGATTGGCATTCTAGTCATAACAAGCGGGAAATAAATGAAAACGGTTGCGGTCGCTGAGCCAATGACCTTCACCCGCAGGTAATCGTCGCTCGTGGCGTTGTTATAGTGTGCCAGGTAGTAGGAGAACGAGAGTGTGATCTCCTCGTCGCTCGGCAGCGTGATGTCCGGCGAGCGAATCGTGGTATCGCCGCCATCTATGTCATAGCTGCCCACGCCGCTGCCAGCCAACGGCCCCGTAACCAGGTCGTAGCTCCCGCTGGCCGTCGTGTCCAACTGATACACACGACCATCGTACTCCGTGCCCTCTGGGTTGGCCCGTTCCCACATACCGATCGTGGCCGTGTCGCTCCCATCAGGGTTGACTTCCCAGCCCTGATCGCTCTCAAAGTCGTCGAAGAAGACCACCCCGGGCTCTGGCGTTGGCGTCGGCGTGTCCGTTGGCCCTGGAGTTGGCGTGACCGTGGGCGGCGGGGGTGTCCCGCCGGTGAGGTTGAGAAAGATCGCGCTGAAGGCGCCCCAATCGCCATCCGCGTCCTCACCACGCACAAAGATGATGTGCTTGCCTTCGCTCAAGCCGGTGGTGTCCATCGTTGCCTCGACGTCCTCGGTCTTCTCGTTGAAGCTGCCGTCAGACGCAGACATGGCGATGGCCGTGGAGCCGCTTTCCCACGGGGGCACATCCACATAGTATTCGGCCGTGGCAATGTTCTGCGTCGGCTCGGTGCCGTTGCTGTTGTTGTAACGGGTGTCGTTGACGGTGCCGCTGAGGGTGACGGGCGTGCCGGCTGGAACCGAGTCGTCGCTGAGGGAGAGGTTGTAAGCATCGGGCCCGGCGGGCGTCATGTAGGGCGTGCGCGGGACCTTGGCGGCATAGATCAACACCGGCATGTTGTCAGGTACGATGGTGTTCTCGTAGTAGCTGCAGGACTGGAAAAACGCCGTGCCCAGCTCAAAGCAGTAGGCTGCGATTCCCAGGTCGCCGTAACCAAAGTCGTCGGTGGTGCCGTCGGTGGGATACAGCCCGATTGCTTGTTGAGGCTCGTAGTCGTTCCAGTAAGCAAACTTGCGCCCCAGTGTTTGAAGCTGGGTCCCATTCGGTGCCGCACCGCTCTGGAAACCCCAGGGCCAGAGGACCAGTTTGCCGTAGCTGTGAAAGTCGATATAGACACCGGTGGCGTCGTCGGGGGCGGGATCGTTGAGATTGGGATCGCGCTGATCGGGGAATATGGAGCGCATGTAGTTCTGGACGGCCTGGGTCTCGGGCTCAGAGGCGGCGTAGGGGCCGTGATACGTCTCGCTACATTCGTTGCTGCTGGACCCGCCGCAGCAGTTCCATTGGAAACTAAAGTTGCGGTTGAGGTCAACGCCCCGATCGTTGCTCGTGGCGCCGCAGTAATTCTGGTTGGTGTTCTTGCGCCACGAGAGCCCGGCCTCGGCCTGCTTGCGGCCGTCGGGGTTGGTGTGGAACATCAGATGGACCTCGTGATAGTCCAGAATCCAGGTCGCGTCGGCGTCGATGCCATAGTTGTCCGCCAGGTAGTGGGCGAAATGGAGGCACAGAGGAGCGGTGGTGTATTCGCGGGCGTGGATCGCACAGGTAGCGAAGAACTTGGGCTTGTCGCCAGAGATGGCCGAGTTGGTCAAGACCAGGACCATCATGTCATAGCCACCCAGACCGGCTGTCTTTTCCCACGAATCGCCGACGTCGATCCAACTGGCGAGATTGGGATAGTCGTTGACGATACCCTGCGCTTCATCGAAGGTTTCCTCCACCGTCTCGTAACAGGGATAGCCAGGAATGGATGCTATCACCGGAAGCTCTTGCCGCTCGGCCACTACGATTTGAAGACCGGCATCGGTGAGGAGATCTATTTCCCTCTGGGTCACTTCCATGAGGTGATAGCCTTCCTCGTAATTGGTTTCGAATATCCACGGTTCGAACGAGATGAGCACCTTGTTACCGATATCAAGGTCGGGATAGTACACTCGAACGATCACCGTGTCGCCGGCGGGCAGCGGCGTGGCGTCGTAGGTCAAGTCGGCCCCTGAGTCATGAGTGTCAGCCAGGGCGAGGTTGCCCGATAGCACGGCGATGACCATGGCCAGGCTTACCATTGCGGTTTGCCATCTTTTCATCTTGCCCTTTCTCCCCTTTCATAAGAAGAAGTAGTCTCCCCCTAAAATG
>CAYNKW010000504.1:0-2757 GCA_964397845.1 uncultured Anaerolineae bacterium
CACCAATTCTGGGCGCCCATCTGGAACGCCTTCGATCCCTTCAAACCACTGCAGGTGGATCAGATGGATCGCTGGTACGTGGAGCGACCCTACAGCCCTCTGCGCGCTCTGCGGGCCGACCTCAGCCCCGATCACACCCCGCAACACGCCCTGATCTTTGGCCACCGCGCCAGCGGCAAGACGACCGAGTTGATCCGCTTGGCCGCGGATCTGGCCGCCGATTTCGCCCAGTACTTTGTCGTCTGGGTGGACGTCTCGGAAAGCATACCGAACATAGACCGCGTGACCCAGGCGGACGTGATCTTTCTCATGGGCGCGGCGCTGTACAAACTGGCGGCCGACGTGTTGCCCCACCCTCCCGATGCCAGGAGCTACCAGGCATTGACCGAAAGCCTGGAATCGCTGGTCCGCGAGACCACGGCCAGCAAAACCTACCGGGCGCCCAAAGACACGCTGGACAACCTGGTCTGCTTTGCCGCCACGCTGGCCGGCGGCGTGGTTGCTGGTCCTCTGGGCGCCTACATCGCCGGGCAATCGGTCAAGACCGTCAGCGGACTGCTGCGCTTCGACTCCACTCTCAGCGTGGAGGACGTGCGCCGGCGCGAGGTGGCCGAACCCCGCCTGCGCGACATCGTGACCGCTCTCAACTTTCTCATCGCCGACGTCTCCATAGCCAACGACGTCGAGGTGCTTTTTCTGGTGGACGGCCTGGATCGCATCCGCGACATGGAAACCGCCGAATTCATCTTTGCCACCGATGCAGAATGGCTCGATGGCCCGGCCAGTCGCGTCGTCTATACCACGCCCATTTTCCTCTTCTACTCACCCGTCTTTGGCCAGGTACGCAACGAATTCCCTTACTACCCCTTCCCTAACGTACGAGTGCACGCGCCCCACCAGGGTCCAGACGTGCCCGGCGAGCCGGACGAAGAGGGTTATGAGACAATGCGTCGCGTGGTGCGCCTCCGGCTGGCTGCCCCACCACTAAACCTGGTCCCCGACGAGGTGATCACGCCGGCGGCGCTGGACGTGCTGGTGGAGGGCAGCGCCGGCATTTTGCGCGAAATCGTCCGCCTCATGCGCCGCGCCGTCACCGAGGCCGAACTGGCCGGCCGCTCTCGCATCGGCGAGGAGGTTGCCTGGGAGGCCGTCTACGCCCTGCGCCGCGATCTCTCCGCCGGCCTCAACCCGACCTACCGTCAGATACTCCTGGACGTGCTCCAGACCCACGACGTGCCGACGGCCACCGGCGAGGGTGCCGAACTCTTGCTGGGCAACTATGTCCTGAGCTACCGCAACGACGACCTGTGGTATGACGTCCACAGCGCGCTGCTGCCCCTGTTAAAGTAAGAGTAAGCAGCTACCCTTGCGAAGGTTACAAGCCTTCGCAAGGGTTAACAAGCACCACATGAACGACCAACCTACGCTCGACCGCCAACTGAACAGCATGGCCACCCATCTGCGGCACGCGACCGAGACCCCTTGCCTGCTCATCGCCGCGGCGGGCGATGCCGCCGTCGAGGCCGGGGTAACAGGTGCGCTGCGCCGTCTCCTGGGCGGGCAGTTTGCCCGCCTGGCTTTCAACTTTACCCCGGAAAACCTCAACCTGCCCGGCCACCTGGCGGCCCTGCGGCCACCCGGCCGCCCGGCCGTTATCTTTGCCACCGGCCTGGACGATCTGCCAGCCGGCGAGCGCGCTCAGGCCATCCGCGCCCTCAACCTGGGCCGCGAGACGCTGGCCCGCGTGCCCTATTCCCTCGTTCTCTGGGTGCGGCCGGCTACGCTGGGCGAGTTGCCCTTCCAGGCTGGCGACTTTTGGGGCTGGCGCAGCGACAGCTATCTTTTCGACCGTGCCCTCTCCGGCGTGGCCCCGGAGCGGGTCCCTACCAAAGAGGAAGTGGCCGCCTTGCGCCGGCAGGCCGCGGGGTACGAAGAACGCCTTCGCTCCCCCGGCCTGAGCGCCCCACTGCACGCCCGTTTTCGCCGCGAACTGGACGCCGTGCGCCGCCGGATCAGCGCCTACGAACTGCGCCTGGCCGCCGGTGCAGAGATGATCGCCCCCCAGAAACTGATCGCCCTTCACCAACGCTACCTGGCTCACCTGGCCAACACCTACCGCTGGCTCGACTTTCGGGGTATTCTACAAACCCGCAAGCCGGTGATGCTCCCCCTGGCCGAAATATACGTTGCCCTGCGAGCCGCTCCCACCGGCGGCCCGGAGCGGGTGCGAGAGGCGGCCTGGCAGGAACGGGAGGAACTGGACAGCCGGGGACGGATCACGGTCAGAGAGATCGAAGAGACGGAGCGCCGGGCACGGCAGGAGCGAATTACTGCCGCCGATGCCCTGCGCGAACACGCCCGCCTGGTCATTCTGGGCGACCCCGGCGCCGGCAAGAGCACCTTCCTCAAATACCTGGCCCTGGGCCTGGCCGAAGGCTGGGCTGAAAAGAAGCTGGGCCTGGAGGCCGGCCTGCTGCCCATCATCCTGCCGGTCGCGGCTTATGCCGATGCCCTCCGTGACGAGCCGGAGCTGTCACTGGGCGAATTCTTGCCCCGTTATTTTACCGCCGCGGACCTGCCCGGCCTGGCCGGCCTCTTTGACCGCGCTCTGGCCACCGGCCACGCCCTGCTGCTGCTCGACGGCCTCGACGAAGCGACTTTCCTGGCCGACAGGGAAAGGATCGTCCAACGGGTGGAGGCTTTCGCCGATCGGCACGCCGCCAACCGCGTCGTCGTCACCAGCCGCATCGTGGGCTA
>CAYNKW010000505.1:0-2750 GCA_964397845.1 uncultured Anaerolineae bacterium
GACATTCATCCAGCACAGGTGAAAACCGCCCAGCACCAGATGGACATCGCCGCCTCTCAACCCCTTGGCCTCCCTGATCACGTTCACCACCCCTGGATGGGCGCAGCCGGTTATGACTACCAACCCCTGCACCGTCTCGATCACCAGGGATTGTTCCTTTATCAGGTCTCCGAGTTCCCCCGTCGAGTAGACATTCTCGCAGATTCTCACCGACCCGTGCACCTCGATGAGCTCTGCTCCCGTTCCCCTCACATCGTCTTTGATGCTTTCGGGAAGAGATTGGGGTAGGTAAACGGTGACCCCATGGTTCTCCTCCAGAAAGCCGGCCAGCCCGCCGAGGTGGTCATAATGGATGTGCGAGATAACGACCACGTCCACATCCCGGGGGTCAATGCCCAACGTGCGCATGTTGCGCAGCAACATAGCGCTGTCGCCGCCCGTATCAAAGAGGACGGTCTTTTCCAGCCCTTCCACCAGACAGGAGAAGCCCCAGGCCGTCTCCAGGCGCTCGTCGTACTCGTTGTTATCGTAGAGAATAGTAATGGTCAACCCTCCGGCAACCCCGGTAGGCACCAGCTCCCGTGTGGGAGTCGGGGTAGATGTTTCGGTTGGGACGGGAGTTGGCGTGATAGTCGGCACGGGTGTTGCAGTTGCCACCAGCGTAGGACGGGCTTGCCCTGAGTCCATCGAACGGGTCGAGGTTGGGGCGACGGTGGACGTCGGTGGTGGCGCGACCGTCGGCGTAGATGTGTACGTTGGCGTGACGGTCAGTGCCGGCGTAGATGTGCGCGTTGGCACGACAATCAGCGTCGGAGGCAGCAAGGTAGGCGACGCGCAGCCGGCGACCAGCAGACTCACCAATCCCACCAGCACCCATCTTGTAGCTTTCATCGTGCTACCTCCATACACTCTCAATACTTTCTTTTGGGATTCCGGGGGAACCAACCTCTTCTAACTCGTTCTCTGACAGAAGCAGAGCCATAGCGATAAATCCTCCCCAGGGGAGATGCGTCTGCAGCCACGGCCACCCTCGGGGGAACAAGGTGGTATGCCACACGATGCGTGCCCTCTCGCCCCCAACCAACCGCAGCAATCGCTTCAACTCGCCCACGCCGTAGAAACGCGCAGCGTCGTAGATTGTTGACCTAAAGAGGCCCGCCAGCCAACGCTTCAAGCCGAGCAGACTCCACCGGTTGAGCACGCCCAGGACTAGCCCGCGCCGGGCCACCCGCAGCCCCTCTGTCAGCGCCTCCCGAGGCCGCTCCAGGAACTCCAGCGTGGTAACGAGCGCCGTCAGATCGAACGCGCCGTCGGCGAAGGGAAGCCGATGGGCATCGCCCATCACCAGCGGGACGCCGTTCAACGCCTTTGCCTCAGCCAGCATGGGCGCCGAGCAATCCAATCCCACGGCCGCCAGCCCTGGGTCGCTCAGCCAGCGGGCAAAGTGCCCGGTGCCGCATCCCACCTCCAGGATACTTTGAGCGCCCGAGAAGCCTTCCAACAGCCAACGCAGCGTTGCTTTCTCCAACACGTCGGCCCGCCGTCCCTCTGGCGTCTCGTACCAGTCCTCGTAATGGACAGCAGCCTGTTCGTCGAAGACGATATCCTCGCGTGCCATATCACGACCCATCGGGTTCAGGACAGGCATTCGAGATAGTGACCGTCATCACTGTGTCTCCGCGCTCTGCGGCCTGGTGGAACGCCTCCTGCAGGGCGTCAAAGATCACCCGCTCCTCTCCCCACACCAGCGTGCTCATCTCGCCTGTACGGGTTTCCAGGCCATACTTGCGAAAGACACGCACCGCACCTCGGATGGCCGGGCCAATTGAGGCCTGCCGCAGCGGATAGAGGCTGACCTGCGCAGTTATGACACCCATCTCTGATTACCTTTATGCCGGAGACAAAGCATCCGTCAGCAATCCCTTGAAACGGTCGAGGGTGACGGGGTTGAATTCCACCACCAGGCCCGTCCAATCAAATAATTCAAGAATCTCCTCAGCGTGTTGGGTCATATACTCTTCGGCGACGTCGAGGGCGTCCAGGATGATGATCTTGTCGTAGAAACCGGGAAAGTTTGCGTTGGCATCTGCCTCATCCCAACCAAAGTACTTCTGATAGACTACCTTCCAACTCCTGAGCCAGCCCGGCGTAAACCACAGGATCTTGTTCTCCCTTCCCCCGCTGATGCGCTGCCGATCCTCAAAGTCGGCCAGCATGTCGTAGCCATAGTCCCCCTGCACCCTGACGATTCCCTGGCCTGCCGCCTGCAAGATCGAGTCCACTCGCCTGAGCGGCTCGTCAACGTTGACATAGCACTTCTTTCCATACACGACGATAATCTTGTGATCGGGGCACCATTCCCGAACCTGCGCCAGTCTCTTGAGAAGATACGTTTCCAGTCTGTCCGGCAAGGCATGCAAGCCCGGCGGCGTAAAAAAGATCCGGCGTGGATTCAGAAAACCAGTCCCCATCAGACAGGTCATCTCTGGGTGCAACATCCCGCAGGAGATGATGCAACGATCCTCAAACGTGAGGTGGGGCATTCCAGCCATCAGCTTCCTCCTTAGCTGCCTTACTCAACGTCTCTGGTATCGTGGTCAGCAGAGGGATCTTGAACAGCAGATCCACTACTATGGGGATGAGAAATACATAGGCCGGGTCGAGATTATCCCATATAAGCCCACCGAGGATGGGAGCAGGGATGGTGACCAATCCCCGAAAAAGGCCAAGCAAGCCGCTCCACTTCCCCA
>CAYNKW010000506.1:0-2740 GCA_964397845.1 uncultured Anaerolineae bacterium
CTGCCAGGCCCACTTGATCTGTCCATAGAGCGCCTCGATCGGCCGCCAATCTTGACGGTCTCTGTTGACCAGCGCCAGGTAGTAGCGGCGATGGCGCGCCCTGGCACGGTCGCCCAGCCGCGTTCGGGCCACGTCGGCCAGGATCTGGTGCAGGGCCAGGCTCTCCCCTTCCACCTCCACCAGGTTGCGCGCGGCTAGCAGTGCCAGCGTCGCGGCGCCGGTCTCGGCCACGGCCTCTGCCGCTTCGCGGCTGAACCGTTCCGGCTTGGGGGCAAAGGCGCCCAGGGCGTGGAAGGCGGCGACCGCTCCTGGCGGCAGATCTTCAAAGCTCAAGGCAATCGTTCCCTGCAGGGTCATCTCGCCGCCCCGTCCTGCCAGCCGCTTTTGGGCCAGTGCCAGGCGGCGTCTCGGGCCGGCTACCTCGGCCAGCGCGGCGGCACCAAGTTCAGGGAAATAGCTGCGCTCGGGGGCAGCCAGGTAGCCGCCCAGGAGTGCCAGGGCCAGCGGCAAGCCGCCCACCGCCTGGACCAGCCCTCTAGCGGCTGCCGGGCCGGCGGCGCACGCTTTGGGAGCGAGCTGCTGCAGCAATTGGTAGGCCGGGTCGTCGTCGAGTGGGGACACGCTTTGGGCCTGGGCTGGTCCGGCAAAGGCCCGGGCAATCCCCTGGTCGCGGGTGGTCAGCAGGTGGCAACAGTTGGGGCCGCCGCAGCGCAAGGCCGCCGCCGCCTCGACGTCCCAGGCGTCGTCAATCACCAGCAGCAGGCCGCGCTGGCCGATGAGCGTTTTGACCGCTTCCTGGCGTTCGTCCAGCGTGAGCAGGTGGGAGATCTCTTGCCCCAGCGCAGTCGCCCAGGCCCCCAGGGCGCGCATCGGGTCGGCCTGTTCACCTGGCCCCAGGCTGGCCCACAGCACGCCGCCCTCGAAGTGGCTCAAGACCCGCCGGTCGTGGGCCAGGGCGACGGCCAGCGTCGTCTTGCCCACGCCGGGCAAGCCTTCGAGGGCAAAGTACTGAGCTTTGCCGGAGGTGAGACGGGCGACCAGGCCGGCCACAAGATCGTCGCGACCGACAAAGTGGGGAGGCATGGCGGGGACAGCGGCGAACAGGCCTTCGTGGATGATTGTGCCGCCAAAGAATTCCTCCACGATGTCCGGGTGGCGCTTGACCTTTTCGTCGAGTTCGGTGCCGCTCCAGAAGTTACAGGCCAGTCCGGCCTGACCGCAGCGCTCGCGGGCTTGCCGGCGGGTATTGGCAGACACGTCGCAGGTGACGAGGAACACCAGTCCCACCGGGCGCTCGCCACCTGGTAAGGCCAGTATCTTCTCGACCTCGGCCAGTGCGTTCCTGGGACCAAAGCGCCGCACCCGCTTGCACTGGAAGGCCCACAGTTCCCCCTCGCGCCAGGCGACGACGTCGCGGCCCGCTTCGCTGCCCGCCGCGCCCAGGTGCCCGGCCCGCTCGTACCCCTCGCGCTCGACCAGCCACAGGCACAGCCGCTCAAAGTCGCGCGGCGAGAGCTTGTCGAAAGGCAGGGTGTGGGTTGTACCGGTAATGGGGGGGCGGGAGGGGGTCATTTTCACCTCTCGTACGTCGGGTGGGATGCTACCTTCAACGGCGAATGGTGGCCAACAACTGCTCAAATTGTTCCAAATCGAGCTGTTGCCTATTATCAGAGCGGGCCACTGCCGGGGCGGGGTGCACTTCCACCATAATCCCATCAGCACCAACCGCCAGAGCAGCACACGCCAGAGGTGTGACAATATCGCGACGACCTGATGAGTGACTGACATCCACAATGACGGGGAGACAAGTCTCCTGCTTCAGCAGTGCTACACCTGCCAGGTCAAGCGTATTCCGAGTCCAGGGTTCAAAGGTACGAATACCCCGCTCACAGAGAATTACGTTGGTGTTACCCTCCAGCAACACGTACTCTGCTGCCAGCAAGAGTTCCTCAACCGTTGACATCATGCCTCGTTTGAGCAAAACAGGTTTTCCGGTCTCGCCGACAGCCTGTAGCAGAGGTGAATTGTACATATTGCGAGCACCGATTTGCAGGACATCAACGTAGCGACAGAAAAGATCTATGTCACGGGTGTCCATGATCTCGCTGACAGTGATCAATCCGAAGCGCTGCGCTACTTCATACAAATATTCGAGTCCGATCTCTCCCAGCCCCTGAAAGGAGTACGGAGACGTGCGGAACTTGTAGGCCCCGCCTCGCATAAAGCGCAGGCCGTAGCGAGCCAACGTATCCGCCACGGAGGTAAGCTGTTCCAGACTTTCCACCGAGCAGGGACCCGCAATAATTGTAAAATTTCCGGTGCCCACAACCAAATCCTGGACCTGTACCGGTTCAATTTCAGTCCTTCTGCTCTTACGACTGAGCAGATGTTGAATTTGCTGCTGCTCTTTCAAATGGAGAGAAGCCTTAAATATCTCTTTGAAAAGATGAGCGATTACGTCGTCGGGATATGGCCCACGGTTGTGAGCCACAAGGGTTGCCAGCATCTCGCTCTCTCGCTCCGGGTGAAAAAACTGATCTCCGTGGGCAGCATGGACGTGACCAATCTTTTGGACAATCTCCCCTCGTTGGCACAGCAGATCCAGGATTTGCAGATTGATTTTGTCAATCTTTTCACGATGTTTAGCGAGGTGGTCTATTTGCTCGGCCATCGGACACCCTCCACATGTATCTTCTCAATATTTTGGGGCATCGCTCAGACCTCCGAGGTTTTTGTCCCA
>CAYNKW010000507.1:0-2740 GCA_964397845.1 uncultured Anaerolineae bacterium
AATGAAAGCCTCTATTATTATACCTCACCTCGCTCTCCAGACAAATGTGGCACTTTAGATGCGATTGCCCTGTGATTGCCCCCCTCCACCATTGATGGTATAATCATGGCTGAGAAAGCCGCTCAAAGGCAAGGTTTCGCAAATCCGCGTTTTTCTGTGCGAAACAGCAGCTTGAACTGAATGCCTGCTTCACCTTTGATCCGGCGGACGACGAGAGCCTGCGCATCCTGTGGGTGACACGCAAGGCATGAGGGGGGAGGAGAAGAAAGCGTGAGTTTATGGGGTGGGTTACTTTGGCTGGGCTACCGCTTGTGGCGGCACCGGATCGGGCCGTTGGCGCTGGGCTATTGGCCCCTGCTCGTTGGGGTGTTGTGTTTGATCGTCGCCCGCCGCACGGCGGCCTGGCCCTATGCCCTGGCGCTGAGCACCACTGGCCTCATCCTGACAGGTGTCATGCTGCTCGCCCGGCAGCAGCGGTACATCCGCTTCCGTGGGGACGAGTCGTTGGCAGCGCACCTGCCGCCCGGCGTGGCTGCCATCGAAGCGGATGAAAAGACCCCCGTCCGAACCACCGGCGTCTTTCAGGTGCGGAACAACCGGCAGTACTTTGTCGAGGCGGCGGCCGATTTTGCCACCATGGAGACCCGTGAGCACATCGTCATGGCACGCATCCCTCTCAGCCAGATATGGCTGGTCGCCCAGTCGCCGAAGGAGGAGAAGGGCTGGTGGTATGCTTTTGTCAAACCAGCCTACATTCGAAGCATCCAAACCGGATGGCTGCACCACGGCCTGCGCCCCCGGCCCGCGCTTAAACTCGTTTACCTGCGCCACCGATTGATCGAAGGCAAAAAGAAGACCAAAGAGGTCACGACCGAGGAGACGCTCTATCTCTCCGCCACCGAACCCCTCATCGTCCATCGCCTGCTGGAGAACCTGGTCCGCGACGCAGGGCAGCCAGTCGAGTACCAGCAATACATTCCCCTCTGAGTTTGCCTCTCACCTTCTTTGTGATAGGTGCAGCATGTCTACGATGGTTTCCAGGTTGAATACCGGCAGCGTGACGCCGGTGCGATTGCCTGCCAGCAAGTGATAGATGAAGGGCAAACGTTCCACGTCGACCTTCCTCCATCCTGAACATACATCGTTGACGGTAGCACGCAAACCTGACCCTTCCAGAATCGGATAGTACACCTGCACCACGCCGATGTGTCGTGTGCTAGAATGCCGTATCGCTCCCGCGACACGCTCTGCCCAGGTAAGTGGTTCTGTCATTGTTGACCTCCTGCAACACGGGAACAACTGCCAATTTCCTGCCTTCCGCCACCGAAGGGCTGGGCGCGACGCCAGGGCGGGAACTGCTCATCGCCGACGCGCCGGCCGGCTTTGCCCGCGTCGTCGTCGCGCTGCTCCGCGATCCGGCGCACCGGGCCGCGCTGGGCCAGGCCGCCCGCGAGTTCGTGGCGGTGCGGTTCGATTGGGCAACGATCGTGCCGGGGTTGGAGGCGGTGTACGGCGGAGAGGCTTCGCCAAAGACGCTCTGATCCCCGCTAGATGGCACACTTTTGTCGCGCCTCGCTGAAAAGCTCTTTACATTTTAAGTGAAGTGATGTATAATAGTATATGAGTTTCATCGTCATGCCAGCCTTGGTTGGTATTGTTTCTCTGTTACCTTTGTCACTCAGCTTGACAAAGGAAACTTGACAGTTGCCACGCATGCATCTTCTGGGGGGGAGAGTCTAAAGCCGTTTACAACAACGTAGTCTTTTGCAGATTGCAGCCGCATCTGGTCAGATGATAGGGTGTCGGCCTTGCTTGTTTGACCGAGAATAGTCTGTCACTCAGGTAAGTTTTGATATATCACGAATGGAGAAAAGAGAGCAATGATGTCTCCAGAACCTGGCGCTGTGCCGCGCGGCAAATGCGAGATACTTGAACGACTGAACCAGTGTGATGGTTCGCGGCCAGTGTCTTTGGTTGTCCTAACAGGAATCTCAACATTCTTTTCCACCACAGTGAAACGAGCCTTTCAGGATGAGTTGGCCTGATAAGGCCTGTTTGCATTGACCTCTAGGAGCGCAGTTGGATGACAGAATCAAAGGAACTAGATCAGCTCTTTAGGCAAGCTCAGGCAGCCTTTGACGAAAGGGACTGGCCGACAGCCATTGACTTGCTGAAAGAAATAATAGGGGTGAATGCAGAGTATCCTGATGCCTACGGTTTGCTGAAGGAAGCACAGAAGCGTCGAAGAGCCAAGCCCAAATATGAAAGAGGGCTGGAATACTACGAAAAGGGGGATTGGGCGAAGGCCGTCGAGGAACTTGAAGCGGTTATGCGTGATGACCCTGACCACCCCAATGCCCCGGCGAAGCTGGAGGAAGCCAGACAATGGGCGGAGATTGAAGGGCTTCTGGGCGAGGCCGACGAATACCAGCAGAAGTCCGAGTGGGAACGAGTAGTTGAGACATTGAAGAGCCTCTTGGATTTGCAGAAACCCAAGTTGGACTTTGATTGGGACTCCGTCAAACAACGACTCGCTGAGGCTCAAGAAAAACTTGAACTTGCACGCCTTTATCAGGATGCTGGGCGGCATTTTGAGCAGAAGCACTGGCGAGACGCATTGCAGACCTTCGAGGAGTTAGAGAAACGACGATCTGGTTATCGGGACGTGGCCGCGAAGTTGGAAAAGGTCCGGAAGCAACAAAAGCTAGAGAAACTCTATTTACAAGCTCAAGGATACGAA